>NZ_CP022522.1:1225000-1525000 GCF_002850255.1 Pseudoalteromonas sp. NC201
ATTCCGAAAGTAGCGGCGAGCGAAATCGGAGCAGCCCTTAAGCTTTAGTGTAGTTAGTGGAACATGCTGGAAAGCATGACGAAACAGGGTGATAGTCCCGTACACAAAAACTTATCTAAAGTGAAATCGAGTAGGTCGGAGCACGTGAA
This sequence comes from Pseudoalteromonas sp. NC201, assembly GCF_002850255.1. Classification (NCBI taxonomy): domain Bacteria; kingdom Pseudomonadati; phylum Pseudomonadota; class Gammaproteobacteria; order Alteromonadales; family Pseudoalteromonadaceae; genus Pseudoalteromonas; species Pseudoalteromonas sp. NC201. Next base: position 1,225,150 of record NZ_CP022522.1, read on the forward strand.
ACTTTGACTGAATATGGGGGGACCATCCTCCAAGGCTAAATACTCCCAACTGACCGATAGTGAACCAGTACCGTGAGGGAAAGGCGAAAAGAACCCCTGTGAGGGGAGTGAAATAGAACCTGAAACCGTGTACGTACAAGCAGTAGGAGCCTACTTGTTGGGTGACTGCGTACCTTTTGTATAATGGGTCAGCGACTTATATTCTGTAGCGAGGTTAACCATTTAGGGGAGCCGTAGCGAAAGCGAGTCTTAACTGGGCGCTTAAGTTGCAGGGTATAGACCCGAAACCCGGTGATCTAGCCATGGGCAGGTTGAAGGTTGAGTAACATCAACTGGAGGACCGAACCCACTAACGTTGAAAAGTTAGGGGATGACCTGTGGCTAGGAGTGAAAGGCTAATCAAACCGGGAGATAGCTGGTTCTCCCCGAAATCTATTTAGGTAGAGCCTCGGACGAATACTTACGGGGGTAGAGCACTGTTAAGGCTAGGGGGTCATCCCGACTTACCAACCCTTTGCAAACTCCGAATACCGTAAAGTAATATCCGGGAGACACACGGCGGGTGCTAACGTCCGTCGTGGAGAGGGAAACAACCCAGACCGTCAGCTAAGGTCCCAAAGTGTATGTTAAGTGGGAAACGATGTGGGAAGGCTAAAACAGCTAGGAGGTTGGCTTAGAAGCAGCCACCCTTTAAAGAAAGCGTAATAGCTCACTAGTCGAGTCGGCCTGCGCGGAAGATGTAACGGGGCTAAACATACCACCGAAGCTACGGCTGCGTACGTAAGTATGCGGGGTAGGGGAGCGTTCTGTAAGTGGCTGAAGGTGTGCCGGGAGGCATGCTGGACATATCAGAAGTGCGAATGCTGACATGAGTAACGACAAGAGGAGTGAAAAACTCCTCCGCCGGAAGACCAAGGGTTCCTATCCCATGTTAATCAGGGTAGGGTGAGTCGACCCCTAAGGCGAGGCTGAAGAGCGTAGTCGATGGGAAACGGGTTAATATTCCCGTACTCGGTATGAATGCGATGGGGGGACGGAGCAGGCTAGGCAAGCATGGCGTTGGTTGTCCATGTGAAAGGCTGTAGGCTGGTGACTTAGGAAAATCCGGGTTGCCAAGGCTGAGAGTCGAGACGAGCCACTAAGGTGGTGAAGTTGTTGATGCCCTACTTCCAGGAAAAGCCTCTAAGCTTCAGTTCATACTGAATCGTACCCTAAACCGACACAGGTGGTCAGGTAGAGAATACTAAGGCGCTTGAGAGAACTCGGGTGAAGGAACTAGGCAAAATTGTACCGTAACTTCGGGAGAAGGTACGCTCTTGTTTGTGAAGGACTTGCTCTGTAAGCAAACGAGAGCCGCAGTGACCAGGTGGCTGGGACTGTTTATTAAAAACACAGCACTGTGCAAAATCGTAAGATGACGTATACGGTGTGACACCTGCCCGGTGCCGGAAGGTTAATTGATGGGGTTAGCTTAGGCGAAGCTCTTGATCGAAGCCCCGGTAAACGGCGGCCGTAACTATAACGGTCCTAAGGTAGCGAAATTCCTTGTCGGGTAAGTTCCGACCTGCACGAATGGTGTAACCATGGCCACGCTGTCTCCACCCGAGACTCAGTGAAATTGAAATCGCAGTGAAGATGCTGTGTACCCGCGGCTAGACGGAAAGACCCCGTGAACCTTTACTACAGCTTGGCACTGAACATTGACCCTACATGTGTAGGATAGGTGGGAGGCTTTGAAGCAGAGACGCTAGTTTCTGTGGAGCCGACCTTGAAATACCACCCTTGTAGTGTTGATGTTCTAACTTAGGCCCCTGAATCGGGGTTGAGGACAGTGCCTGGTGGGTAGTTTGACTGGGGCGGTCTCCTCCCAAAGAGTAACGGAGGAGCACGAAGGTTTGCTAAGTACGGTCGGACATCGTACGGTTAGTGTAATGGTAGAAGCAAGCTTAACTGCGAGACAGACACGTCGAGCAGGTACGAAAGTAGGTCATAGTGATCCGGTGGTTCTGAATGGAAGGGCCATCGCTCAACGGATAAAAGGTACTCCGGGGATAACAGGCTGATACCGCCCAAGAGTTCATATCGACGGCGGTGTTTGGCACCTCGATGTCGGCTCATCACATCCTGGGGCTGAAGTCGGTCCCAAGGGTATGGCTGTTCGCCATTTAAAGTGGTACGCGAGCTGGGTTTAGAACGTCGTGAGACAGTTCGGTCCCTATCTGCCGTGGGCGTTTGAGAATTGAGAGGGGCTGCTCCTAGTACGAGAGGACCGGAGTGGACGAACCGCTGGTGTTCGGGTTGTGATGCCAATTGCATTGCCCGGTAGCTACGTTCGGAACTGATAACCGCTGAAAGCATCTAAGCGGGAAGCAGGCCTTGAGATGAGTTCTCACTTTGACTTAGAGTCAACTGAAGGGCCGTTGAAGACTACAACGTTGATAGGCGAGATGTGGAAGTGCTGTGAGGCATTAAGCTAACTCGTACTAATTACCCGTGAGGCTTAACCATACAACGCCAAAGTGGTTTACTAGAATTGTTCCAGACAATTCCTAGCATGACCTCCATCCATGGAGGCCTTAGCTAACAGAAGTTAATAGACTAAAGTAGACAAAAGAATTTAATAGCTTTTTCCAGATTTAAGAATTAAACAAGGTGACCAACCTCAGCGGTATCGCGAAATCGGTTCACCTTGCGCAAATGGAATGCTCGTGCGAGGCACGATGTCATTAAACATTTGCACCCAGTTTTCCTGGTGACTATAGCGTTTTGGACCCACCTGACCCCATGCCGAACTCAGAAGTGAAACAAAACAGCGTCGATGATAGTGTGGATTACCCATGTGAAAGTAGAACATCGCCAGGGCCAAATTTAATATAAAAATAAAAACTAAAAAACAGTATTTTCCTGATGACCATAGCGTTTTGGAACCACCTGACCCCATGCCGAACTCAGAAGTGAAACAAAACAGCGTCGATGATAGTGTGGATTACCCATGTGAAAGTAGAACATCGTCAGGGCCCAATTAAAGAAACCCATTACATTAATGTAATGGGTTTTTTGCATTTTTAGTTCAATACATCACGAGATAAACTCGCTCCCACCTCTGCATAAGCACAGTGCGACGTGGTAGGCGGTTTACCCGCCGATTTGTATGCATACACATCCAAGTCGAAAACGCTGAAGGCTTTCCCAATCTACAAAGTGATCACCTTCTCGAGATAAACTCGCTCTCACTACAGCATAAGCAAAGTGTAATATGGTAGGAGGTGGTTTATCCACCGATTTGTATATCTATACGTCTAGAATATGCTACTTTCCTTTAGGTACCTAAAGAAGGAGAATTAGCAAATCAAAGTGGCAGTGAAATTGTAAATTTACAACCTCGGTTTAGCTTGCTTGATACGCTAATATTTCCTTTTAATAATTTAACGAGCTCGTTTGTGATCGCAAGGCCTAGCCCTGCATTGTGTTTGCGGTTACTTAGGCTATTTTTGGCCTGAAAGCTAGCGTCGAATATATAGGGAAGATCAGCGGCGCTTATCCCAATGCCAGTATCATTAACACTCACTAAAGCAATATCTTGTTGCTGCTGTAATGTGAGCTGTATTTCGCCACCAGCATCAGTATGTCTGATAGCGTTATCGATGAGGTTTGATAAAATCCTGTCTAATTTCCCGATATCACTGTATACACTAACTTCGCTTGCTTTCGGGCTTATTGAGATGGTTATTCCGCGCCGTTTAGCTTGCAATGTAAATTTAGCCGCAACGTCATACATAAGTTCAAGTAGATTAAAGGGCTCAATATGAAGTTTGGTATGTCCAGCTTCTAGATGGGCGAGTTCAAAAATTTGCGCGATAAGATGATTGAGCTGATTTATATTTTTGCTGGCAATTTCGATGTGCGAAACGATATTTTTGTCACTCGTTTGTTTTTCTATCAGTTCAATGTAACCTTTAAGCGAGGCAAGTGGTGTGCGGAGATCGTGGCTTAGCTGTGAAAGTAGTTCTTTACGTTGTTCATCTTTGAGGTTAAGTGTGGTTAATTGCTGCTGAATTTTATCCAGCATAGCATTGACGCTGCGACCCAGCTGATGGATCTCATCATGTTCTTCGGGCCAATTTATTTGAGCATCACGACTAATATTAAACTGGTTTTGGCTGACATGATCTATATATTGAGTCAGTCTGGACACGGGCTTAGTGATTTTATTAAGTAGTAGCAGGACAACAACCAGCAAAAAGAACAAAGTGCCTAATAACCAACTTACACCAAGCATCACCTTGTCTGAATTTTTTAGTTGCTCAATAATGCTATCGTATTTTGATGAGCCGATGATGATATATAGATAACCCTGCAAAATATCTTGATTAAATACAGGGGCTACAGAGAAAATTTTACTGCCGTTAACGCTTCTCGGATCATCTCCAAATACAGGTAGTTGGCTATTGCTCTTTAGGAGTTTTTTTAAAGGGGTAACATCAATTTGCTGACGTTTAACCTCTCCAGGGGCGGCAGAGTAAGTTAATAACTTACCTTCAGGGGAGACGAAGTAAAACTCGAATGAGGGGCCTAAGATCATCAAGGTGTGAAATAGATTACTCAAACCGTCATAGTCGTACACTCCCTCTTTTATTAGGGGATTATCGTCAACAAGATGGGTCGCAAGTGCGAGGTGTAATTGTTGTTCTGCTTGAGACTTAGAGACTTGAGATAGCGCTTGGGTCCACCAAACGAAAATCGCTGCAATGACAACGAAAGTGACAAATAAGATCAGTGCGAGTTTTTTGTAGAGTGAGAGCTTCATACGCTTTGCCCGCAAAGAGAGGCTGAATTTAATTTGTAACCAACACCCCATACTGTTTCTATCACCGTATTATTTGAAATAGCTTCAAGCTTTGCCCTCAGACGATTAATATGGGAGTTAACGGTATGCTCGTATCCTGAGTGTTGGTAGCCCCATACTGATTCTAATAACTGGGTTCGAGAAAACACGTGATTTGGGTGTTTAGCAAAAAACTGCAGCAGCTCAAATTCGGTTGCAGTAAGGTCTAATCTAACATTAGCCAACGAAATTTCATGACAACAGGCATCGATAACTAAGTTTCCAACTGCAATTTTATCGCGTGGGAAGTCCGCATTTTCAGTCTGCATTGATTGCTTAAGTTGCCTGACATGACGTAGCTGCGCTTTCACCCTTGCTTGCAACTCTCTCGTATTAAAAGGCTTGCATATATAGTCGTCCGCACCAACTTCAAGTCCAATGATCCTATCGATATCGCTACTTTTTGAGGTGACGATGATGACACTACTCATAGGGTAAAGCGCCTTAAGCTCTCGACAAAGGGTTAGTCCATCCATATTAGGTAGCATTAAATCCAGTAAAATCACGGCAAAATCGTTCGCTTTAGCAGCCGATAATACTTGGCTGCCGTCGGCAACATGCGTTACCTCTAAAGCTAACTCCTCTAAATGCACTTGGAGCAATCTCGCTATGTCTAAGTCATCTTCAACTAGCAACACGGTTTCTAACATAAATAGCCCTTTATGAAAGCGCAAACGCCTATGGCAGACGTTTGCGCATAGGCTATTTAATTCTCTCGATAGTGACTGCAAGCAGCGGGTTATCAAATTTATGGATACTAGTGAGCGTTGAACTTTGGAGTCCATCATCACTACCAACTACACCACTGTGCATCGTCACCATGTTGTGATTATCGTTGCGCTCTGCGTTAAAGCCCTCACCGCTGTCTGCTGGGCCTGGTATGGTTCCCGCGGCTTCACTATTCAGCTCAGTGCCAGCATCGTAGGCAAGTGTTCGATACATTTGCACCTCACCTACGGGCAACGCAGAGACGTCTATAGCATTTAGACCGGAGAATCCATCATTGGTATTCACCATCATGGTTAATAGCGATAACTTAAGCTCAGAAAGGTCTGTAGTTTTGATGGAAAGGTTGGTTGTCGCACCGGGGCCTAAAGGTCCATCTGTTGAGACGGATGCTTGTGTCATCTCATCGGCTATAATATCGCTGTTATTTCCGCCCTCTGCAAGTTGCTCTAATGCTTCACTTGCTGGCATGCCGACAGTAAAGTAATGACCAGACTGATGAAGCAGCGCTGCAATTGGTGACATAGGCTGTGCGTGTGTAAGGTTCGTGATAGTGATGGCAAACTCATACTCAACTGGCTCCGGCTCAACCGGAGGCTCTGGCATCACCATATTATTGTCATTGTCTCCACATGCACTGAGTAGGAGCGCAGACATGGCAATTAATGCTAATTTCGCTTTCATAGCTCCCCCCTTATTTTACGGTTATTGTTACTTTTGCCACAGGATTTAACCAACGGTGCACGGTGTTATGCAGATCGCTATTACCGCCGACTTGCTCGTTGTCACCTACGTTGCCTCTGTGAATATGGACCATGGTGTTTTCTTCACTTGCTGTGACGCCAGCTCCTTGAGTGCCAGGAGCCGCACCTGGCGATGCTGGGATCCCTAAAATACCGGGTGCACCAGAGCCTTCGACAACTAATTCATTATTCGCTTCAGTACCTGCATCATAGGCATTAAGGTAAACTTCATAGGTGCCGGCAGCGCTTGGAATAGGCCACGCATTTAATCCTACAAATCCATCATTGGTAGGAAGTAGCATCGCCACAATTGAAAGATGCGTATTTCCTTCACTCGTTGATATCATCGCCATTGTAGAGCCTGCGGGTGCAAGTAGCCCCTCAGCTGGGTTGGCGACCATATTGGCGTTTGAGCTTTCGAGGATTTGTCCTAAAGCTGAAATGTCACCGCCTTCGGCCATGGCTTGCAATGCTTCAGAAGCTTGCTCGCCGAGTTTAAAAAGAGCGGTATCTTGATTATGAGCAGCCACCAGTAAAGGCGTATAGTAAATACCGTGAGTGAGGTTAGTGATTTTTACTTCAAGGTCTTGTGCCAGCGCAGCGCTTGATAAACACGTTGCGACTAATGTTGCCAGGATTTTTGCTTTCATGATGTACTCTTCTTATTAGGATTAACAGTCTCCTTATCATGGCCGCAAGATATTGAGATAGGCTCACGGAGTTATCACGTTTTTATCACAAAAGCGTAGAATACTTATCACAGGGCTCAGAGCAGCTTGGATTAACTTGAAATACGCCTGAACGGTTCTTGTTGATCGAAAACTATCAATTAGTTCTGCAAGGTGGGGATAATGAGGAGTAAAAAACTCCTCGTTACTAGAGAAGCGGGTTAGGGCTTATCGAAATAACTGAGGTTGACGCCAAGCACACTATTGGCATCAGCAAGCGTTACTTTGTCTTTAGTGTTTGGCGAAAAGTTAGGATCGATATATTCCATAATCATTTCATTAGCAATTTTTCGATAGGCGATTTGTATTGCTTCTGAAGAGCTACAGCCTTGGTCTGTTTCAAAGACTTTGCTTAGTGGCGCTAAGCCAAACCCTTTTTGTAGCACTAAATCTGTCGAACGTAATGCACCTTCTACCCAGCCCTGATAATCAGAGTAAGCTTCACCGCAGGTAAATAGATTTGGCAACGGCTCTACTAAACCTTCGATGACGTCTTTATCATTCGCTCCAATCGCCCATTGATGTACACCAAAACCAAATTGAAGATTTTCAGGGACATTGAAATTCACATTCCCTTCCCAAATTCGAGCGCTTGTGAGGGTGGGCTGTGGAACATAATGTGTATTAAAAATGTCTTTAAAGAATTGTGTCGCTTGTCGTACAACCGCTTCCGAGGCTGGAAATATATCACTGGGAATAGATTCAACGAGTTCCGACTCACGAGGGTGATGATAAAGCTCACCTTTATTTTGCAGTGCACTCCAAAAATTAATATTTAAATAATCACAGTAAATAGTCAATGCGGCTGGGCGACTGTATTTAGCTGCTTCTATCCCTTCGAGTTTGTGTTGGGTTTCAGAGTTAGGCTCGGCATGACGCTCGTTATACATAAGCGCGGCTGCGAGTTCATCATCTAAAGCATAAAAGGGATAAACAGAACCTGTTGGTAAATCGGCAAAGTTAGGTCCAAAACTGACAGCTGGGCGGCCTGTCATGCCGGTTCCCCACCATGCAGTGTCGTAATATAAATTAATCTTCAGGAGCGGTTGGTTGCTTGTGCTTAGCAATGTATCCCATAACGCATCGCGCCGCTGCTTTGGTAGCTGTTTGAATACATCTGACGCTATGAACAACTTTTCAAGCGCGAGCCTTGGCAGCCCTAAAATAAGCTTTTCGGCTTTAAATGTTCCTTCGCTTATCTGTCCGTCTTGCTCGGTTTTGGTGTACTTAAGTACATAAAGATTGTCTGCTTTATCAAAGGCGATGCTATCGATGCTCGTTTGCAGGTAAATCTTCTCTTTACCTATTTTATCCACCAGCGCGTTTGGCAGGGTGCTAAAGCCGTCTTTAAAGGTTCTAAATTCGACATCTGCAGGAAAGTCTTCCAAAAGCTGATAGGCAACCCCCGCATTCATTTTCGATAAGAAGGTGCCATTAAAGCCCAAAACACGATACAGCATGGTGATACATTCTTGGCTATAACCCATATCAGTGAGTAAATCCCACAAAGACCAATTATATAGCGGTTCACCTTGCCATTGACATTGCAGACGGAAATCCTGCCAAAACTCTGGACCGCGAACCTCTGGCCTTGAATCGAACTGTGGATTCACTTGCAAGATACGATTAAAAACAACATTAATAATGTCTTTGGGATTAACACCTTGTTCGTTTGGGTCGAGGTTATAAAGTGCCGACCAAATATGATAGTCGTCTTGTTCAGCATCGTTTACCGAAAAGCTGGTACCGCGAAAGTAGAGCCGGTTATTGCCGCCGCTATTCATGGGGAACGGGACTATCTGATCTTCTAGGCCTAACTTTAGAAAGAGGGCCATTAGGTCATCCATACCCTCAAATAGAAACCGCATACCACCTTGTTCTTCTTTGACTGTAATGGTGCTGTCAGGCTTTGCTCCTGCGCGGTTATCTCTGAAATGGATAAGATCTGAGTCCAATCTTCCACCTGTGCGGTTGCTGCGCTCAAAAATGGCGAAGTCATCAACGTCTGTTTCGCACTGTAATCGCCAAGCGCTATACAAACCAGACATGCCAGCCCCTATCACTGCGACTTTGACCGCTTCTGGAATGGGTTTTTGACTAATGTCTGTACCTATTTTGTAGTGAGTCATGTGAGTTCCTTAGTCGACGATGTCTCACACTTTTGAGGCTGACTGCTTTTATACCAATTGGTATTACTTCCTAGCTCGCTAAGTGATCTATAACGTATCTATGCACTCCAACCTGTTGAGTGCACTTCCCAAAAATTTGTTGCAACAAGCCAAGTATTGTTTTCTCAACTTGATGCAAAACCCAGTTACTACTTTAGTACACTGGTTAAGTTTGTGTTAATTTTTGCGGCGGGTTTTGCCAAGTGTTTGTCTAAAAAGCACGAATGGCATGAATTTAATAAGCTTTTATTCTCGGCTGAACACTAATTTGAGAGATGGAACACATTTGTTCCATACCGACTAAGTTATTTAATGTTCAATGAGTTTAGCCAACAATGATATGGGGTAAGAAACGGCTAAGATATTGGATGATCAGGCTTTTATCTTCACGAACACTAATTCCAATCGCTTTATCGCCGACAATCCATGAGCCGATGAGCGTACTGAAGCCTGCAAATTTGGGTAAAGGTGAGTAAGCTTGATAAATATAACCTTCTTCGCGATATCTATCAGCAGATTGTGCAAACAGCTGTTGATCTTTTCGGATTTCAATATTCGCGCCTTCGCGAGAAAATAACGGCTTCTTCACATAGCCGGACTCACTACTTGCAATTTTATGCTTGTCCTGTTCAAAGTATGCCGGTAACAGATTTGAGTGATTTGGAAAGGTTTGCCATAGCAAAGGTAAGATTACTTTATTAGATAAAATCGCTTTCCTTGGAGGCTCTAGCCATTGCACTTTTGCTTCCGATAATTGTTCGCTATATTCATCTTGAAACATAAATTCCCATGGGTATAGCTTAAACATCCATTGGATTTTTGAATCATCAAGGTCGACAAAGTGTTGGTTATCAAATCCGATATCTTCGATAAAAACTTGCTTCGTTTTGAGTCCAGCTTCCATCGCGCAACTGCGCATATATTGAATGGTGCCCAAGTCGTCAAAGCTTTCTTTGCAGCAAGAAAAGTGTAGGGGAGCACCACGGTAGCATTTATGCAGTTGATAACAGTGCCCATCAGCGCTTCTTGAAGGTCATTTAATTGATCCGCATTACGTGGTAACTTACCGGCTTTTACCTGTTCTTCAAGCCACTACCAGTAATCCGTTTCGAATAAGCTGGTGGGCGTGTCGAAATTGGCCTCCAGCAATTGGCCTCCAGCAGCTTGGCTGGTGACTTTCCATCGTAACTAAAATCAAAGCGACCATAGAGCGCTTGGTCTCGATGACGCCATGAGCGAGTCACTAATTCCCATTGAGACTCAGGATTAGCAAACGGTTGCAGAAGAGACTCGTCATTACACACTAAATCGACAAGGTGTAAGCGCATTTGGTGGAGTTCGTCACTTGGATCTTCCAAGTCTTGCTCAATTTGCTTTAACGTAAATTGATAATATGCACTTTCGTCTCAATACTTTTCACCATACATAGTATGAAGCTCAAAGCCGTGGGCTTTTGCTTGTTCACGCCAGTGTGGGTGTTCATCAACAGAAATTCTTAACATAAGTGTAAAATCGATCCGTCTAATATCAATTAGCTTAATTAAGCGAATTGGTATTAATCATCATCGTAGGTGAGCTGCTCTAGCTCGCGATGAAGTATATCATCATCTCCCAGGTTAAGTTCAATAAGGCGCTTTAAATGCGTCACACTATCGAGATCGATTTGGCGGCAATGTACACCTAGATGACCTTCTTCAACGTGACGAACCTCTACCTCCATTGTAATTTGAATATCACTACCAGGTAGATAAAAGTTTAAACTTGCAGGGTCGTTTTTAAGTGGCACATAGCCATCGGGCAGGGTGAGTAACGCGCCATTGAGCGACAAATCCAAGATTTCGCAGCTAAAATCACCGCTTGAGGCCATAAACTGTGCCTCGTTTGAAAAAATAACTCTGGAAAAACGTCGACGTTCTTTCATTACTGATCCTAATAGTCCGTATAGGTAAAGAATAGCTTATATCATTGTGCTCGCTACTAACAATGACAATAAATTACGCCGCTTGGATGGGATTGCTACTGCAATTTGATTTGCGACTTGCCTCCACAGTGCGGCATGAATAAAGCTAAGCAAGTATTAAAAAATAAAAAAGGCTCCTAACGAAGAGCCTTAGATTATCTATCGTCGATAGACTAGGGCCTGTTGACCTTTGCTGTTTGATTTTTGTTCTTCTGAGTGTGTTTTGGTCGCGACGCTCGACTTGCCGCCTAGTAATCTAGGCAAAAGTTGAGCAACAATGAACAAAGCGCACTCAGGTCAACCCAAAGGGCAGCGCTTGATTGGCATTTCTACTGCGTTATCGCCAGACTTACGTAGAATGACTACGCTACGCTGGCTCTGCCTTGTATAAATACCAATCAAACTGCTGCAAAAACAAACTTGAAAGATCAACAGGCCCTAATGTTTTAATTATTAGCCAATCTTCTTATATTTGATACGTTTAGGCTCTGCCGCCTCAGCACCAAAGGTCTTCTTCAACCATTCTTCGTATTCAGTGTAGTTGCCATCAAAGAAGTTGATTTGGCCTTCATCACGGTAGTCTAGAATGTGGGTCGCGATACGGTCTAGGAACCAACGGTCGTGCGAGATACACATAACGCAGCCCGGGAATTCTAAAATCGCATTTTCTAGGGCTCGTAACGTTTCAACGTCTAGATCGTTGGTTGGTTCATCCAGCAACAGTACGTTACCGCCTGCTTTTAGTAGTTTTGCTAAGTGCAGACGATTGCGCTCACCACCAGACAGCTCTTTTACAAACTTTTGTTGGTCATTGCCCTTAAAGTTAAAGCGGCCAACATAGGCGCGGCTTGGTACTTCAAAGTTACCAATTTTAAGAATGTCTTGGCCGTTAGAGATCTCTTGGAATACGGTGTTATTACCGTCCATGTCATCACGGAACTGTTCAACAGTGGCGATTTCAACCGTTTCACCAATAGTGATGTTACCACTATCTGGCTGCTCTTGACCGCTTAGCATTCTAAACAGCGTTGACTTACCCGCGCCGTTTGCACCGATGATCCCAACAATTGCACCTTTAGGTACGTTGAAGTTCAAATCGTCAATCAACAATCTGTCACCGAAGCTCTTACGTAAGTTGCTCACTTCAATCACTTGGTCGCCTAAGCGAGGACCAGGTGGAATGAATAGCTCGTTGGTTTCGTTACGCTTTTGATAGTCGTTTTGCTGAAGCTCGGTAAACTGCGCCATACGTGCTTTAGACTTAGCTTGACGACCTTTTGGATTTGAGCGTACCCATTCAAGTTCTTTTTCAATCGACTTCTGGCGTGCTTTCTCTGATTTTTCTTCTTGCTTCAAACGTGCATCTTTTTGCTCAAGCCATGAAGAATAGTTACCTTCCCACGGAATACCATGGCCACGGTCAAGCTCTAAAATCCAGCCTGCTACATTATCTAGGAAGTAGCGGTCGTGGGTGATCGCTACCACTGTGCCCTCGTAGTCATGAAGGAAGCGCTCCAACCACGCAACCGACTCGGCATCTAAGTGGTTAGTCGGTTCGTCAAGAAGCAGCATATCTGGCTTTTCAAGTAACAGGCGGCAGATAGCAACACGGCGTCTTTCACCACCTGATAGGTGCTCAATTTTCGCATCCCATTCTGGTAAACGAAGCGCATCGGCAGCGCGCTCAAGCGCATTATCTAGGTTGTGACCGTCATGTGCTTGGATGATAGCTTCTAATTCGCCTTGCTCTTTAGCTAGCGCATCAAAGTCAGCGTCTTCCATCGCGTACTCTGCGTACACTTCGTCTAATCGATTCAGGGCGCGTTTTACTTCGCCAACTGCTTCTTCAATCGTTTCACGAACGGTTTTGCTTTCGTCTAGTACAGGTTCCTGCGGTAGGTAACCGATCTTAGTACCAGGTTGCGGACGTGCCTCGCCCTCGAATTCGTTATCCACACCCGCCATAATGCGAAGTAAGGTCGATTTACCTGCACCATTAAGGCCTAAAACACCAATTTTAGCGCCCGGGAAAAAGCATAAAGAAATATCTTTCAGAATAGTGCGCTTAGGTGGCACAACTTTGCTCACCCGCGACATGGTATAAATATATTGAGCCATGAGTTTCCAATCTCTTTTTTAAGTTAGATGTATTTTAGAGAAAGCCTTCCTGTGCTGCAATGTTGTGGACTACATGATATAAAAAATATAAGTTCCTTCGCTAATTAACTTGAGTTGTGGATAGTTAATACCTTTCTAGCAGTCAGCTCCAGTGCAAATGGTGTTTAATTACTAACCAATAGCTATATTGGTTAGCAAATTCGCCTTGCTTATAGGAAGTTGGCACCATAGCGAGAGCAGGATGCGGAAGCGGTGTTTTCCCTAAAATTCTCTGGTTAGACAAGGAGGTAAATTAAGTTGTACTTTAACAACAATGAGTTAGAACATTCCCTGTCCAAATCTTAGATTAAGCAAAATATTTTCGTGTTTAAGTTGTAATTCGATGTAATGGTTTAAGTCAGAAATAGCTTCTACACTGCAGTAATGCTTCATGAATTGAACCACTGTAAAAAGGATTACAACATGTCACATCACTGCAATCAAAACCCCATTGTTTCAGCTGCCATATACCCACCCATAGGTGTAATGCGGGTTGGTAACAGCCCTGAAGAATTTTTTATTGGCCCTGAGGTCGATACCGCCATTCCAAGAGATATGAATTACTATCGCGATAGCACGGGAGCGTTGAAGCGCCAAGCCGCGCGTTTTCGTATTTATGGATTGGACGCCGAGGGCAACATCGTTAAAGAACTCACTTGCGACGATGGCGCTTCTATCATTTGGCATGCTCGCTTGGCTAATCAAAAAGCATCTTGGTATGAGTTTCAATTAGCGTTGGATATTCCAGAGGCGATGGAGGCCGAGCCGAGTTTACTGCGCAACCTCAATGTAAACGACCGTAACAGCTTGCTCATTGATGGTGGTGCGCAGCAGATCAGTGGTATTGCTTCTGGGTGTGGTTGTAGTCGCTTTGAAGGATGCTTTGCTGGTAAAAAAGTGTACTTAGGCGAAATGCGTACCGATGACAAGGGCCGCTTACTTATGCTTGGTGGACACGGGGTGTCAGAAAATCCTCAAGGCCACGAGGCGATCACGTTCGGTAATAATGAAGGCTGGTACGACGATACTTCGGACGGCCCTGTAACTGCTGAGGTGAAATATCAAGGCAAAGCACTTGATGTGAAACCTGCATGGGTTATTTGTGCGCCACCAGATTACGCACCAATGCAAAAATCTCCGCGAACCATGTGGGATTTAATGCGCCAGGTTGCAGTTGATGCCAAGATACTACCAGCACCTGAAGGTAACCCCTCCTTTAGTAAAGACATTCTGCCAATTTTCCAAAGGTTAACCGATTTACAATGGGTTAATGCGGGATTTGCCGCAGGGTTTGGCTGGAATAGCCCCTTTGATTTTACTTCAGAGACTTGGATCTGCCGTTTAAATGACAACTCACGCACATGGCAAGAAGCAAGACGTAATCTCTTTAATAACTTTAGACAGATAGAAAAAGTCACCACAGCGGATGAAAAACATAGTTGGGATCCTAAATTTGCTGCTACCGCACCGCAGCTGTGGCCTTGGTTGTACGGCGATGCGATGAGTGTAGATGCCGATGACTCGCCAAGGCAGTTTGTCACGCTGACAGAAATTCAGTTGAATATGTTACAGCAGTGGTCGAATGGCGAATTTGATTCTGATTACGACCCTTGTTATCGCCCCCCAACCAGCATTGATGAAATTCCGGTTGCTGAGCAACCAGAGATGTTAACTAAAGCGGCGATGGAGTTCTGTTTAGCGGATGCTTTCCATCCTGGATGTGAAATGACTTGGCCAATGCGTACAGCGGGCATGTATAGCGAGGCTTTCCGTCTTAAGCATTCAGAAGATACTGCACCGACCCACGGCACCAATTATGGCGTGGAAATGACATCAGAAATCGCGCTGCATTCGAGTGGCCCGTTAAAAACGGGGCAGGTTGCTGGTGGCATTACGCGTTGGATGGCCATTCCTTGGCAAACAGACACCGCGAGTTGTCGCGATGGCTACAATGAAGCTTACGACCCTTATTTACCGACCTTTTGGCCTGCACGAGTGCCAAATAATATGCTTAGCGAGCAAAATTATCACAGGGTAGTTGATGAAACTAGGCCATTTGCAGAGCGACAAGCAGCATTTAATGACCGGGAGCTGTGGCTAAACGATTTGCCGATAGGCCCTTCAACTAACTATATTGAGCAGATCAACAGTATGATCACTGGGTTTGGTCAATTGGCGGTGGTATTACCGAAGACAGAAAAAGGCGTAACAGGTTTTCCAACCACCATGCAAGTAGGGTTAACACCAGTCAAAGCTGATCACAAAGCAGAAAAACTGCTGACAGCAAGTCGTAATGAAAGCATGCGAGATTGTCGTCCTGATTTGTCACAAACCGACAAAGCACACCGCCGGAATCGCAAATAATAAGGGCTAATATGGCTGAAAGGAAATCGGATATTGTAATTGTAGGTGCAGGCATTGCAGGATGCATTGCTGCACTTGCCTTGCATCCTCACTACCAGGTGATAGTAGTCGATAAGCTCGCCGCAGCTAAAGACAAAGTGGGCGAGTGTTTACCGCCAGCGGCGTCTAGAATTCTCAAAAAGCTTAATTTGTTGCACTTACTACAAAGCCCGGAACATCTCACTTGTCACGGTATGATTTCGTTTTGGGGTAGTGAATCGCCTACCATAGTGGATAACGTTAAAAACCCCGATGGTTTGGGATGGCACATTCATCGGCAGCATTTTGAACAGCAGCTTCGTGATCAATTAGTGCTTCGTGGTATCCCTTTGTTATCTTCTACAAAGCTTACTGATGTGGTGCAAACACAATCAAGTTGGCAAGTTAGGGTTGAAGGCTGCGACACTGACATGTCTATCACGACAACACTGCTTATTGATGCCACCGGTCGCGCCTGTCATCTGGCGAGGCGACTCGGTGCAAAACTACAACAGTTTGATAAGCAAATGGCACTGTGGCTTACCGCAGAGGTTGCCACGACGAAACAGTTTGCGGTGATAAGCGATGAAGAAAATGGCTGGTGGTATAGTGCGCCGAGCGCGGCATGCTCTTCACTCGATCCTAATATGCAGCCTCGGGTGTTTTCTTGGCAGGCTTGCGCTGATGCGATCAAAAAGTGCAACATCACCAACGCTCGAGATTTTTTAGCCAAAGTAAAGCAGGTGAGGGGATTTAACACCTTAGTGGACTTGGTGAATATAGAAACAGCATACCTGCGCCCAATGGTAAGTGCAAATTCGGCCCGTTTGGATAGTTGCGCAGCAAAAGGCTGGTATGCGGTGGGTGATGCGAGCATGAGCTTTGATCCGCTCTCTTCGCAAGGTATGTTGCATGCCATGACCAGCAGCATGCAACTTGCGGATATGCTGCTGTTGCACGGTACGGATTACAAACATGGCGCAAAATTATATCAGTCGCAAATGGATAGAGTGTGGATGCGCTACCTTGAGCATCGGCAGCACTTTTACGAGGGCTCAAAGTTAATCGGTTAACACGTATTATTACTTGTTTGGATTAAAGAAGTGTTTGGATCGAAAGAATGCGACAACATCTATAGTGGTGAAACCAATACCATTGCTGCTGGCCGTCAGTTGATTGCGATGCTTAAAATGTCCGAATAAATGTTGCCTAGAAGTGGCGGTGAACACTCACTTATTCGCTGCCACCAGTGGAAGCTGAATATGAGCAATTGCGCCTTGTGCATCCTTACGATTGGTTAAGCTCAGTTTTCCGTTATGCTGTTCAACGATATTTTTAGCTAAGATGAGCCCAATCCCTTTACCCGTTGATTTGGTGGTATAAAAAGGTACAAACAGGTTGTCAGCGTTCTTTATGCCATGCCCTTCATCGAGTACTTCAATACCTGCGAATTTATGATTGTGATACGCTTTGACGTAAACAGCATTGCGCTCACCTCCAGCTTCCAAGGCATTTTTAATCAGGTTTACAAGTGCTTGCTCAAGTAAGCTTTGATCAATTTGCAGCGTAAAGTCCTGTTCAATGGTTAATCTCACGCGATTGTCGAAAAGCCCTACGAGCGGTGTTAGTAAGTCATTTATGGATATCGCTTCTATATGAAGTTGATGCTGTTTTGCAACGCTTGCATAGCGATTAACAAATGACATCAGGCCATCGCTGCGCTGCACAATCACGCCAAGCGCTTGTTCAAAATCGGCTTGATTTTCTTGCGTGGTGGGAATTTCTATCAAGGTTTGAGCAAGTGACTTAATCGGCGAGAGAGAATTATGAATTTCGTGGCTGAGCACTCTGATCATTTTTTGCCAAGCGTCGCGCTGAGCTTGACTGACAACCGCTTGCACATCGGTTAAGATCACTAAGTGCGCCTGCATGCCTGCAATGGTAAGCTCGCTATAGCGAAGTTGCCACTCATCACCTAAGGTGGGGTGGTTAAAGTGCCAATGACCACGATGATATTCAAGGCTAAACTTATGCGCTTTTAATAAACGCTGGCTTTGCCATGGTTTGCCAATCCAATTTGAGAAGGCTTCATTGGCATGCACCAGTGCAGTGTCGTTATCGAAAATCGCGATGGGGCTGGGCAGTTGCTCAATGAGTCTAAATAGTAATATGGCTTGGTGGTCTCGCTCTGATTTGAATGATTGCAGCTGTTCACACAATTGCTGTGTTTCCTGCTGCAAACTGTGAAGAATTCCCGAGCTGTCAGAGGTGTACAAGCGCTGTCCATACTCTTCGTTTTTAATCGCCTCTATGGTGGTTGAGAGGTGATAAAAAGGTTGTATCAGGCGCTGTTTAAAATGATACAGCAGCAGTGCGAGCGGACAAAGGACAAGGATAAAATAGGTGATAACACTGAGTGTTGAGACCTCAAGGATGACCATAAAAAAAGCGCTGAGCACGGTGAACAGCAACCAAATAACCAGACAAAAAATCTCGATAGTCTGTTCAAAGTTAGGCTTTTTCATAGGCAAGCTCATCGCGTTTTAATATCGAACTTATCAAGGCGACGATATAGGGCACTTTTACTGATCCCAAGTAAAACCGCAGCATCTTCCACATTATCATGGCATTGGCACAGCGCCATTTTAATCAATTTTTGCTCGGCTTGATCTAGCGTCATCATTTCAGGCTCACTCTGCTCTGTGGTTACCACAGATTTTAAAGAAAGCGCGCTTTCTTCAATTTCAGTGCCATCACACAGTAAAATCGCACGTTCCATCATATGGCTAAGTTCACGGATATTACCCGGGAATGCGTAACTTTGTAGTCTTGTTTTCGCTGCATGAGACAAAGGTTTTACGTCTAATTCATAGGCCGTTGCGTGCTTTTGAATAAAAAAGTCGGCCAGCGGAATTATCTCTGTGCGACGCAAGCGCAGTGGTGGGATCTCAAACTCCATTGTATTTAGTCTGAAATACAGGTCACTACGAAATTGACTTGCTTGTTGTTGCGACTCTAAATCTGCATTAGTTGCGCTAATGATTCTACAGCTTGCATGCTGCGTTTTGCTCGAGCCAACAGCTTCATATTCCCCTGTTTCTAATACTCGTAGTAGCTTCGCTTGTTGAGGCTCTGTGAGTGTGCCTACCTCATCCAAAAACAAAGTCCCTTGCTCAGCCATTGAGAAACGACCTTGTCTATCCTGTTTAGCGTCAGTAAACGCACCTTTCACATGGCCAAACATTTCGCTTTCAAACAGTGACTCTGGAATGGCCGCCATATTGGTGCTCACAAAGTTGCCTGTGATGTTACTTTGCTGGTGGATGTAGCTGGCAATTTGTGATTTTCCCGTACCATTTTCCCCTCTAAGCAATATATTCGCTTTGGTTTTGGCAATGCGATCAAGTTGGCTTTTTAGCGCTTGCATCGTAGGGCTTAACCAGAGTAACGCATCAGCATGGTCTACATTTGGCGCTATTTTAGCTGTGGTTAGTAGGGGGGAAGCCGATTGTTGTTTTGCAGTGATTTGCTTTAGCCCTAAATGCTTTTTCACCATCATTACTACAGCGTGGTTGTCCCAAGGCTTGGCAAAAAAGTCTTTGGCGCCGCGCTGCATGGCTTCGACGGCGAGTTCGACGCTAGACCAAGCGGTCATCGCAATAAAGGTTGCGCTACTTTGGCTTGCATACTGACTCAAAAAAGCGAGACCTTCATCGCCGGATGTCGTATCGAGCTCATAGTTCATGTCTAGCAGTACAATATCAATGTCGTGCGCATTGAGCTGCTTAGCGGCACAATCAAGACTACTACTTTGGAAAATGGTAAAACCGTGGTTTTTTAGTAAAAACTGTAAGCTAAGGCGGATATCGGCCTTGTCATCAACGATTAAAATTGAACCTTGCATAGTGTGTTGTAGGCAAAGAGCGTTTACACGCCACGCTTTGCCTACGCATTCCTGTTGTTATTAACTTATTCGTTTCTTAGCGCTTTAATGGGATCTTGCCTTATCACCCTTTGCACAGGTAAATAGCTTGCGATGAGCGCAATCAGCAGCATGATAGGGATTGTCACGATAACAGCGAACCAGCTCACGGAAATAGCAGTTGTGCTTATCTTTGTCAGTATCCCATATCCGATTGCAACGGTTAATGCACTCACTCCAAGGCCAATCATTACCGGTGTTAGACTCTGCTTGAGCACTTGTGCTATCAGTTTGTGTGTATGTGCGCCCAACGACAAGTGAATGCCAAGTTCATAGCGACGCATTTGTACACTGTAGTTGAGCACGCCGTAGATCCCGGCGCCAGCTAGGCTTAAGGTAAGGGCTAATAGGGCGACAGTCAACATTGCTTGCAGCCAAGTTTGTCTTAACCTCTGGGTTAGCATGTCATCTACAGGCTCAAAAAAAGCAAAGTTTAGACTCGGATGAATAACCTTGAGAGCATGAGTTAATTGGACTTTTGACAGTGCAGAATTCCCTTTGATAATAAAGGATGTGCTACCTTCGGTGACAGGCAAGTAATAGCGCTCTAAGGTATAGCCTCGGTTGCCTGTAGGCACGTAAATATCACTTACAACCCCAACCACTTTTCTTGGCACCTCTCTGTCAGCATAGAGGGTTTGACCGATTGGATTTTCATCTTTGTACAAACGCTTAGCGAGTGAGGCTGAGAGAATTATTTCGTTGTTGTCTGAGCCTGAGGCCATGATCGGTGTAAACCGGCTTCCTTGCTCAAGTGGTAGTGAAAGCGCAGTGAAACCGTCTTCGTCGTAAAAGGACAAACTGACGATACCGATCAGCGCAATATTTTGGTCATACAAATAATTTTGCCATCCCATTTGCAAAGGCGAAGCATAACTTGCCGATATCGATGTGATGCTCGCTTGATTGGCTAAAAGCTGTTTGATTTGTTTGCCAAGTTCAAAGTTATCGATTCCTGTGGCACTGCCATCGATACGGACATAGTACAAATGCTCAGTATCAAACCCTGTGGGATGAGTCATTTGCGCGTATGCGGGAACTAATTTGTTGGCCGCTAGAAAGAGTAAAATACTGGCAAAGCATACTTGTAATGCCACCAACACTTGACGAGTACGCTTGGAAATTTGCGCGCCAGTGCCTTTACCGCTGCTGTGTAGCGCATCTGTCAGGGCATGATAGTTTACTTGTTTGCTGGTAAACCAGGCGATGAGTAGCGCTATTATCAGACTCAGTGCACAAGCAACCACTATGGTCGGCCAGTCCAGAGTTAAGCCCTGCATGCGACTAAATAAATAGCTCAAGTCGTTTGCTAACCAAACATTCAACCACTCGGCAAGCAATAATCCGAGTATAGTAGCTGCCCCCACTAACAGGACGCTTTCGCAAAACATACTGACAAAAATGTGAGTAGGCTTTGCCCCCAGTGCCGCTTGAATTGCCATGGTGCGCTGTTTTTGCGCAGCCCTTGAGAGAAATAAATTAACCACATTGGTCAGGGCAATGAGCACCAAAACCGCAGCTGAGAACAACAAGGTAATGGCGAGCTCATCACTTCGTGCAACTATTTTGTCGCGCAGTGGTGTAAACTGAGCGCCAATTCGCGTGTTAGGCGCTACGTTTTCACGGGATTGGTAAAGCGTGTTAATCTGTTCGCCCAGCGCATGATTCATCTGCTCAATGTTTACACCCGCTTTCAGTCGAGCGATACCGTTAAACTGGCTACTGATGTTATTCCAGTGCGAGCTGGTGGTGACAGGCTCCGGAAAGCTACTAAAGCCGCTAACGGGAAAGCCACCAAAGATCTCAGGCACTTCAAACGCTTCTCCCGTTACTCCGATAATTTGATAGCGTTCACGATCTATGGAGGTGTAGCTACCAACGATATCTGGATCGGCATTAAAGTGCGTTATCCAAGACTGGTAACTCAGGACTAAAACTTTTTGTTCATCGCTGACGCCTTCGTCTTGCTTTAGCGCGCGACCAAGATGCAGTGGCGTGCCTAACAACTCAAAGAATTCGGGAGTCACTCGAATAATGTCTACCGTGGGCATATCCTTAATGTCCATAAAACGAGATGATACCAAGTGCATCATCGTCATTTTGTCGATAAATTGCTTATCTTGATATAGTCGAAACTGGGTGGAGAGCAGTTGGAATCCATATTGGGTTTCTCCATTAATGGTTTCGCTTTGATCGGTCACCCACAGCTTATCTGCATCAGGGTAGGGGAGCGGTTGCGTGATCAATCTATGGTTGATATTAATCACTACCGTTAGCGCTGCTAAGGTTAATGCTAGGGTGACAAGTACGGTAAGACTAAATCCCGGAAGCTTCCTCAGATTTGACAGTGCGAGCTTAAATTCCTCTTTTATCATCCCACCATCTCCAAATTCATTTCATCCACCATCACCCCATCTAACAAGAACAGTTTACGTTTTGCCATGTCTGCATACCTAGGGTCGTGGGTAACCATACACATGGTTGTGCCTTGGGCGTTTAGGTCGCTCAGCATTTTCATTACCGCATCGCCATTTTTTGAGTCCAAGTTTCCTGTAGGTTCGTCAATAAGCAGAATATCTGGCTGATTGGCGAGCGCACGGGCGATGGCGATACGTTGCTGCTGTCCGCCTGACAGTTGATTGGGCTTATGCTCTGCTCTGTGGGTCATTTGTACTAATTCCAAGCAAGTCATTACCCGTTCTTTTAACGCAGTACTTGAAAGTGCGGTGCTACTGTACTTGATAGGTAAGGCGATATTGTCAAAGACGTTCAATTCATCGATGAGGTTAAATGACTGAAACACAAAGCCAATATGTTTATTTCTTAGTGTGGCTCTTTGGTTGACGTCAAGGTTACTGACATCGTTACCCGCAATTGTGTAGGTGCCGGTGCTTGGGCTGTCTAATAAACCAAGAATATTTAGGAGTGTTGATTTGCCGCAGCCCGATGGGCCTGAAATTGACAGATATTCGCCCTGAGTTACATTGAGGTTTACACCACGCAGTGCCAGTGTTTCCATTCCGCCGAGGACAAACTTTTTAGTGATGTTTTTAAGTTCAATAACGTGTTTATTATTCATTGTTCTTCCTTTGGTTTGTTATTTGCTCAAAGTCACTATGGGTGTGTCGGCATAAGATGCCATATCTGACAAAATAAACTGCTGATTTGTCGAAGCGCCACTGAGCAGCTGAATGTGCTGTGACGTTTCTGCGCCATAGTGTACTTGAATTGCATGGGCTTGTTGTTTTTCTTTATCAACAAGATATAAGGTTGCTTGACTATAAGGCTTTGCACCGACGGGTTTGTCGATGAACAGCGCGGAACTCAATTTATCGATAGAGACTTTCCCCTCAATGTTTAGCTCGGGACGAGCACTCGTGGGCAGGCTTTTAGGCAGTGTCACCTCAACTTCAATATTGCCATTTTGTACCATTGGATTAATGCGCGACACTTGGCCTTCAATTAAGTCGTTACGGGTATTGATGCTCACATGCTGAGCCAGCTTTATTTGCTGGGCATAGGCTTGTGGGATCTGTAATTGCGCATATAAATCAGTGGTGCTGCCAACTAACACCAATTGAGTGCCAAGAGAGACACTTTGTCCAAGTTCCACATGAAGTTGCTGCAATACTCCTTTGATCCCAGCCCGTACAGTGAGCTTATTCACCCTATCTTGCACCAATAAAAATGCTTCATTACTGGCATCAATATTTGACTGCGCAAGCTGCAGGTTGGCTTTGTGTAAGGTCTGCAATTGTGATATTCGCTGTTGTTCAATATTAATGCGACGTTTCAGCTGGCGATGGGTAAGTACCGCGCGTTGGTAGTCGAGTTTAGAAACAACCCCATCTTCAACCAATTCTCCTTGAGCGGTAACCTCCAGCTCGGCACTTTCTAACTCAGATCTCAGAATTTCCAAATCTGCCTGATGAGACAGCAGTTCTCGTTGTTGATTGATATCGAGCTGTAGATATTGGTCTTGCGATTGCGCCAAACTGCGTTTGGCATCTTTTAAAGATTGGGCCAAATTTGCATCTTGTAATCTCATGATGATGCTGTCGGGGTTAACTTGTGCACCTGGGCGCAACACAATTTCTTCAACCGTGGCATTGCTCGCGGCACTTATCAAACGCGGCGTTTTCGATTTAAGCTGACCATATCCAGATACACTGACCTCTAAATCCCCTTGCTGGACCTCCGCAATCCATGTTTTTGCCATAGGCAAAGATGCCTGCGCTGAGGGCTGTATTAGCAGCCATATAATAACTACGGCGAAAATGGTTCCGCCAACAGCCCACAACCAGTTAACCTTGTTGCGCTTTTTATGTTCGACTTGTATATCCATGTTGATATCTCTGGTGGAATGAAGGTTGTTATTACTCAGTAGATAACAAGTCGCATGCCAAAACTTAATTTACTGAAATTATTAGGTTTTTTGTTTTGTCTGTTTGCATGGAAGGAGTGCTTTTTGCGGTTTCGAAAATAAAAATTGTGGTTTTGGGATGAGTTAGTACAGCATTTTTGTTGAATTTATGTAATTTTTTGTTGCAGTTTGGTTCGTGGTCTGGTTTTATCTAGGTTAGAGTAAAGTGTAAGGATAACTAGGAATTATGGCAACAAGAATCCTTATTTTAGCGGCAAATCCCAAAGATACTGATAGCTTAAGATTGGGAGAAGAAGTCGATAAAATAAAAGAAGGCCTGCGAAGATCAAGGTGCTGGAAAGATTATCAAGTTGAACATTATCATGCACCAACACCGACATCTATTAGGAGGGCTTTGCTAGATTTTGAGCCTGATATAGTGCACTTTTGTGGGCACGGAGCGGGTGATATTGGCCTTGCTTTTGAAAAAGAAGATGGAAACTCCCACCTAATTTCAGGCGAAGCGCTATCTGGGTTGTTTAAATTATTCTCCGATAACGTGAAGTGTGTAATATTAAACGCCTGTTACTCAGAAGCTCAAGCAAACTCCATCGTTGAACACATAGAGTCCGTTATAGGGATGAAAAAAGAAATAGGTGATGAAGCTGCCATAGAGTTTGCTGTAGCTATTTACGATGCCTTGGGAGCGGGTAAAAACATTGAATTTGCTTTTGAGCTTGGCTGCGTCGCGTTGCAAATGGCAAACATTCCTGAACACTTGACTCCGATTTTAAAAAAAAAAGATGGTAGATCAGCCGGTAACTCTGTTGTAAAAGCTGAAGTTATTGAGCGGAAAAAAGCCGGTTGTACTCTGAAAAATAATATAGAAAAGAACAAAGAAAGTAGGGCATTCTCGCCCTCTCAGATAAGTGATAACTATATGCTATCTGGGTTTCTTATTACCCTACTTGCCTCGTTTTTTTGGGGATTGGGTAATACTATAACAAGGTGGTCAATGGCCAAATTACCAAATGCTTCATATGAAATCACTTTCGTGAAGTATATTTCTGCATCTTGCTTTCTGTTTGCAGTAGGCTTTGCAATTAGAAAAATATCTTCTAATAAAGGCGAGATATTTCCCTCTCTTAAAAGTATTAATTTAAATTACTTTTTATTAGCAGCTCTTGCCAAAGGCCTGAGCATGTATTTTTGGCTTCTAGCTGTTACTCAATCTAACGCTAGCCTAGTCGCAGCACTTGAAAATATGCACGTAGTTTGGACTGCATTAATACTATTTTTATTAATGAAAAATGCCCCAGTAAAAAAATGGATAACAAGTAGCTTAGTCATTACGTTAGGGGTTGTCATGATCTCTGGTCAAATAAACAATGAATCTGAGATAAATTATTTAGCAATATTATTTGGAGCTTTATCCGGCCTTGGGTTTTCTATCTTTGGCATCCTATGGACAGAGAAGCATACTCAATCAGAAGAACTATGGGAGCGAACAATAGGAATGGGGTTTCTTTTACTCATTGCTAGTCTGATTGTATTTCCTATTCATATGTTATTAAGCTATTTTTTGCTTGAAAAATCGTTTGATTTTTTTAATGGTATCGCAGGGCTAGATATCAGTGTGCAAGCAATAAATGGCTTGATTGGTATTGGAGTAACTTATTTTTTAATAAATGAATCTCTTTCATACATTAAAAAGGCCAATGTATTATCGAGTCTTTTCCTCGGGTTAGGACTCTCTTTCGCCGTTCCAATTACCATGGTTAGTGAATGTTTCCTACTGAATGTCGAAGTAAAGACTTATCAGTGGATAGGGCTGTTGCTATTCTTAATTGGTTACTCTTACATAAGATCCGATTTATTTAGGATTAATAAAAAGACCTAGTTTTAGAGTTAATTTTTACTTAATAATGTATTTGCCAAGCTATCGAATAATATTACTATCTCTTTTCCGAAAAGCTCAATACCTTCATTAAATCCCAACTCGTTCAGATTTAATGAATGGCAATAGCTTCTTAGCAAAATGGCGTGGTCTTGATGTGCTGGTTCTATCTCATTTGCATGAGAAGAAAAAAATTCCAAGTCTAGCTCTAAATCATTTTCGATTGAAAACTTTTTTATGAATTTATAGAAATGAGAAAACCAACAGTTAGCATAGATTTCATCAGCAAATAAAGCACCTAATGCAACAGCTTTGTCATCTCCACCAATTAAGTTCACAATGCCAAAATTAAAAAAGTTATTACAATCTTGGCCCCAGTTGCATTTCTCTTGAGGAGACATATTCATTGAGTCAATGAGGCTGAAAATCATTTTTATATGAGTTACGCCTTTTTGATGTAAATCGACTAATTCAATATCAGCTCCAAACTCCGACGCCATATGAGGATCTAAAAAGCTGCATAAGAACTTATCATGTCCACAAAAAACTTTTCTCATATTCGCCAGCGCAGATATAAAGTAAATGTTGTAACCTAACTGCATAGCTAACAGCTTTTTGATGAACCTTGTAGAAGGGGTATGACTCTTCATCAGCTCGAATAAATGATGTTGCTCTAATTCTTTTTGTTTCTCAGAGATCTTTTCGTTTATTAACGAGTACTGATGATCATTAGCTCTATTCATTGATAATTCCTAGTTATCCTTACTAACTAGCAATTCGTTTCCTTACATTGGCTTTAGTGATCTTCTTTTGCAGAGCGCTGTCGGTAACATGGGTATAAATTTCCGTGGTTGAGATACTACTGTGTCCGAGTAATCGTTGAACGAAGCGAATGTCGAGGCCAGATTCAAGTAGTTCACATGCTGCACTGTGCCTAAGCATGTGTGGAGTGACTTTGAGTTGGGTGTATGCTTGTTGACTAAGTTTTTTGATTAGTTTGCGTAAAAATTGCGTTGATGCAGGCTCCCCGCGGCTATTAATCAGTAAATGATCGCAATGTGGTGCGCAAATAGCGCGGCTTTCAATATAGTTCTTGAGTAATTTGGCTATTTCTTGGTCTGTGAGATACACAAACCTTTCTCTGGCTCCCTTACCTAAGATTTTAATCTTCTTTTCGTTGATATAGATGTCAGTTAAACAAATTCCAGCAAGCTCAGATACTCGGATCCCTGTGCTAATCATAAGTTCTAACGCGATGAGTGAAGTAAATTCATTTAGCATGCGCTTTTGACTGACGCTATATGTGTTTGATGATTCTACCCATAAGTTTTTACAGTTTTTTCTGGCTTGTTTGAGCAAGCGTTTCAAGTCTGAGTGTGGTACGTTTCTTGGCAATCTTTTAGGTAGCTTGATGTCTAGCTGAAATTTATGAAAAGGATTAAGCTCGATGAATTCCTCTCGCTCAAGCCACTGGAACATAGCCCTTACACACGCCATTTTGCGCTTTATTGATGTGTTTGATAGCTCTGCATCAACCAGAAATTGATGGAACTGTGATAAGTCTACTTTGCTAATATCTTTAATGCTTTTATTTTCATCAAGTGCCTGCATAAACTGCTTTAGGTCAATTTGATATGCTTTCAAGGTGTGATCTGAGAGTTTACGTTTATCTTTACACAGGGAAATGAACTGTTGAGAAAGTTGGTTTATTGATTGCACTGCGATAAATCTACTTTTGCTAATACCTAATTTAGTGACCGTATTAGAACAGATTGTTGATAAAAACTGTATATAATCAATTGATTTAAAGGAATGTAGAATACAAGCGTGTTGTTAAATAGGCTCCAAATTGGAGCCTCGGTATTATGACAATAATTGTTTATTCGTTAATCTGCATTTGTTCAAAGAGCGTATGGTAGTCTTCTAGATGCCAATTTTTAGTGATTTTCTCGCCATCAACGTAGTAAACATCGACGGCTCGAAAATCAATCGCTTGACCTGCTCCTTGGTGCACACCAAACTGGCCGCTGAAGTGTCCAAAGAAACGTAATCGTACCGTAACAAATGAACCACTGACTAATAAGTGCTCGACTTCTGCTTTCAGGTCTGGCACTGCGCGACGAAATCCTGATGAGGCTTCTAGCACGCCTTTCAAGCCTTGTTTTCTACCTCTTGGTAATGTCATATCAGTAAATGTGTTACTCAGTGCCTGTCTCGCAAACTTAGTGTCTCCACTGTCCCAAAAAGCAGCGTATTGCAAGGCGGCATTCGCGGCCGTTTGACATTGTCCTGAGTCACAAATTTGCGTAACTTTCGCCACGGGTAACTCTTCGTTAGATGCTGCTAATGCTGTAGTCACACTGACACTTAGCGCTAAAATTAAAGCATGCTTAATCATTACCTTGCACCTCTAAAACACGCGTTCTGGGTTGGTTGGTACGTCTTGCTGTTTTAGGGTCCATTTCGCTATGTCTATTTTGCGCATAAACTTAACCTTTGGGTGCGATTTAGCGTAGTGAATAAAGTCGTCAAGTGCTTTTACGCGTGCAGGGCTGCCTGCGAGTCTGTCGTGTGCACTAATAGACATCATGCGGCGCTGGGATTTTCCTTCTTCATAAAGCACATCAAACTCGTCCTTTAACTCTTGCAAATAGGCTTTTGCTGTCATTGCGGAGCTGCCGCCATAGCGCACGATATCGTTGTTTCTAAAGGTGTAGGGGACAACAACGAAAGGCTTGCCATTGACCGGTGTTAACGAAGGCTCATCCCGAGATAAGTCATCAATATGATAGACAAAACCAAGGGACTGCAAAATAGTTAGAGTTTGCTGTGAATGGCGCATCCAAAATGCGTTAAAGCCTTTTGGCCTTTGCCCGGTGATCTTTTCAAGCACATCTGCACTGTGAATATAAGATGCACGTTCTTCTTCGGGTGTCATCGAGTATTGTGGTGTCCAGTTTTGTCCATGACCTGAAATTTCATGCCCTTTTTCTGCCACCATTTTGGCAAGTTTAGGATTAAGCTCTGCAGCTTTTCCTACCATGTGGGACGTCACTTTGATGTTGTGCTTATCCCAAAGCTTAAGCAATCGTGGGATCCCTTCATTCATGCCATACTGATACCAAGTAGGAGCGACGGTGTCGGGGTAGCCCGCTTCTTGCTGAGGAAATGGCCCAGGATCGCTTGGGTCTTGCGCGGTTGCTTCAAACTGCATGGAGATAGAGATCACCAATTGAGCATCATCAGGCCAGTAATGGCCAGACTCTATTTCAGCGCCGTGGGCTGTGCCTGCAAGCAGGGCAGTTGCTGTTAGTAGCGCTCGAATACTTGTGGTCAACGTGGTACGCATGGTTATTCTCCTGCGGCTCTTGGGCCGGCATACACAGAAAGTGTTGCCTGCGCTAAGCTATGCTGGTGGATAAAAAATCCAGTAAGTGGTGCCGTTGCACCAGCTGGCACGGGGAGTGTATCTACATCTAGTGCATGCACGGTAAAGGTGTATTTATGTTTGCGGCCAATAGGCGGGCACGGGCCAAAGTACCCAGGCTTTCCTAAATCCGTATTACCTTCAATGGCTTGGCTTGGTAAAGTTTCTGCAAGCCGAGTCGTGTCTTTGGGCAAGTTATACACTTGCCAGTGCCAAAATCCGCTGCCGGTTGGCGCGTCTTGATCGTAAAACGTCACCGCAAAGCTCTTGGTTTGTTTAGGTGCATTTGACCAAACTAAGGTTGGCCGTGTGCTGTTTCCCTCGCAGCCAAATTGATCCCAGTATTGAAATGGTCGAATAGATTTTTCGGCAACAAGATCTGGGCTTTCTAGTGTAAACTCAGGTGCTGAAATTGCATTGGTTGCACCGAGTAATGCCATAGAGGCTAGGGATAAATGCAGTAATAATGGCTTCATATTGCACCTTTTGCTCTTAATTGTTGGAAATCTGCATAGTCGGTGTAGCCTTGCTCGCTACCACCAAACAAAGGCGCATCAGGGTTGATTGGACTCAAAGGCAATTGATGAGTTAGGCGGTATACGAGATCTGGGTTGGAGATAAACTTGCGACCAAAAGCCACAAAGTCGACTAGGCCTTGTTCAATAAGGGCTTCGGCTTGCTCTGGCTCGTAATTTCCCGCCACAATAATGGCGCCGTGGAATTTTCTTCTTAGTGCTTGCCTAAAACTCTCCGTCACGACCGGCGCATCATCCCAGTCCGCTTCTGCTAAGTGCACATAGGCAATGCCTAAGCGGTTAAAGTGCTCCGCGGCGAGCAAAATAGTATCAATGGCTTCTTCGTCTTGCATGCCACGTTGGGTAATAAAAGGCGCTAACCGGATCCCTACTTTTTCAGGCCCAATTGCTTGGCTAATCGCAGTGATAACTTCAACCGCAAAGCGAATTCGGTTTTCCTTCGAGCCACCATATTGATCATGGCGTTGATTAGAGCTGCGGCGTAAAAACTGGTCGATTAAGTAGCCATTACCAGCGTGGATCTCGACGCCATTAAACCCCGCCATCATGGCATTCTCAGCCGCATGGACATAATCTTCGACTATGCTCTGTATTTCTTGGGTTGCCAGTGCACGTGGTGTTGGGCAATCGACCATTTCACCCACTCCTTTTTCGTTGACCACCCACACTTGTGCGTCGGGCGCCAGTGCTGAGGGGGCGACGGGTTGGCCATCTTCATGAAAAGTGGAGTGAGACATACGACCAACATGCCAAAGCTGACAGAAAATACGGCCACCTTTTTGCTGGACTGCATGGGTGATTTCTTTCCATCCAGCAACCTGCGAAGCAGTATAAATTCCGGGAGTAAATGAATATCCTTTGCCCTGACAAGAGATTTGTGTGGCTTCACTAATGATAAGCCCTGCCGAAGCGCGTTGGGCGTAGTACTTTGCCATCAACTGGTTTGGAATATCTCCCGGTTGTGTTGTTCGAGAGCGGGTCATTGGTGCCATCAAAATGCGGTTTGGTAAGATTAAATTACCGAGTTTTTTCTGCGTAAATAACAATGGATCAGACATAGTATTCTCCTAATTATTGGACAAGTGAGTTGATGTGGCGTGGGAACAGCACTTCAATTTTTAGAGATTCAGGTGCAAAGATAAAAACCTGATGCTCATTGCTAATAGGGACATCTCGTTCCACGTAACGAACGCCAAAATGCTCTAGTCGGGCGATTAACCCGGGGTAATCGTCACCACGAAATGCAATATGATCTATGTTGCTAGTACTCATTCTTGTGTTTTGCACAGAACCAAGGTATTCAGCCTGTGCTTGGGTATGTGGTGATTGTTCAACCAGATGAATGAAAGGTTGCTGTTGGTCGCCATAAAACCACTTTCCTGGAAATGGAAAAGGTGGACGTAAGCCTTCTTTAAGCCTAAGCACTTGCTCAAAAAAGGTTGCCATTTTTGCCATGTCATGTGCTCTAAACAAAAAGTGATCTAACTGCATGGTGTGTTACCTCCATTGGTGTTAGCGATTTATGTGTTGAGAACAGTCTATTTGTTTATTAATATTTGATAATTGGCTTTTATATAAAATTACTTTTCATAAAAGGTGAATAATGAAAAGCAAAGCAGACGATATGGCGCTTTTTGTTCAAGTGGTGCGCTCTGATGGCCTGGCTGCGGCAGGGCGAGTATTAGGGCTTTCTCCAGCGAGCATGACCGCACGGATCAATGCACTTGAAGCGCACTATAAAACCCGTTTACTTACTCGAAACACCAGAAGTATCAAACTGACAGAAGCGGGAGAGCGGTTTTATCAGGGCTGTGTGCGAGTCATTGAGGAGGTCGCGGCGGCGGAGGCACTACTGCAAGATGCCGATCCCGATTTGAGAGGCACACTCAAAATTGCAGCAAGCTCAGACTTTGGCCGTCAGTACGTGGTTCCCGCCGTTGCGGAGTTTGCCACGCAGCATCCACAGGTGGTGGTTAACTTGAGCTTAGGGGAGGGCTTGGTCAAATTAGTTGAGTCTGGCACTGATATCGCCATTCGTTATGGTAATTTAAATGATAGCAGTTTGATATCTCGGCCTTTGTTAAACAACCGCAGAATGCTGGTGGCTGCCCCAAACTATCTCGAACGGTATGGTACACCAGATTGCTATCAAGCATTACAGCGTCATCGCTGCTTAGTACTGGAAAGAGCAGGACAGGCGCTAAACGATTGGTATTTTATCGACAGAGACACGCAAGCAACCATCATTGAAACCGTGCCTACCTGTTTAGTGAGTTCAGATGGAGAAGTATTGCGAAACTGGGCTATTCAAGGGCTTGGGATCACCATTAAGTCATGGCTGGATGTTCACAAAGATATTAAAGCGGGGCGATTGGTAGAGTTGTTGCCAACTCAAACATTGGGATTTAGTCCAACGGACTCAGATAAAGTCGCGCTGCAAGCTATTTATCCATCTAGGCAGTTTCAACCTCGCCAAGTCAAAGCGTTTCTCACCTTTTTTAGCGAGTATTTACAACAAATACATGATTGATTTTATTTCAATGAAGTCTAACGAATTAGCCGTGCGTAAGTGGTAAAGATATGCATAATAAACGCTCATATTTAAACTAACTAAAGAGGTTCAAGGATGGCAATTGGCAATATTAAACACGTAATTTTTGACGTCGGTAACGTATTTGTGAGGTGGTCACCAGAGGAGATAGTTCGGCTTACCTTTGGCAACCAATGCGACGTTGAGAGTCTAGCTAAGCAGCTGTTCCACAGTGAGATTTGGTTTGCGATTAATCGAGGCGAACTGACAGAAGCAGACACCAAGGACGCTTTTATACGAACCTGTCACTTAACCTCTGAGCAAGCTGACGAACTGTTCTTTTATATCAAAGAATCGCTGATCCCACTTTATGGCACGCTTTCACTGATGCAGCGCCTAAAGGCGGCTGGATATAGTGCTTATGCCCTGACCGATAATGTGCACGAGATTGTGAGCCACCTAAAAGCGCGTCATACTTTCTGGCAACACTTTGACGGAGAAATTATTTCTGCTGAGCTTGGATGCATGAAGCCCGGCAAAGCTATTTTTACTCACTTACTGGAGCGCTACCAACTAGCGGCAGATGACTGTGTTTTTCTTGATGATGTCTTAGCGAATGTTGAAGGTGCAAAGCAGGTCGGATTACATGGCATTCAGTTCTTTAATGCGGCTCAAGCTGAACGCGAGTTACGTGAGCTAGGATTAGTGTTTTAAGTAGGTCGAGACTCCAAAATAGGCCCAAGTACGGGCCTAAAAAGAATTAATCGCACATATACTGTCTATTTGTGAAAGCACAGTCGTGATCACCGTAACAAGAGATAGCACCTGTACGACAATCGTGGCGGTTAGTCGGTACACAGTCCAAATCAGTCAAACGGTTTACACCACCACCAATTTGGGGGGTTGCTTGTGGTGCAATAGCTTGAGCATTGTTTAAGTTTTTAAGCGGCTTTTTATTCAGTTTAATTTTCATTTTTCATTTCCTTTGGGTGGTAAGAAAGCGTATTAACAGCGAAGAGAGCCACAGTTATAGCAAGAACCAAATGCTTTCGTGTTGCATAACTCGGTTATTTCTCTGTCACAACCCGCGGTTAAATAACCTCCCGCGATGTTTGGTGTTTGGGCTTTTTCCAAGCCTGCAGTATGGTTCAGTTGTTTTATCTTTCTTTTTGTTAGAGTTAATTTCATCTTATTTTCCTTATTGTGAAAGCTTGAATTGTCGTACAAAAAACAAACTACATTATTGACTGTACCCAACGTAAATTATTTGTCAAATATGTTTTTTAAAGGTTAAATTTGTGTTTTTCTCAATTGCCTTATTTCAACCCTGTGTAACTTCAATGCTCGATGACAAGCTGCTTTTTAGCCTTGAGTGCAGTAACTATGGTGTAACGTAAATTTGCACTGTCAGTCGCCCAACGCATCGATATTGTTTGGTCTTTTTAATCATGCAACACTGCAACATGAGAATAATTAAAAAACGGGATGAAGATGCGTAAATTAACAGCCTTGGTGTGGACTTGCTCTGTTTCCTTATGTACGGGTGTTGCGTTTGGTAACACGGCGCAAGCTGACGAGTCACCAATATTTAGTTCTAAAGCCACGGCACAGCCAATATGGGCTGAACACGGCATGGTATCTAGCCAAGAGGCACTTGCTAGTCAGGTTGGTGTAGAGATTTTAAAGCAAGGTGGCAATGCCGTTGATGCGGCTGTTGCAGTAGGTTTTAGTCTTGCCGTGACTTTGCCAAGGGCCGGAAATATCGGCGGTGGTGGCTTTATGCTAGTGCATCTGGCAAAAGAGAATAAAACCATTGCGATTGATTATCGCGAAATGGCGCCGAGCCGTGCGCACAAAGACATCTTTATTGATGAAAACGGCGAGGTAAACCCAAAGCTAAGCCTTCAGCACGGCCTTGCCGTGGGGGTTCCCGGAACTGTTATGGGGATGGAGTTAGGACTCGAAAAATACGGCACCATGACACTTAGCCAAGTTATTCAGCCTGCAATAAAATTGGCGCGTGATGGCATTAAAGTGACCTCTGATTTAGCTAATTCGCTTTCTCATAATTACATTAAAGAACGAATGCTCGATGTACCGGCGTCTAAGGCCGTGTTTTATAAAAAAGATGGTAGCAGCTATAAGCCAAATGAATGGCTGGTGCAGGCTGACTTGGCTCACTCTTTGGAACTTGTTGCCGAAAAAGGCAGTGCAGGCTTTTATCAGGGCGAGACAGCAAAGAAAATTGTTGCTGCGGTAGAAGCAGCAGGTGGCATTATGTCGCTGGATGATTTAAAAGGCTACAAAGCGGTAGAGCGTGAACCAGTAAAAGGTACATATCGCGGCTACGACATCGTTTCTATGCCGCCTCCTTCATCTGGTGGTGTGCATATCATAGAGATGCTCAACATGCTGGAGCAATACCCTATTGGTGAGCTTGGGCATAATAGCGCTGCTACCGTCCATTTAATGGCTGAGGTCATGAAGCGTGCGTATGCTGACCGCAGCGAATATTTGGGCGACCCTGACTTCTACGACGTACCCGTTAAAGCATTGGTGGATAAGCAATATGCAAAGCAGCGTAGTAAACAAATTAATGCAGACAAAGCGACGCCAAGCCGCGAGATTAAGCCCGGTAAATTATTACCTTATGAGAGTAACCAAACCACGCATTATTCTGTGGTAGATAAGTGGGGCAATGCGGTGAGTAACACTTACACGCTCAATTTTAGCTATGGCTCAGGTATTGTCGCGGCTGGCACTGGCATTCTACTTAACAACGAAATGGATGATTTCTCGGCAAAGCCCGGCACACCAAACGGTTTTGGCTTGGTTGGTGGAGAAGCTAACGCCGTTGAAGGCAAGAAGCGCCCGCTGAGCTCAATGACACCCACGATTGTAATGAAAGAGGGTAAACCCTTTTTGGTAACGGGTAGCCCTGGTGGCTCACGTATTATCACCACCACGCTGCAAATCATTATGAATGTTATTGATCATGGCTTAAACATTGCTGAAGCAACCATGGCTCCGCGTATTCACCACCAATGGTTACCAGATGAAATTCGTATTGAACGTAGCTTAAATGTGGATACTCGACGTCTACTAGAAAACAAAGGACACACACTTTCAGAGCAGAATGCGATGGGCTCAACCCAGTCAATCATGCTTACCGATAAAGGTCTATTTGGCTCCTCAGATCCAAGGCGTGCAGATAGCGCTGCGGTGGGGTACTAATACCAATTGAATTAATTCTCTAATAAATTTGAAGGGTGAAATAGCATATTAGCTTCGTTAAAAATTTCTCATTTAGAACAACTAAATAGCAAAATTTTTGCCTTGCTACTAAAGCTATTTCCCCGCTTCAAGATAGATCATTTACTTAATACAACTGGTATAATATCCTGATTTCCATTGAGTCTTAAGTGTAATTCAAATCGAGTAGGGGCGAGATGCCCCTTTTCTATGCGCTTTCTTTGATTAAATACTCTGGCAGTGGCCAATTCATGACGATGACTTCGCCTTGCCAAGTTTCAATCGTCAGCCAAACCTTGTCGTCTTTTGATAATGTTTTCTTTGCTAAAGCATGTACGTGTTGACCGTGTTTTGTGCCGTGAAGGATCCCGAGCTCATGCTTCATAAGCTGTGCAAGTGGCATCGCGTTGGGGCCGATATTGAGATAGCCTTGGCGCACAGATTCAACGTCACCTTTATTGAACAGTAGTAAGAAGTCTTTGACGTATAAGTTATCGTGGATGTATGGCGGCTTGTCGTCAAAAGGCATTGGTGTAATGCTGTACTTTCCAAGTGTTTGCTCCGCCAATGGAGCGGGAAATTCTGGATGTAATGATTGATAATAAAACCAAGCTGGCAATACCAGCAATAGAGCATTTAACCAATATTTATTGTGTTGTATAAAGCGTTTGACTGCATTCATGGCGATTTACCCTTGTTGTGCTTTTAGTTGTCTTGCATTGCTTCGTTCTTGGCTACGCGCGCGTTTGGTCCGAAGCTGATACATGATAAATCCGGTAACTGACATCCCGGATAAAATACAGCCAAAAATAAACCAGATGACTTTTGTCCAGATCCCTCCAATGGTGCCGTAGTGCAGTGGATCTGTGATGTGCATAACCGTTTGTAAGCCTGTCATTGAATCAGGGTTTGCATGATGAACGACTGTATCATTCCAAGTGTTGTAGGCAATATTAATGCTGTAATCGTCATAGAGTACGTAGTCGTTTGCGCCACTGATTTTAAGCGTATCGCGGTTATGCTCAGGTAGCATGATGTAACTTGGGCGAAAGTCAGTGTACTGTTGTTGGATTTCAGCGAGCGCTAGATCAACACTGGTCTCTACTGCATTCGCGTTTATTGTCGAGTTGGGTATATCCGCAGCATTTAATGTTTCATGATGTTCTAGTTCAACACCAGCATGCCACAGCACCGCTTGCGTTAAATACCACAGTCCGGTGAGGCTCATTACGGTCATAAACCAAAGCGACCATACTCCACTGAGTTTATGGATGTCAGCGGCAAGGGTACGACCTCCTTGTGATTTACGCAGCTTAAACTGAAAAAACGCTAACCAAAACTTTTTGTATACCACCAGGCCTGTGATCAACGCGCCCAATAGGATCAGTGACATAAACGCCACTAAATAGTAACCAACACTGTAGCCATTTTGCCATGGAAATAGCAGCCAGCCATGTAGTGAACGCATAAAGTTAATAAACGTATTGCCGTCATTTATTTCCTGAACAGCCCCTGTGTACTGGTTTACATATGCAAGCGCATAGGGCTTGTCGACGTCGGTAAACATCACCACATAGGTCAAATAGGGCTCTCTCACATTGAGCCCCATGACATCTGCACTTGGGTACTCATCTTTAAACGTGCGTAACACTGAGCCCGCTGACATCTCACTTACCTGACTGGGGTTATATGCCCGAGAATCAGGGTTGGTAAGCCATGTAAGTTCATGGCTGAAAACGGAAATGGTACCTGTGATACAAATAAAGCAAAACAGTAGCCATATTGGCAGTGAAAACCAACCATGCAACTGAAACCAAAACTTGTTGCTTATTTTCTTTGCCATTGTGTGTTCCTAGTTCTTTGAATGACGGCGACAAATGAAAGCTGAGGGAGTATTTGCGCAAAAATGTAAATAAAGTATATCTTTTTAAAAGTGTAAATGGCAATTATATTCATTTGGATGTGCGTTAAATAGCATGTTTTATTCGTTTAGCGGTTTATCTTTCTTGTTTCTTTTATAGGAAAGTTGTTTTAAATTAGTTAGTTACTTATTTTGGGAACGTTCCTTAAATCGGGTTCGAAACTGGTTGTAATTTACCTTAATGTTATTGCTAATGGTTATCATCTGCATTATGATCGTTTCGATTTTTACAATATTAGGATGAACCCAGTGAACACTCTGCCTCTCAAAACGCTCTCATTTGCTGTTATGGCAGCGCTCGGCACGTCAGCATTACAGGTGCAAGCAGCACAGCAAGATAAAGAAGAAATTGAAAAAATAGTTGTGACGGGAAAATACACCGTCAATGAAGTGATAGACACCGCAACTGGCTTAGGGTTATCACTTCTTGAGACGCCGCAATCTGTTAGTGTTATTACCGCTGCACGGATCAAAGAGCAAAAACTCGATACATTAACCGATACTGTGTTAAATGCGATTGGGGTGTCAGCGAAAGAAGTTGATAATGTTCGTAATACGTTGCAGTCACGTGGCTTTGACATTACCAACTATCAAATTGATGGCGTTCCTTTGTCATGGAGTTTGGCAGGTGATTCAGGTGAAACCATCGCGGATGTTGCGATATACGAGCGCGTGGAGTTTGTGCGTGGTGCAACCGGGTTATTAACCGGTGCGGGCGATCCTTCAGCTTCTATTAACCTAGTACGCAAACATGCAAATAGCACCGACCTCACAGGTTTTGCCAGTGTCTC
This sequence comes from Pseudoalteromonas sp. NC201, assembly GCF_002850255.1. NCBI lineage: Bacteria > Pseudomonadati > Pseudomonadota > Gammaproteobacteria > Alteromonadales > Pseudoalteromonadaceae > Pseudoalteromonas > Pseudoalteromonas sp. NC201. The sequence goes on from NZ_CP022522.1 coordinate 1,263,598, forward strand.
TTTGGGAAGCTGGAACAATAAAGAAGTGATGGTGGACGTTGCCAATGGATTAACTAACGATGGCAGTGTGCGTGGACGAGTGGTCGCGAAGTATGAAGAAGGTGACTCGTATCTAGATCTCTTCTCTGACGAAAGTACCGTGCTTTATGGGGTACTAGAAGCGGATTTAAGCACGCATTCGACGATCCGCGTTGGTGCAAGCTATCAGCGTAACGACCCTACCAGTCCAACTTGGGGGGCATTACCTACTTTCTTTACCGATGGAAGTAAGACAGACTGGGAAGTCGAAAAAACCACAGCTGCAAATTGGACTGAGTGGCAAACTACTGGCACCAATGCTTTTGTGAACTTTAGCCACAACTTTGCAAATGGTTGGGAACTGGTCGCCAATTACAACAAGCTGAAATACGAGCAAGATACAGAGCTGCTGTATTTATTCGGCACGTTGGATAAAACAACAGGTGAGGGCTTAGCGTCTTGGCCCTATAAAAGTACAGGTGAAAGTAACCAAGACAGCTTTGATATCCAGCTTAAAGGTTTTTATCAACTCGCCGGTCGTGAGCATGATTTCGTAACTGGCGCGCTTTACAGTGAGCAGAGTGCCGATACACTCACTTTCGCTACGCTCGATAATGCCTTTTTGCCAGTTGGCAATTTTTACGAGTGGGATGGTAATTTTCCTGAGCCGACGTGGGGCACAGAAACCTCAGTTGCTCAAGATATGGATACCGAGCAAAAAGGGTTTTACGCCGCAACAAGGCTAAATCTTAGCGATGAACTTAAAGTAATAGCGGGTGGTCGGTTGTCGAGCTGGCAGCGCGAAGGCGAAAGCTATGGCGTCATCACTGATTTTGGCGACAATGGCGTATTTATACCTTACGCTGGTGCCTTGTACGACTTGTCGACAACGCAGCGAGTGTATGCAAGTTACACTGAAATATTCCAGCCGCAAAATGCCCAAGACCGTAATGGTGATTTCCTTGATCCAATCAAAGGAAAATCATACGAAGTGGGGCTAAAAAGTACCTATCTAGACGACACGCTGCAAACAACATTGGCGATTTTCCAAATCGAACAAGATAACCTAGCTCAAGATGATGTTGGATACATAGTTCCTGGTTCGGTAAATACAGTCGCGCAATATGCTGCTGAAGGCACAACCAGTAAAGGTTTCGAATTTGAAGTGGTGGGTCAGTTAACTGACGGTTTTGATGTGCATTTGGGTTATTCACAATTCAAAGCAGAAGATGCCAACGGCGTTGAAGTAAATACGGATAACCCAAGAAAGCAATTTAAGTTGTATACGACTTACCAATTTGTGAATGCTTTACCTGAGTTGACGATTGGTGGTGGCGTGAACTGGCAGGATGACACTTATTCAGTAACGGGCAACGATAGGCTAGAGCAAGATGCCTATGCATTGGTTAGCTTGATGGCAAACTACGCACTGGCAGACAATATGGCGCTACAACTCAACGTAGAAAACCTCTTCGATGAAAAGTACTACAGCCAAATTGGCTTCTTTGATCAGTATCGCTATGGTGCGCCGAGAAATTACAGCTTAAGTTTTAGCTATGATTTTTAGTAAATTGTAAACTAACTAGGCGTGGCTGATAGGCCACGCTGTTGTTCATTGTCTATTTATTGCAAGAACTGTAGGCTTGGGGGTAGTACAGTCAAAAAGGAATTTTACAATGAATTTATCCCCTGCTTTTTTGGTCGCTGGCTTTATAGTAAATATGAGTACAGCGTCCGCCACTCCGGACTATCAAAATGTGCTTAACCAGCTACCGCTGCCACCTAATGAACTTACCACTTTACTGCATGACCTAGCGCTACATAGCCTTGAGCAGCAAGCTATGGCTGAATTAATTAAGGGCTATAACCGATTACACAACAAACGGATAGAATGTGCCAACGTTGCGACTGTGTTGAAAAGGTCGCAATTGGACTCACTCAAAATGGATGTAGAGTACTACACCACTGTGCTTTTTTATGTTGATGGTTTGAACAAAAATCAGTGTGAATCTGCGGAGTTTGGCGCTTTTACAAGGACAGTCGCTATCAATTATGTGATGCATAAGAGCCCGAGGGAGCTTAAGCTGGTGAAAGCAATGAACGTGCTATCTTCTGGGCGTTACGCAAATTTTATTGAGTTTGAGGCTGAGTTCAACGCTTTACCTGAGACCGTTAAAATGGCCGCGCTAAGAGCGGATTTTCTTCGAGATAACTTTAATTTGTTTCAAAGCTTGGAGCAAGTTCACGGACACGAGTGATAAAAGGAATATTTGTGAAACCCTTGCTATTAGTTTTGATATTGTTTGCGTTTGCGCCGCAAACTAACGCTGAAACAATGTCAGTAGATCTTACGCCGACTATTGAGTATCCAGTTGAACAACTTGAACCTGTTCAAAAGACGCTGCTTAGTGAGCTATTAAATAGCGTAACACAACTGGGTGATAGAAAAGCGGCATGCGAAAATGTGCGTGTTATTACACCAAAACAATTACACAGTCTTAATATTACCCCGCAGCAGCGAGGTATCGTTTTATCTTATTTTTATATTCACCAAAAAAGGGAATGTGAAGCCGAAGAATATGGCGAATTCGCCAGACTTGTTGCCGCGAATTTAGCGGTGCAAAAGCAGTCAGGAGTCTTAAGGTTCGTGAATGCGCTAAACACGGTAAGCTCCAGCGTTTATTTCGATTATGTTGAAACGGAGTTGGAGTTTAACCAGCTACCAGAAAGTGTTCGCAATAGAACCTACCAAGCCGAGTTTTTACAGCATCCGTTTAGTCTTATGCATACGCTAGAACAGTTCGAATGATTCGGCGTGATGTTCTTATTAAGTAAAATCTAAGCTGGCATAATACGGTTTAATAATTCGTATGCGGTACGTTTTGCATCATCTACGGCTTGATCGGGTACTTGATGATTTGCAATCCAAAGTGCGAGACTCGTTAATCCACCATTGATAAATTGAGCGCTGGTTTTATGCGCTTGAGAACTCTGTTGCGGTGCGATTGCACTTAGTAACTGTGTGATTGATGCCACACACCCTGAAGCTGCTTTTTCGAGTTGTTCAGGCTCTAATACCGACTGCGCATCACGTAATATGATACGCTGTATCTCGGGCTCCGTAGCCATATCCAAGTAAGTTTCTGCACGTTTCAAAAGCGCTTGCTGAGGTGAGGTTTCACTACGTTCAATATCACGGAGCCGGAGATCCATTTCACTATCTAATTGCTGTACTACCGCGTAAAACAACCCTTTTTTGTTGCCAAAGTGATGATACAGCGCTCCTCGAGTGAGTCCTACATCCGCTGTTAGCTCTTCTAATGCAGTCCCTGCAAATCCTTTACTTGCAAAAAGCACTCTGGCTTGGGCCAATAGCTCGCTGCGGGTTTTCTCCATCATGCTGCTTCTTGTTGTCATTTTGCGATCCTTATTGAAAAGCTACGCAATTTATAATTGACATACAGTGTGTATGTCAATTATTTTTACATACACACTGTATGTGAAAATAATCTCAAGGAGAGATCAATGAATAATCCTTACTCCGAAATTTTTAAGATAAAAGGAACTAAGCATTTTAGCTGTGCTGGTTTTATTGCTCGTATGCCGCTCTCTATGATGGCGATTGGGTTAATCACCATGCTTTCGCAACTCTATGACTCATATTGGATTGCAGGTTCCATTGCTGCGCTATTTACCTTTACCATGGCATTTGCTGCGCCGCAGTTGTCGCGACTGATTGATAGGGTAGGGCAACGCAAGGTTGTGATCCCTGCGGCCTTGTTTAGTGCAGTATCTGCGCTGGCATTGTTGCTATTAAGTCACTTGCAAGCGCCACTTTGGAGCCTCTATGTTTTAGCCATGTGTGCGGGCATTATGCCAAGTGTTCCGGCTTTAGTTCGGGCTAGGTGGAGTGCGATACAATCAGATCAAGGCTTACTTAATACGGCATATTCTTTTGAGTCGGTACTGGATGAAATTACCTTTGTGATAGGACCTCCACTTGCGATTGCATTGAGCAGCTTGCTCTTTCCTCAAGCCGGTCCGTTGCTAGCGGTTATTTTGTTTGTGATAGGCAGTATTTGGTTAGTGTCGCAAAAGGACACTGAGCCAAAAATAGAACAAAGTGAAAATCAGACCCGAACTTCCGCACTGGCTAACTCCACGGTTAAGTTGCTTAGTTTGGTGTTATTGGCGCTCGGTGTAATAGTTGGTGCTATCGATGTATTAAGTATCGCTTTTGCTCAGCTGCAAGGGATGCCAATTGCGGCCAGCTTAGTATTGTCGATGTACGCGCTTGGTTCTTGTATCGCTGGGTTTGGATTTGGGGCCGTTAAGTGGCGTGTGTCTATGCCAGTACTGCTTGTACGTTTTGCGATATTTACATTGATCGCGAGCGTACTATTACTCAGTGTTAACCACGTTTATGGCTTGGCGGTAGTGATGTTTATTTCGGGACTCGCGTTTGCTCCAACCATGATCATTGCCATGGGTCTGGTTGAGCAAAGCGTACCAAAACGCTTACTCACTGAAGCCTTAACTTGGCTAATTACCGGGCTCGGTGTGGGGATTGCAGGTGGGGCTGCGTTGACCGGGTGGGTCGTTGAACACTTTACCGTGGATCTTGGATTTGGGGTTGCAGTGGTCGCTGCTGCTACCGTGGTGCTACTCGCTTGGTATCAAAAACAGGGCGGTACCAGGCGAGTAACTCAAGTTGTCAGTGATTAGGATGTATAAAGTCGCGCTTACTTCGCGCGACATACCGCTTGTTTATCTATAGTTTCGCTGCTGCAGGTTAGAAAAGCGGCACCACTTTCATCCAAAAACTCTCCTTGCCACGCGCCATCTTTGCCAAGCTTAATGGATAAAAAGCCGAACTTACCTTGTTCGTTAACGATTGCGTTTTGGCTATCAAGTGCATAATCAAATTCGCTAAAGGCATTGGTATCACTGAGGCTGACGCCGCTATTGCCGACAACGATTTGCGCAGGACGTGCGGTACTGGCAGCAAAGGTGGAAGACTGATAAATATGCATATGTCCAGCGAGTGATAAAGTGACGTGTTCAGGCAACTTACCTTGTCTGGTGTTCTTCAGCGCGGTTTGCAACATCACGTTTAGCGTGTCTTTGGTTGTCGGGTCTTCAACGCCCCAGATGGGTCTGTGGCTCATAATCCACATGGGTTTGGCTTTGAGTAGTTCGCTTCTGACATTAAGTCGTTGATATTGCTGTTGGTAGACTTTTGTTAGGCCATTGTCTGCACTGGCATCACAGGCATTGGCGCTATCCATTACCCAAACACTGAGCGGTTTTAAGTTGATGGTATAGGAGTTTTGCACAATGATATGGGCACTTGCAGATTGCGGCGGTTGATTATAATCCCCTTGAGATGGACATTGCTGTTGCTCAACGGCATCAGGAAGATTGGCTCCCGGGCCAAAAAAGTAAAACCAGCCAATTCCTGCGCGGCTACAAAGTTCATGATTGCCTCGTGCAAAAATCCATGGTGCGGTTGCTGAAAGATCCGTTGTTGCGGCAAAAAAGTCGGCTTGCCAGTTGCTCCATGTATCTGGTCTTGGGCTATTTATCGCGTTTTGACTGTAGTAGGTATCGTTGAGACCGCAGCTAGTACCACCATATCCACCATCGCCTGCGTCATAAGCATAGGTATCACCGGAAATCGCACCTCCGGTACCTCGATAGTTGAAATCCCCCATATGGAGCAACAATTGTGGTTGTTGCTTTGCCCCTTGCTCTGCGAGGGTTTTAAACGGCTCGGCAGCAGTGTTGTTTTCGCAAACTGATGACTTACAGCCAGTGTCGCCAAAAACCGCAATTTTATTCGGATCGAATGTCACGGGCGCTAACGAGAATTGACTATCACTGACGGTATAAGCCGTGTTTGGGGAGATTTTCGCTTCGCATACAGAGACTGGAAAATGTGTTTGGTTCGGACGCATTGCTCGCAACTGCATCGGCATAGATTTTTTACCAAAGAGCAAGCTTGGGCATTGGTTGGCGTCGCTGAGCACGCCGTCAACAACGACGCGCGCGTAGATATTTGGGGCTTCTGTAGTGGAAGGCGCGAACATTGAGTAAGCGCCTAATACTTTGGTATTCGCTTGTTGGACTGCAAACGTGCTGCTACAAGCAATTAAATTGAGCGTCGCAATAGCGATGATGATGCGCATGACTTCATTCCTTTTTGAACAGTTGAATGAAGTTTAATGCATTGTTAACAATTTGCGAGTTTCGAATACGAATATCTTGCTTCTGCTGGTTATTGGTGGCTACAGCGGTAGAAGCCGGTGACTGTGTCTTGGCTAAAGCGTGTGCCGTTAACATAGGTGTCTTGGTTGATTTTACCAAACTGCGCTAGGTTAAATTGCAATCGTGCAAGCATTTCAGCACTCGAGGCCTGTTCAAAGGTTTCTGTTACCGGTGGATCGCCAACAAAGTTGGTATACCAAGGAAACCAAGAATTATCCTGCCCACTGACTGTTTGGTTCGGATAATAATTCCCTCCTTGCCAACGGTCGAAGGTAAGGTCTTCGAGGCTAAATAGGCCAAAACCTGGCTGTGTCATACAAGCATCAGCCGCCTGATACTCAGGGTAACCTGAGCTGGCAGCAAAATGATTACAAACATTATGTGGCAAATTACTGCTATTCGCTGCTTGATATTCCACCTTTCTAAACATCACAGGATGTGCGGGGCTTCCTGATGGGTAGACGATATTTGCCGCGACAGGTGAACCCCAGCGATAATGGTACATGGCCACAGCCAATCCTAAATCTTCCTTACTGGTGGCAACATTATCTGGATGAGTCCACACTCCACCCGGATCGGTTGGCGTTGCCCCATTTTTAAAAATAATCCCATATTGATTGTTTTCTAATTGATTCATTAGATTTGGCGTTGTGTTGTCAACCACCGTCGTTGGGATCATTGTGCTTGCGGCATTGGGAGTATAGGTGAGTGTTGGGTTATTTAACGCCTTCCAGCATAGCAGGCCATAACCATAGCCGTTGGCTATCATCGGGCAGCCAGACATTGCTGATGCCGATTGGTTGCTTTCATATGTATGTGTTGTTGAACGTGCCGAAACTTCGCCGGAGCTAACCAATATTCCCCACGCATTGCGAGTAATGCGAATATCAGCAAACTCGGTGTCAGGAATAAATACCGTTGTGGCCGAAATAACCTGTAGCCCTAAATCTAGTTCTAGTAGAGAGGTGGCAACGAGGGCGTCTTCATGAAGCTTTGGATACTGCGTCATAATCGTTTGCTGCGATGGTTTAATCACAGCGTCTCTTGGTGATAACCCTAATAAATATAAGCGATCATTATCAAGATAGCTTGCCAGTAAGCGTGATAGCTCAAGTTGCGCGATTGGACGCTTGGCTTGTATATTTGAGTTGTTATCCGTGAGGGTGAGGTCGGTATTTTGAAGCAGCAACCAGTGCTTATCACTTAGACCCACAACCTGAGTTTGATTAAGTATGTGACGAGATACGCTATCAGCTTGGCGAGTAACAATTAAACTATCGTCATTCAACGAATAGCTAGACTGTGTGGTGTCATTGTGGTGATGACGCAGCGCCGGTGGCTGATATTGTCCGATTAAGGTGGTAAGTTCAATGCGAATTGCGTCGCGAGTACTTTGAATAAGCCAATTTCCGGTTTCATCTCGAACAAAAATAGCCGGACTATATTGACCAGATTTATCCACGCTAAATGCTTGCCAAGTGGTATTACAGGCTTTGGCGCAGGAGGAGAAACTTCGAGTAAGGGATGACTTATCTTTTGCCAGAGATTCGTCATAGTTATCATTAAATACAAAGGGTAACTCAGCTTTACCCGACGCGAGTTGTAACGTGAGCAGTAAGCGCCGTTGATTGCCGCTGGCATAGAGTCTGTTTTCTTTTAGATAACCGAGCTGGAGTTGAGAGTAACTCTCTAACTTTTTCATGTTTCCAGCTTCACCTTGATAGCTGGGCTCATACGTCTCGCTATTGAATGGTGCGGTTTGCTCTAATTGGGGAAATTGCAACGTTTGTTTGCAGGCATCTTCTGCGCATGTTTGTAAGGTGATCCTTTGGTTCTGATACTGAAAAGAATACCAAGGTGAAAGGGCTTGATAACCTTGTTGTCCTGCGTGAAATAATAGCGGTAGGGTTGATGTATCGTAGTGCTCTGACTCTGCTGAGGCGTTAACACTCAAAGACAAAGCCCAGCAGGTAAGCGTGGTGGCGATGAACTTATTCATAATCTTTCCTTATTGGAGTAGGGCAGCGCATGGCCACCCTTAGCAAAGCCTAGTGAATGATGCCTTGGCGTTGGCCTGCATTAACGGGTTTGTTGAGCTGCACAGAGAGCCAGTTTTCAACGTCACTACGTAACGACGCGTCGCTATCTGGACCGGATTGTGACGAATAGAACCATAACCCTGTTGGTGCTGGGGCATTGACATTGCTGCCGCAGGTAAAGTGATTTGCTGCATACATCACCGCGCCTGAGCTACCATATTCGTAATGACTGTCCGAATAACCACCGTAGCCTCTGGCTTGCACCCGACCTTTCGAATCAAGGGTAAAGTGATACACCTCATTGGGTTGCAACAAGAAAGGGCTGACGTCGGACGAATCAAAGCGCGCGCGCATTGTGGTGGTAACACTGGCTTGATTACCCGAACGCGTGATCATGCCTGCCAAGTTGGTGATAAGCGCATCGGCCAATTGACCGTCCAGCAAGCTGCCAGGGTTGCCATTGACGATGGCTGAAGTAATGCCAAGTGCCGCTTTGACGACTCCAATGGTGGAGTTTAAATTCCATGTGGTGTTGTATCCCATGGCTGCGCCACCGGCTTTATTGAACAAGATGACTTCAGGTGCAGCTCCTGGCAAATCGACCGCAAATTTTGCGCCGTCAGTTGCATGTGAATTGGTACCTTTTGACCAGATTTTTTTAGCTTGCCCGGTTACATGGTAGCGAGCTGAATAAGTGCCTCTGACTTCTAAATTTCCCGAACAGGCATTGCTTTGATTACATGCAAATCCCCCGGTGTCTGCACACAACATTTTGACGTGGAACTCTGTCGAGTTATGGGCTGAGGTGTTATCGAAACTGAGCGCTTTATTTTTTGACCAACGTTTCCCCTTAGCTGAGTGAAAGGCGCCGTAGGCTGAGGTATTGACATAAGCATGGTGCTTAGAAAAACCACTACCATCGCTGGTGGATGTGCTCCAAGGCGTTTGGGTTGATGGGTAGTTAGTGACTACTTGGCCTGTGCTGGTTGAAGGGGTCACCATCTGACATGAGCATTGTGACTTAGGCCCGAAGATGGGTTTTTTAGTCAGCAATTCTTTTAATTCGGCAAGAGTATCTGACGGTAGCGTCCTATCGTATTCAAGTACCGAGAGCCCTTTACGTTTAGGAGCTGCGTACTCCTTGTGCCAAGTGCTGTAAAGCTGCGATGCATTTCGCTCTAAATGTTGGCTGAGCGTTGGCACTTTTTGCTGTTGTGTCCATTTTTCGAATACCGTCGGTTTAAATTGAATAAGATATCGAGTAAAGAAAAAGTTATCTTCAGGCGTTTGCTCGGTAAAAGCATTTTCCCATGCTGATAACACGTTTTGATCTAAAGCTTTTGCTTGGCTTAGCATCTCTCCATCTCGATAGTCGCGGATCAAGCTATCGACATAGCGGTCTAATTCATATTCTTCGTCGTTGTCGGAGATATATTCAAGCAAGGAAACACGGTCTTGAGACCAGTTTGAAATGGCTTGCCACACTTCTGGGCTTACTTGAGAGGGGGCCATTTCTCCATATTCTTCTGCGGCTTGTAGTGAAATACTACCCAGTAACAACGTGCTGGTAACTAGGCTGACTAACTTTGGGGTGAAATTTCTCTGTTTCATTTTTCTATTCCTTCATCGTTGTGCTGAGTCAACATGCCTCATGCATTGTTAACTTGCCTTGTGATGTTGGAAACTTTTTCAGCGATTGAATAGGAGGTTGTAGGGCCAGTTAGGGTCAACTTGGGTAAAACCTTTGATATTAAACGGACGCATTGGGTTAGGTAAGTTTTGATATCAAGCTGTGATAAATAAAAACTTAAATATCAAAGGTCTGCTTATATTTTTACCCGAATTTACCCAATTGCCCCGTAACTTTTGCTGCAATCAATATTCGCTTGAGGCAGGATTTTGCTATCGCCGTTATTGGAGTCTCAGCGTGAGTACATTCGCAATCGAGTAACGGTGTCATAACCAATAAGGAGACAGTTATGAGACGAGTAATAGTAGTATTGGGAGCAACTTTGATTGCGAGCTTTGTACAAGCCCATAGCCCAGAAATGATAGCGCAGCTCGAAGTTGCTGATGGGGCGAAATGTCCAAAGCGGCAAACGATTTTGCTAGGTAAAATGACATTAACTGCTGGCACCTTTAAATATTTACATAGTGAAGGAAGTAACGTTTGTACCAGTCCTAAGCAGAGTATTCCTGGTCGTATTACACCACAACTAGATTGTGGCCAGTTTGATGATTGGCGACTTGCTTATGATATGGGTAATAAAATGTGTCAATCTCTACATCATAATATGAAAGGCTTTAGTAATAGCCTAAAACCTGATATGACAGTGTATCCACGCTTTGAAGGACCTTTTGAATTCAAAGGAGACCGTCATCACCAAGAGTATGATGCCGGTATGGGCGTGACTTTAGCATGCTATTTATGTGAGACCGCGACGGATAACTAGAGAAGGGGCAAAAGCCCCTTTGTTGTAGATATCAAGTAGCGTTGGAGCACGCTATGATTTGCTCCAGTTGTGCAACTTTTTGAGAAAGGGGCGCAGTATCGAAATTAGCGTCTTGGCATTGAGTGAGTACATATTGTGCCGTGGTAACAATATTTCGAATACGCGGCTTTTTGGGCAGCGTTTTGATATTAAGATAGCGTTCAAGAGTGCGCACTCGTAAGCGACCATCATCGATATTCACTTTCCACACTTTGCTTTCTTCCGCTAATTCGACACGAGTTTTGCCACTACTTTGCTCCCAAAGCGTCAAAGTGAGTGTCATTACCTCAACCATTAATTGTCTAGCGGCCTGTTCATCAATGCTCGTATGTTTACTGTGCACGCCATGAGTATCGGCGCGGGCGGTATTGCGAATAAAGCAGTAAGTAACCAAAACACCTGCTAAAAATGTGATAAACCCGACGAGTACATGAGACAACATGCTTGTCTCTGTTTGGCGCTTAGGCGCGGTCAAGACGTTAGCGCTTTGAAGGCGAAATTGATAAAGGTTTTCACTCTGTACACGACTACTTTTAAGCATGTCATTATAACGCTGTGCGGTCTCTACTGCTTCTTTATAAGCGTGTGTTTGTAGCTGGGACTGCAATAAGGCAATGTAAAATAATTCGGTAAGCTGACTATTTTGCTGATTATGTGCTTCAAGTCCCTGTTTAAGTAACGTTTGTGCAGTTAGGTTATCGCCCTCAAGCTGCTTGAGTTTGGCTTCAATAAGCAGTGCTCGCTGATCCACTTTACCGTGTTGAATTAGTTGCCGAGTACGTTTAAATGAAGCAAGTTGCTGTTGTGCCTGAGCGATATGATTTTGAGCAATGGCAATTTCGGCCAATAATAAATAGGCTCGAGACAATTGGGTATAGGCGCCACTTTGTGTCAAAGGTTGAAGTAAATCTTCAATGATTTCAGTTGCTTTGTTGTAGTCGCGCTTTTTGTAGAAGACTTCCGCTATGCTTAGCAAGGTGTGGTTCGCTTTGACCTGGTCGCCGGCTTGTTGGTGGAGCGCATGGGCTTGACGAAATGAGAGAATGGCATCATCCAACTGATTAATATCCCTCGACACATTCCCTAAATTATTAAGTGTGATCGCTTGTCTCTGCAGGTCATTTGTTGCTTTCGCTATTTGGTAGCTTTCTAAAAATAAAGTAAGGGCGGTATCTAGATCTCCGAGTGCCTGATAAGCATTAGCTAAATCGTTTGCCGATTTACCCAGGAGTTCGTTTTGTTGCAACTTAGCCGCAAGCGTTTGCGCTTCGTGGAAGCTCTCCAGCGCTTGAATATAATTGCGCTGGCGGTAACGATTAATACCACTTTGTCTTAACACCTGAAAGCGCTGAAGTGTGGTTAACTTCCATGCCATCAACTCATCCAGTATTTGATTGCTGAGCTTTATGTCACCCGCTCGACGATACAAGCTCACAAGCTCAAGATGTGCATCAAAAGCTTGAGCACCGTTGGGTTCAAGCGTTTCAAGATGTTGCTTACAAGACAAAATTTGGCTTGTGAGGTTAGCATTATTAGCACTTGGGCATTCTGAACCATGCGCCGGTAACACAACGAGCAGTAATGCGAAAAACAAAGCAAGCAAAGGCATAAATATTAGTCTAGATACATTGTTTTTACATATTAATATAGTGATAACAAAAAGTCGTGTCTGCCTTTAATAAATCTTAGGTAGACTACTTTTTGAGATTTCACAACTGGTTAGCACCAAATGTTTAAATTTATCAGTATGACCAGATTGCACTTGATACGGTCAGGCGGTTGCATACAACTCATTAGATAGAGGCCAATATGCACACATATTAAGTGTGATATTGGCTATCCTTTTAGCAATAAAAATACCCCAGCCAAAGCAATTAGGCCTCCAAACATCATAGATTTAGTAATCGCTTCTCTGCGCAGTAGTCCAATCGTCATCACCATGAGCGGTGCCGTTGCAAAGATGGTTTGTGCGATAGCGGGATCGGTATGATTAACGGAAATCAACTGTAGCCACAGTCCAATAAAGGTGCCAAAAAACACTGCAATGAATAACCAGTTTTTACCGTCGATTTGTTTAAGTGTGAGTGCTTTAAACAGGCTTTGTGATTTCAAATAAACAACAATAAAGGCCACAAATAGGGTGCCGGATCCCAAGCGGATAAGTGCCGCCCACAAACTACTAATACTTTCGTTATTTAGCGCACCTTTGGAAAGCACCATACCCGCAGCTTGGCAAATGGCAGCCGTGAGTGCAAAGCAGACTCCCAAGAGATAATGTTTTTTGTCTAATACTGGCTGGCTTCTACTTGGCTTAATCGCCAGCATCACGCCAACGGTTGTCACTGCAATGCCGAGCCAAGCGGATGCGCTGAGATAAACACCAAGGAGCACAATGTTTAAGATCCCCGCGATGGCAGGTGCAAGACTTTCAATAACCAAAGTGCGAGCAGGACCTATATTTCTAAGTGCGGCAAAGTAGGCACTGTCACCAATCGCTATGCCCAGTACCCCACTTGCTATCAGCCAGCCCCAGCTCGAGGGTAAGGTCGGGTACATTGCATCACCTGCGATGAGCAAACACAAGATCATCAAAGCTGAAGCGATGACGCCTTTGCTGACGTTCAACTCAAATGGACTAAGGTGATGGCTAAATCGTTTGTACAGTATGGTTGAGCCAGCCCATACCCCAGCCGCTGCAATCGCTGCTGCTTCGCCAATACCAATCATAAATCTCAAGTTTCTTGTGTTTATTAATATGGTGGCAAGTATACATAAATTGAAATAATCAGTGAGAGGTAAGGAATCAAATTATTACCACTAATGTTTAGACGTCCATACATCTAGAGGTTGAAATTTTCTAGTTTTTGTCCATAATAATGCCATTCGATTAGTCTGGAGCAGCGCATGCCAATCACCGTCACCGACGAACTCCCAGCCATTGCCCAATTGCGTCATGAAAATGTGTTCGTGATGCCACAAAGTCGTGCATCAACTCAAGAGATCCGCCCAATGCGGCTCGCGATATTAAACTTGATGCCGAATAAGGTGGAGACTGAGGTGCAATTTATCCGATTACTGGCAAATACCCCTTTGCAGGTGAATGTTGATTTGTTGCGACTAGACACCCACCGCAGCTCTGAAAACTCAGAACAACATCTAGATATGTTTTATCGCTATTTTTCGGATGTGAAAGATCAAAACTATGATGCTTTGATCGTCACTGGCGCGCCGCTGGCGCATCTTGAATATGACGATGTGGTGTATTGGCAGGAATTGCAAGCATTTTTTGATTGGGCTGAGCACCATGTTACTTCAACCCTGTTTTCCTGTTGGGCCGCACATGCTGGCTTGTATCACCATTATGGGTTAAAGCGAGCGCTCAAAAATGACAAACTTTGCGGCGTATTCAAACACCACTGTTACTTTGACCACGGGGCGCTCACTCGTGGTTTTGATGATGAGTTTTTGGTGCCACACTCACGCTACGGCCACATCGACATCGATAAAATTAATGCGTGTAAAGACCTAGTGGTATTAGCAGGCTCTGAAAAAGTGGGCGCTTACTTAATTAAAAATCACTCAGGCAGCCAAGTCTATATTACCGGTCACCCTGAATACGACGCCGATACGCTACAAAAAGAATACCATCGTGACTGTGAAAAAATGGCCAACGCACCGCAGCCTGAGAACTATTTTCCTGAGAATGACACCAGCAAACGTCCATCTAAGACATGGCAAAGCCATGCATTCTTGTTATTCTCAAATTGGTTAAACTACTATGTTTACCAAACCACACCTTATGATATTAACTTAGTTAGCCAAGATGTAAGGACTAACAATTATGCCGAATAATGTAGCCGTAAACGGTGAGCAAATAGCAGAGCAGCTTAAGCAAGCAATGCAGCAACGTATTCTGATCTTAGATGGTGCAATGGGAACCATGATCCAAAAGCACAAATTAGAAGAACAAGACTATGGTGGTGAGCGCTTTAAAGATTGGCATGTCCTTATCAAAGGCAACAACGATCTGCTAAGTTTGACGCAGCCTGAGATAATCAAACAGATCCATCGTGATTATCTAGCTGCTGGCGCAGATATCATTGAAACCAATACTTTTAACGCCACCACCATCTCGATGGAAGATTATGACATGGCAAGCCTAAGTCGCGAGATTAATCTTGAATCGGCGAAGCTTGCACGTGCGGTATGTGATGAATTTACCGCCAAAGATCCCAGCAAGCCTCGCTATGTGGCAGGTGTACTTGGCCCAACGTCAAAAACCTGTTCGATTTCTCCAGATGTAAACGACCCTGGTTTTCGCAATATCACTTTTGACAAGTTGGTTGCAGCCTATGTCGAATCAACGCTTGCCCTTATTGAAGGCGGTGCGCACCTTATTTTGATTGAAACGATTTTTGATACGCTCAACGCCAAAGCCGCGTCTTACGGTGTAGAAGAAGCGTTCGAGCAAGCGGGCGTCACTCTGCCTGTTATGATCTCGGGCACAATTACCGACGCTTCCGGTCGCACGCTTTCAGGGCAAACCACCGAGGCGTTTTATAACTCCATTCGTCATATTAAGCCAATCTCTATTGGCCTCAACTGCGCGCTAGGCCCAGATTTATTAAGACAGTATGTAGAAGAGCTGTCACGGGTTTGTGAGACCTTTACCTCTGTACATCCAAACGCAGGGCTTCCTAACGAGTTTGGTGAATACGACCTAGAAGCCGATGACATGGCAAAAGAGATTATCGATTGGGGCAATGAAGGATTTATCAATATTGTTGGCGGCTGCTGTGGCACCACGCCCGAACATATTCGCGCCTTCGCGAGAGGCCTTGAGCAAACCCAGCCGCGTAGCTTGCCTAACATCGAAGTGCGGATGCGTTTGGCAGGTCTTGAAGCCTGTAACTTAAATTAGGAATTCACCATGACACAAACAGCAGTATTTACCAATGTCGGTGAACGTACCAATGTAACGGGATCGGCAAAATTTAAGCGCTTAATTTTAGAAGAAGATTACGAAACCGCGCTGGATGTTGCCAGAGAGCAGGTTGAAAGCGGCGCGCAAGTGATCGATATCAACATGGATGAAGCCATGTTGGACTCAAAAGCTGCGATGGTGAAGTTTCTTAATCTGATAGCGTCAGAGCCGGATATTTCTAAAGTCCCCATCATGGTCGACTCGTCTAAATGGGAAGTCATTGAAGCGGGTCTGAAATGTATTCAAGGTAAAGCCATTGTAAACTCAATCTCCTTAAAAGAGGGTGAGGCACCATTTATCCACCAAGCCAAAATCATCAAGCGCTTTGGTGCTGCTGTGGTGGTGATGGCATTTGATGAAGTTGGTCAAGCGGAAACCGCAGAACGAAAGTTTGAGATCTGTCAGCGCTCTTACAAAATCTTGGTTGACGAGCTTGGGTTTCCACCTGAAGACATTATTTTTGACCCTAATATTTTCGCGGTCGCTACGGGTATCGAAGAACACGATAACTACGCCGTAGAATTTATCGAGGGCACGCGCAGAATTAAGCAAAACCTGCCACACTGTAAAGTGTCAGGGGGTGTATCTAACGTATCCTTCTCATTCCGTGGTAACAACCCGGTGCGTGAAGCGATCCACTCTGTGTTTCTTTACCATGCGATTAAAGCAGGCATGGATATGGGGATCGTCAATGCCGGTCAGTTAGCCGTGTATGACGATATTCCAAAAGAGCTCCGTGATGCCGTTGAGGATGTGATCCTCAATACCGACGCCGGTGCTGGCGAACGATTGGTTGAGATCGCGCCTAAATACTCGGGCATGGCGCAAGCCGAAAAACAGGAAGATTTAGAGTGGCGTTCTTGGCCAGTTGAAAAACGCTTGGAGCACGCCTTAGTTAAAGGGATCACCGAGTTTATCGACGAGGATACCGAGGCCTGTCGCCAACAGTTTGATAAGCCAATTCAAGTGATTGAAGGGCCACTGATGGATGGCATGAACGTGGTTGGCGACTTGTTTGGCGCGGGCAAAATGTTCCTGCCTCAAGTGGTGAAATCTGCTCGAGTGATGAAGCGCGCGGTTGCCTATCTTGACCCTTACATTGAGGCCGAAAAAGAAGAAGGCTCTAGTAACGGTAAAGTGATCATGGCCACGGTTAAGGGCGATGTACACGACATTGGCAAAAACATTGTGGGCGTGGTACTGCAATGTAACAACTACGAAGTCGTGGACTTGGGTGTGATGGTGCCAGCAGAGAAAATTCTGCAAACGGCCATTGACGAAAACGCTGATGTCATTGGTCTGTCTGGCCTTATTACGCCATCCCTTGATGAAATGGTGCATGTTGCGAAAGAAATGACGCGTCGCGGCTTTGATATTCCTCTACTCATTGGTGGTGCAACCACATCGAAAGCGCATACGGCGGTTAAAATTGAACCTCAGTACGATAAAGGTGTGATCTACGTCAATAACGCCAGTCGTGCGGTTGGTGTGGTATCTAGCCTGCTAAGTAAAACCCAAAAGCCAGAGTTTTTAGCAAAAACAGCGGACGAATACGTCAAAGTACGGGAGCAGCAGGCGCGCAAAAAGCCACGTTCAAAACCGGTTACTTTGGCGCGTGCGCGCGATAATGCGGTAAAACTTGATTGGCAAAGCTACACGCCACCGGTGCCAAATAAGTTGGGGATCACCGAGTTTAAAGACGTGAGCATTAAAACGCTACGTGATTATATTGACTGGACGCCATTTTTTATGACCTGGTCATTGGCCGGTAAATATCCACGTATTCTACGAGACGAAGTGGTTGGTGAAGAGGCGCAAAAACTGTTTCATGATGCCAATGCCATGTTAGATCAGTTAGAACAAGCGGGCACTTTACAGCCACTGGGTGTGATTGGATTGTTCCCTGCTAACCGCGTGGGTGATGATATTGAAATTTATACCGATGAGTCGCGCAGCGAAGTCTTGGTTACGTCATGTCAGCTGCGTCAGCAAACCGAAAAAACCGATTTCCCTAACTATTGTTTGTCGGATTATATTGCACCTAAAGGCACACCTGATTATTTCGGTGCATTTGCCGTCACTGGTGGTCTTGAAGAAGATGACTTAGCAGATGCATTTGATGCCAAGCAAGATGACTACAACAAGATCATGATTAAAGCGGTCGCAGATCGCTTAGCCGAGGCATTTGCTGAATATTTACATGAGCAAGTGCGTAAAGTGTACTGGGGATTTGCAGCGGATGAAGCGCTAAGTAACGAAGAACTTATCCGTGAAAACTATCAAGGGATCCGTCCTGCGCCAGGGTATCCAGCGTGCCCTGAACACACCGAGAAACAAAAAATTTGGCAGTTGTTAGATGTCGAAAACCGTATCGGTATGAAGCTGACTAGCTCATACGCCATGTGGCCGGGAGCAGCGGTGTCGGGTTGGTATTTCTCACATCCAGATTCTAAGTACTTTGCCGTTGCCAGTATTCAAAGAGATCAAGTAGAAGACTATGCTGCGCGTCAAGCGATGTCGCTAGAAGAAGCGGAGCGTTGGCTTGGTCCTAACTTAGGATATGAAACGGCATAATAGCTGAATTGAAGCCTAGCTTAACTTAATTCAAGACTAGGGCCTGTTGACCTTTGCTGTTTGATTTTTGTTCTTCTGAGTATGTTTTGGTCGCGACGCTCGACTTGCCGCCTAGTAATCTAGGCAAAAGTTGAGCAACAATGAACAAAGCGTACTCAGGTGAACCCAAAGGGCAGCGCTTGATTGGCATTTCTACTTTGTTATCGCCTGACTCACATAGAGCAACTATGCTACGCAGGCTCTGCCTTGTATAAATACCAATCAAACTGCTGCAAAAACAAACTTGAAAGATAAACAGGCCCTAAGTTAAGCTGGGCTTTTCATTGCTTTCACTTTGTGAGTTTTAACGTTTATTGGCGAGCTGATAAATTTCAAATCCAAATTCATTAGAATATGTTGTTTAGTAGTTAACAGAGCACGCTAAATTCAAGTATACTGAGTTGAATAACTGTTAATAATAAGGCTTTACTCAACAATGAAGATGAAGTGGCTGTTTTCACTCCTTTTTATTTCCAATCTCTGTTGGGGGAGCAATCAGCTGGTTGTTGACATTATCAGTAGCGAAAATTTCAGTCAGCGTTATGAGCACTTTCTTGCTGGTCGTGACGTTTTAGACGTTGATTCTTTTTTTCCAACCACCAAAGGTTCGCATATTGAAATCATCGAAATGGTGTTACTACAGCAGGCCTTGTTTCTTGGTGGTGAGACGCGCAAAGTTGTATTTAATCCAAAACCTTCGGTGAATATTTTAGAGTTTTCCGATCTGATCGCTGGGGAAAGTTTAATCCTTGCTCGCAGTGTTTGGCATGAAAATATCGTGGACTATCGCGGCTCATTATTTATCTCAGATCCGCTTGTTGAAGTAGGAGATTACGAAGCTGGGCTTTACGTCACCAAGCGTAATGTCGCACTGCAGCAAACGCCGCTTTCACAGCTTCGGCAGCTGAATGTGGTATCTAACCCGCAATGGGAAGTGGATTGGCGTGCCTTGATGAATACAGATTTACACATGGTGAGCTTTATTGGCCCGTGGGAAACTATGTTGGCAATGGTAGAAAGTGATGTCGTCGACACTATGTTGATTAATTTTAGCGTGAGTGATTCTTTAACTTTAAATTTTGAAGGTAAAGAATATGTCCCAATCGAAAATATTAAGGTTGTCTTGCCAGACTCTCGGCATTTTGTCGTCAGTAAAAATCATCCTGAAGGCGTGCAAATATTTGCGGCACTCAATCGTGGGTTAAAAATACTTAAACGACGAGGCGTGATCAAACGGGCATTGACAGAATCTGGTTTTATCAACAAAAAAGTGGCGAATTGGCAGGTGGCTAACGCTGAAATGCTGGTGGGGGGGGACTAATGCAGCCAGCTGTGGTATCGCTTTGCATATTGGTAAGTGCGCTAATTACATTTTGTGGTTTTGCTTACGAATCATCGGAACAAATACAGCGCAACTTAAATGCGCTACAAATGTCGGCTGAACAAGATTATGACTTGTCTTTATTACCGGACATCAGAGCTCTTCGAGAGCAAGCGCGTGCGCAAGGTAATAAGCCGTTGCAAATCAAAGCATTACTGTTAGAGGGTAGTATAGTTCAACACTTTGGTGAGTTTGAGGATGGTTTGGACTTGCACCAACAAGCGTTGCAGTTGGCCGAAGCCGATAATAATACATTTTTAAAGGCAAACACCTATCTCGCCATCGCTCACCTTGATATTGACTTAGAGAGCTATGAGTTAGCGCAGCGCTATTTAGATAAAGCCTCATTGCTGGCTGAGCAAATTGATGATAATGCCCAGGTAAAAGCCGATATCAGTTTATGGCAGTCGCGCTTGAATATGGATAAGGGCGCTTATCGTTTAGCGCTTAAGTCTTCTTTCGTACCAGAGATTTCAGGCATTCGGCAGGAGACGCTTGCGCAGTTAAAGCTGACGCGTTCTTGGGCTCATTTACAGCTCGGGGAATATTTACCAGCCAAGCAAATTCTAGATGAATTAGACAATGCGGGTTATTTGGTTCAAAACCAAAGAATGCGGATTATGTCGGCAGTGCAGCGTGCCAGAGTGGCTTTACAAAGTGGCGATTTTGCAACTTCAATTGATTTAGCTCAGGCTGGGCTGAGAGATACACTCGGCACACGTTTTTTACTTTTTCAATCTCAGTTGCAGTGGATACTGGCCTCAGCCTATGCTCAGCTTGGAGACTATCAGCAAGCGCATCGTTATTTAAAACGCTATGCCGTTACCGAGCAGTCACTGAATTTGCAAAAGCGTAATAACAAACTACTTAAGCTAGAAGCGCAATATTCTCTTGCCCAACAAAAGCAGGCACTTAATGAGCTTGAGCGAGACAATGCCCAGCAGGCAAAGCAGATTATGGCGCATCAGCAACAGATAGAAAATGCAAGATTAAGCCAGCAGCGTTGGTTATTGATAGTCCTGCTTGTATTTACCTTAGCGCTGGTCTTTTATTGGCGTTGGCAAAATCGCCTTTACACCAAGCTGTTAGAAAGTCAGGTTGCGCAGCGTACTGAGGAACTCGCAGAGCGAAATAAGCGGTTACAAACCCTTAGTTTCACCGATAGCTTGACCGGTCTGAGTAATCGGCATCATTTTTTTAGCGTGATCGATGGCACCATTGAAGTGTACAGGCAAAAGTGGCAAATTCCGCAAACACAACAGAATGCCGATCTAATTTTTGTGATTATTGATATCGACCACTTTAAAAATATCAATGATAGTTTTGGCCATGCCGCAGGAGATATCGTGTTGCAAGACTTTGCTGAAATCCTCAAACAATGCACACGAGAGTCAGATATATTAGTGCGCTGGGGTGGGGAAGAGTTTTTGTTGGTGATGCCGGATATGGACAGAGCGGCTGCGCACGAAGTGACAGAACGGATCCGTCGCCAAGTGGAGAGCTATCCATTTGTGGTGAACGATCAAACTATCAACTGTACTTGTTCAATTGGCTTTGCTCCATTCCCGTTTGACCCAACACAACCAGACAAGCTTAACTGGGAACATGTGTTAGAGTTAGCCGACGGTGGCTTATATCTTGCGAAAGAATCTCATCGTAATGCCTGGGTTGGCGTGCACACTGGAGACGAGGAAGTACAGAGTCCGGCAGAGCACATGGTGCAAAATCTACGCTCATATTTACAAGCAGGCAAACTAAAAACGTGGTCAAATCTATCCGATCTTATTTATGCTTGTAATACTCGTTAAGCGAATTCTGCTGTTTGGAGACATCCAGTTTAGGTGTATCATATTGAACAAGATAGAATAATAAAGCGCTATAGTTTTGCTGCCGATTGAAGCCTTCATCCCCGAGATTATTTCCACCTTAAACAATGATAACCGTCTGGTATTACAAGCCGAGCCCGGCGCAGGTAAATCGACCTTAGTGCCGCTGCGTTTACTGCAAGCTGATATTTTTTCCGGTAAAAAAATTATTATGCTTGAGCCACGTCGTGTTGCTGCAAAATCTATCGCGACCTATTTGGCCAAACAGCTGGGGGAATCGGTCGGTGAGCGAGTCGGTTATCAAATCCGAAACGAGCAACGTGTTTCATCCAACACCCGCTTGGAAATCGTCACCGAAGGCGTATTGACTCGCCGTCTTCAAGCGGATCCCGAACTCAGTGATGTTGCACTTATTATCTTCGATGAATTCCATGAGCGTTCTATTCATGCGGATCTAGCTTTAATGCTCGCGTTTGAAGTGCAACAAGCGTATCGCGACGACCTCAAATTACTGGTGATGTCTGCAACGATAGACACCGAGCTTTTATCGAATTATCTGGATGGTGCACCAAGGTTATCTTGCCCCGGTAAAACCTATCCTGTTGAAATTGAATATGTCGGTAAAGCGAGTCGTTACTTAGCGGAGCATGTATTAAGTGCGCTGCGTCACGCTTTCACTCTACAAAGCGATGGTGATGTATTGGTTTTTCTTCCTGGGCAGGCTGATATTCAGCGCTGCATTGAGGCGTGCCAAGTGCTTGACCAAAGTAATATTGAGCTTCTGCCTTTGTACGGCGGGTTACCCTTATCTGAGCAAGAGAAAGTACTCAGTAAAAGCGCCAGCGCATCAAGACGTATTATTTTTTCGACCAATATTGCTGAGACCAGTTTGACTATAACCGGGATCACTATGGTTATAGATTCTGGCCTTGAAAAACGCTTAACCTATGACGTTAGAAGCGGTCTCTCGCGGCTCGATACGGTGATGATCTCAAAGGCATCAGCAACACAACGTGCAGGGCGTGCGGGTCGTCTACAAGCGGGCCATTGTTTACGTCTTTGGCGCGAAAGCGAGCATAATAATTTAAGTGACTTTCAGCCAGAAGAAATAACCACCACTGACCTTTCTGACTTAGCGTTAGAGCTCAGCGCGTGGGGAGTGACACAATACAAGGACGCGAATTGGCTAACATCGCCACCGGTGCAACATTTTTCGGTGGCCTGTCAATTGAATCAGTCGCTTGGCTTGGTCGATGCGCATAATAAAGTGTTAACTGCTGGGCAGCGTGCACTACAACTGGGGGTTTCGCCTCGTCTTGCCTGCATGCTACTGCGATGTGAGTCGCTAATTTCGCAACAACTTGCTTGTTTTTTGGCGGCAATATTGAGCGAGCGAGATATTTTAGTACAAGCTAACACAAGTGATGTATGTGAACGAGTATTGGCATTGGTAGAGTTTGTGCAAGACCGTACCCGTGCCGCCAAAGCATATCGCTTGCACAGAGCTGTCGCAGAGCAGGCCGTAAAATTGGCCAAATCATTTGCACACAGACTGGGAATTAGTCTCAAGAGTGAAGCAATCACCCTTGTAGATATTCAAACCTTAGCACCTACTTTATTGCTCCATGCCTTTCCTGACAGAGCTGCACAAAAACGTCCTTTAGGGGACAACCGCTACTTACTTGCGAATGGTCGGGGGGTGACATTACGTGACGGCGATCCGCTGCAAGGTCAGGCTTATTTGATTGTTTGTGATGTGGATGGCAAAAATAAGGATGGCTTGGTATTTCTAAGCTGCGCAATCGAAAAGAGCACATTACTTGAGCAGCTAGCGCCATATTTGAGTGAGGTGGTGCAGTATCAACTGGATAGTAAAAAAGAGGCGATTCAGGGCCGGCAACAAGTTAAATATCATGCTCTGGTATTAAAAGAGCAAAACCTGAGTCAGATCCCCAAAGAAGCGTTTGCCCAATGTGTGAAGGATATTCTCACATCGGAAGGACTTGGTTTGCTCAATTGGTCGGTAAAAAGTCACGCTTGGCTCGCTCGAGCTAAATGGTTAAGTGAACAATTGAATACCTTCCCACAGATATCTGAGTCAAGTTTGATAGCGCAGCTTGATACTTGGTTATTGCCCTATTTGACGGGCGTAAACACTATCAAACAACTGAAGCAACTGGATATTTTTAACCTGCTTCAAGCGACACTCACTTGGGAGCAGCAACAGCAACTCGAAGCGCAAGCACCTGAGTTTTATGTTACGCCAAGCGATAAGCGAGTCGCGATCCGCTACGATGAGCACCAAGGGCCAACCGTTTCTGTGGTGTTACAAGAAATGTTTGGTCAATTGACGTCGCCAACGCTCGCCAATGGTCAAGTCGCAGTGCGATTTGAGCTGTTATCTCCAGCGAAAAGGCCAATCCAAACCACCAGTGATTTAAGCAACTTTTGGCAAACTTCTTATTTTGAGGTGGCCAAAGAAATGCGTGGTCGATATCCAAAACACCGATGGCCAGATAAACCGCTTGAGGAAAAGCCCGGCCGCTCCATAAAAGCGAGAGGAAAGTAGGCTGGTGGAGCAACAGGCTTGTAAAGAAGTCATAATGGCTATAACGTGAACAGTCTAATGTAGAAAGGAGTGTGAAATGCGGTCTATTACGGGGTTCATCTTATTGGGCTTAATTGTTGCTCAGCCAACTTATAGCGGTGAGTTTGAAGTGCTTTATCAATCTGACACAGCAAAAGTCGTTAGAGATAAAAGTTATGGCACAAACATTGGGATCTTTGCAACGAAAAGGGGAGTGGTGATCATTGACCCCACAGCTGAAGATGCGGATTTGCCAAAGCTCAATGATTTGATACAGAATAGCTTTCAGACCGAGAAAAAATACCTGCTAAATACGCATAGTCATTCGGATCACACTGGTGGTAATGCTTTTTTCCAACAACAGGGTTTTACACTTATTGACAGCCCACAAGGGTTAAAGGAGCTTGGGGTGATAAAGCATACTCAAGCCGTTTCACATACCGCCAATGACAACATTCTCTATCACCCCACGAGCAATATTTTATTCACCGGGGACATTTACACCACAAACTGGCATCCAACATTTTATGCTGGGGGCTTAACGGGTTTTAATAAAGCGGTAGACTTACTTTTATCGATTGGCGATCAAAATACGTTGATTGTGCCAGGTCATGGCAAACCTACATCGAAAAGAGAACTCGAAGAACATAGAATTCAAACATTCGCTTTGGTTGAGCGGGTGAAGATTTTGAATCAAGCGGGTAAGTCGGTTGAGCAAATAAAGAACGATGAGGAGATTAAGCGCTTATTATCACAGTTTAATCTTGAAGGGCGACAACCCTTTCTTCCAGAGCGGGCGCTGAATACATTTGTAAAGCGGACATTATCTGTGGTAGCCAATTATCCAGAAAATCACAAGTAAGATCAGTTTTAGTTAAGCTTTGTTCATCAATACTAAACCTTTAGCATTCTAGGTGTGTATGTAGATGGTCTGGGCTAAAATAGGTAAATTTGTATTACTTACTATCTTGGTGGTATTAAGTTGGTCATCAGCTTTCAATCTCACCATGACGGAGTTCATTGATGGAGCGCTGCTACAATCTTCACTCGTCTATGCTTCAGCACGTACAGTAAATGGCGCTATTTCTTTGTTGCAATCTGCCGAGGTTGGGATTGGTGTTGCAAGCATTCAGCCTGCGCAGCTACTCGATCCTATCAATGATTTAGCTGAATACATTTCTGATGTGATGCAACTAGCCATTGGCTCTTTGTTTATACAACGAATTCTCTACACCATTTCTACTCATGTATTGTTTAGTGTCGCTTTTACTGTCACGGTAATTGGATATTTCGTGTGCTGCTATCTAGGGCTTTGGCAAACGGTTAGAACTAAAATATTAGCCACGATGCTATTGATCCGTTTTGTGGTTCCCTTTGTAATTCTATCGACAGGTCTCACTAGCCAACTCTTACTGGACCAAGAAATAAATAAACAAAGTGAAGTTGTGTCGAGCAGTGTTGATCTCTTCCAATCTCAAGCAACAAAGACCAGTGCGCAAAGTGCAAAAATAAAGGCCCAAATCACCGGTCAAAAGCAAAGCCATAGTGAACAAATAGCGTTATTGACAAAACAACAGATCCGTCTTCATGGTGAAGCTACCGAGCTACATGCTGAAATTACCGCGCTGGAAGGTGATATTGAAGCGGCTCAAGCAAACCGTAGTTTATCCGAGTGGCTAACATTTACCAAAAGTGAAGAGGCTAAGCCACTGATTGAAAAGCAACAACGATTGGCTAGTGATAAGGCTAAAATTGATACTCAAATTGCACTTATTAATAGAGAGAAAGATCAACATCAACAACAAATAGAAAGGCTCAATGAGCAGCTACACGGTAGTAATGAGGGGACGTTAAGTCGAGCAATTAAAGCCGTTTCTAGTGGTATTAACGATATGCTCGACGCTGCTGAGTCACTCTTTATCGACTTCTTAAACGTGGTATCGCTTTTGCTACTGAAGTTAGTATTGATGCCGCTGTTATTTTTCTATTTGGCGAGCAAAACCTTTAAAGCGATTTGGCGATTATAGTATTAGAGTCTAAGAATACCTCCACGTATATAGACATAAAATATAGTTCAATAGGGCCAGTGTTAATATGATTAGCATCATTCTTAAAGACTTCTATAGAGTTTTAGAATTCGGTGGTCGGTGTTAAATAATTGACATTGGAATTGAAATAGGTACGATTTAAAATTAGTCAGTTTTTATTGCTTTTAAGTTGTTTTAGGTAATTTCTGAGCAGGTTGAAATGTAATAAGAGCTTGGCTGTTGCGGTTGATATACCCGTCTTAACATGTAAATGAAACACCCCATAGGCTTTGTGGGCTGAATAAAAAGGAAATTAAAATGATAAAATATATTTTTTCAGTTTTGCTATTAGCACCTGTTTTTTCAATTGCTGCTGAAGCGAATAATGTTGAAGTAAATAACAAACAAGCAAAAACTTACGACTCAACAAAGTTTTGCTACTACGCAGATAAACAATTCTCTGAAGGCGCAAAACACTATATCGGCGATGTCGTGCAGCGTTGTGTTAGACGTGGGGACAATATCTTGGTCTGGAAGACACTCTAGTTTGCTGTAAACTTCGCGACCTATCATAGGTGTGTAGCTTACATCGGTTATACACCTCTAACTATGACCAAGTTAAAGCGTAACTAAGAGTTACTTTCTAGACTTCCAATTCATTATTTACTTCAAAAATTCCCAGAAAAGCTCTGCCACAGTCCCACTGTTGGGAAAGAAACACAAACAAAAAATCAAAAAACACAATAAATCAATTGCTTAACTTTGGCATGGATGTCGCTTTTACGTATAAAAAATTAATACAGTGAAGCGATGGATATTAAAACGACTCTGACAAAACCACCTGTCAAGGCTTTTAGGTGGCGATTAATTGTGACTGTCACCCTAATTATACTCTTTGGTATGTTGTTCTTACCGGACAAGCACCAGCTAGATGTAGAAACACTCAAGTTTGCCTCTATTCAATCCGGGCCAATAGAATTTAGTGTTAAAGGCTATGGAAGGTTACGCTCAAAGATCAGTAGAGAGATCACGACCGCATTTGCAGCTCAAGTTGAAACCATACTGCATCTTCCAGGCAGTAGGGTAGAGCCAGACACCGTTATTTTACAGTTAACCAATCCTGAGTTAACTCAGCAACTCCACCGAGAAAGACTAGTACTCGCTAGGCAAAAGGCCAATGTTGAAGCGTTAAGGCTAAGCCAAGAAAGTGAGCGACTAGTATTGAAAGGACAAAATACCCTACTCAGCAGTGAGCTTGAAAATGCCAAATTGCGAGAACAGGCTGAGCGCCAATTAGTTACTCAAGGCATAGTTTCAAGCTTAGATCATCAGCGCTCAAGCTTAACTGTTGCTCAGTTAAGCGAGCGAGTAAAGCTCGCTCAGCTGCAACTTAGCCAAACCAGTGCATTACACAAGCAAAGAATTGAGATTGAACTAGAACTATTAAAAGAATATGAGCTGAGCTATCAGGTCGCGCTTCAGGCGGTGGAGCAATTACAAGTCACTGCGGGGATCAGCGGCATGTTGCAGCAAGTACATGTTAGTCAAGGTCAAGCAATTACACGCGGGCAGGCGCTAGCTGTGGTGGGCAGTGAGCGAACTTTGGTAGCCGACTTACTGGTGCCAGAGCGAGAAGCAAGCGAGATTATCTTAGGTCAACGAGCAGTAGTAGACACCTTTGTTGGTCAGGTTGAGGCAAAGGTTAGCCGCATTGTGCCCATCGTACAAGACGGGCGTATTGCGATAGAGCTGGCATTGCTTGGGGAGCTGCCAAGCAATGCTCGCCCACTTTTGACTGTTGAAGGGCAAATTTTTACAGCAAAAAAGACCGCCGCACTTTCACTTATTAAGCCACCGCGTGCAACTCCACAATCTCAGAGTCAATTATTTGTTTTAGATAAACAAAACAACATGCTTATCAAAAAAAGTTTCAAGTTTGGTAAACTAGCCGGCAATGCCATAGAAGTACTCGAAGGCGGTGTATCCGGTGAGCAAGTGGTGGTGTCAGAAATGTCTGACTACCAGCACCTAGAAAAAATAACAATTAAATCACTCAATCGGTAAAGGAAGAACAAATGGACAAGACAATTTTGGCATTACATCAAGTGAGCAAAGTGTTCTTTGGCGAGGATGTTGAAACTCACGCCATTAGCAACATTAACCTTGAAATTGAAATGGGCGATTATGTTGCGATAACTGGCCCGTCAGGATCGGGAAAATCCACTCTATTGAGCATTCTTGGACTATTAGATGACATCACGTCGGGCAGCTATCGCATCCAAGATATAGAAACCAGTACGCTAGACGCAGACACGCAAGCAGAGCTGCGTAATTTGCATATCGGTTTTGTCTTTCAGTCATTTAATCTACTGGATGGGTTAACGGTATTTGATAATGTGGCTTTACCGCTTCAGTATCGAGAGCCTGCGCTTGCGACTGACGAAATTGAGCGCCGTGTGATGGGCGCGCTTAAGCAAGTTGAAATGTCTCACCGAGCAAAACATAAACCAAACCAACTATCTGGTGGACAGCAGCAGCGAGTGGCTATTGCGCGTGCGCTTGCAGGCGAGCCAAGTATCTTATTAGTTGATGAACCAACTGGAAACCTCGATTCTAAAAATGGGGATGCGGTAATGGCCTTGCTGGGAGAGTTGAATAGGCAAGGCACAACCATTTGCATGGTGACGCACGATATTCGCTATGCAGGTTATGCCAAGCGGCAAATTCAGCTTTTAGATGGTGTACAGGTTTCATCAAGCGTTGCAAAACGCGATATTTGTACTGCGGAGGTGGTGTAATGGGGTTTTTGCAACTTCGGCGTCAACTAGGGCTGGCAATCAAAAGTTTGCTTCAAGTACCGAATTTTTGTATCACGCTAGTACTAACGTTGGCACTCGCGTTAAGCTGCTTTTTTGTCGCATTGAGTCTGTTTAGTGGCTTTTTTATTAAGCCGCTTGAGATTGAAAATGAATCGCGATTTGTGGTGGTAGAACAAAAAAACGTATACCAAGACAGGGCGTCTGAAGGGTTGCAAAGCTTTCAAAATATGCTGAACTGGTATCAGATCCCCTCCATATTTGAAAAACGAGCTTTGATCAGTAGCTTTTCCGATGTGGTTGAAAATCTAGCTGGCAAGCCAAAGCTTACGCTGACTTTTGCAAGTTCGGATTATTTTAGTATGGTGAAAATGCCGCTAGCACTGGGGCGATACCTAACGCCGACGAAAAGTATTAGCCAGAAAAATCCAGAGGTCATTATTTCCTATAAACTTTGGCAACAATACTTCAATGGTGATGACAATGTGCTTGGGGAGAGTTTGCGGATTGTTGGCAGACTGTACACCATCGTCGGTGTTGCTGCGCGTACGCATATTGACCCTTACTTTTTAAGTGAAGGAAATGGGGCGCTGTGGCTTAGTTTTTCTGAAGATGAGCGATTTTTTGGTGATCAGCGCGGCGAGTATCATCCGTGGAGTAGCAGACTAAACAACTTGAAGTTAATGGCGATATTACCAGTCAATAGTGGTCAGGATATCCTCGCAGAGCAGCTATATCAAAATGCTCAACTGCACCAAAGCGAATGGAAATCGGCTGACGAAGCGTTACTTGATATTGAACCTATAGTACGTTCGTACCGTGACGTAGAACTGGCGGGACATGACAAGCTTGCCATTATCGTGTTGTTGAGTGTGTCATGCTTGGTACTCATCGCAATTTTTAATGTGAGTAATTTGTTTATCTCTCGAGCTCACACCATCCAGCAGCAACTGACCTTACAAGCTATGCTCGGTGCGAAGCGTAAGCTGTTGTTTCGTGGAATTTTGCTAGAAGCGCTGTTATTGGTGTCAGGCGCTGTGCTGGTGGGGTTATTTATCGCCGCGTGGGAGCTGAGGTTAGTTAAATCGCTCACCAGTGGTTATTTGCCGCTGATTGATACCTTAACCTTAGATACCACTGTACTGCTCAGTGCTATCCTAACCGTACTGTTATTGGCTTTATTGTTTGCGTTTGTCACCTCACGCATGATTGATTTTAGCCAGCTTAAGCAAAGCATGCAGTCGTCAGGTAAAGGCAGCGTAAAAGCGGTACGCATAGCGACGACAAAAACACTGGTTGCGGTACAGCTGTTTTTTACCACTGTGTTGGTGCTTGGGGCGACCTTAGTGTTGTGTAAAAGCGCCGATACCTTGCTTAGACCGCTCGGAACAAAGTTGGACAATATGTATAGCGTGATGCTACATATTCCCGCAGATCCCACTCCATTTCCCGCGCGTTACGCCAATATTGAAAGATTCAAACTCGCGCTGACTAACATTCCGGGCGTGTTAGGCGTAGCCCATGGAGAAAGTCCATTACAAAGCGATGTCCCTGTGGTTGCTATGCAAGATATGGCGGGTGAATGGACACCGAGCATGGTTAGAGGTAACGTTGGGCCGGATTATTTTGCATTAACTGGGCTTGAGCTCGTTGCCGGGCGCACTTTTAGCGAAGCTGCAATTCGAGGCGAAAAGGAAGAGGCTATTGTTTCTTGGGCTGCGGCACAGGCGTTAAAACCAGATGGGGATGTGATTGGTGAAACGTATTTTATTTTTAACCCAGATGTACCTGCTGAAATCGTAGGTATTTCAAAAAACTTCAATTACCCTAAACGTCATCATGAACTTCAAGGTAAAACCGTTTGGCTACCCGCGCTGCCTTTGGGTTATCCATTTATGATAGAAATGGAACCGGGAGCATCACTTACTCGCGCTCAGATCCAAAATGCCATCAGCGCCGTGAATGGTCAGGCGGGAATATGGCGTTTTTTAAACTTAACAAAGACATATCAGAGCATTACCTATTTGGAGCGCCTGACTTTACTGCTAAGCTTTGCGCTTTGTGGTTTTTGTTTGTTGTTATCTGGGGTGGGCATTTACGGTGTGCTTAACTATAGCTTTCAACAAAGACGCTACGAGTTTGGGATGCGAATGGCACTTGGTGCCAAACGACACCGCTTATATCGGTTGTTATTGTCAGATACCATCGCGCCGATGCTAGTGGCGATGTTGGCTGCCATTATGGTTGTTGCGGGATTTTATATAAGTGTTTCGTCAGATTGGTTGTTGGCAAAATCCAGCTGGTTGTTTGTAGTGATTGTTACCATGTTGGCTTTTGCGTTAGCCACGGCGATTTACCCAATGAGACAGTTAATAAACTCGACACCAATGCGAGCATTAAAACATTAAAGTTTGGGCGTAAGCCCAAACAGAATATAAGTAGGAAGTGATGACGCCAGTTTTAATCATCGACGACAACCCTGACGTGCGAATGTCAGCCACCATAGTGCTACAAAGTCATGGTTTTATGAGCCTTGAAGCCGCACACCCTGATGAAGCTAAAGCTATTTTATCGCAGCAGCCCGTTGCGCTTATTTTGCTTGATATGAACTTCAATAGAGATACAACCTCAGGAAAAGAAGGGCTGCAATTTCTTAGTTGGCTGAGACAAGCGCAAATGAGTGTGCCTGTGGTTGTTATTACTGCGTGGGCCAAAGTTGAACTTGCGGTCCAAGCAATGCAGTTGGGCGCATGTGACCTCATTGAAAAACCTTGGCACAACCAGCGACTGCTGAACACCGTTAGACGTTACACCAAAAGTGATAAAGCGCTATCGTCATCACATGAACCACACACAGACAATAACGCAACCACTCAGTTGTTTCAGCAAGCTCAGCGCGTTGCAAAAACCAATGCTAACGTACTTATTTTGGGAGAAAATGGCTGCGGAAAAAGTCAGTTGGCTAAATATATTCATGATAATAGCGGTCGCTCTGAGCACGCTTTTGTGAGCGTGAATATGGCCGCTATTCCAACGGAATTATTTGAAAGTGAGTTATTTGGCCATTGCAAAGGCGCATTTACCGATGCAAAAGCAAACCGCACTGGACGGTTTGAAATGGCTGAAAATGGCACTTTGTTTTTAGATGAAATCGGCAGTTTGCCGTTGTCACTTCAGGGCAAGCTATTACGCGTGCTCGAAACGGGTGAATATGAAGTCGTGGGAGATTCTGAAACGCGCCGCAGTAACGCGCGGATTGTTTCTGCCACTAATACGGATTTGTCAGAAGCGATTAACACCGGGCAGTTTCGTCAGGACTTACTCTATCGCTTAAATACGGTGGTGCTAAGGGTGCCACCACTCAGAGCGAGATTAGCAGAGCTTCCAAGCTTAGCAGCCCATTTTTTAACAAAGCACACCCTACGCCATGGTAATGATACTGGACGGGAGCGCTCGCTAACTGCTGCGGCGCTAGACAAATTATTGAGTTACAGTTGGCCTGGGAATATTCGTGAGCTATCTCATGTCATTGAACGGGCCGTGATCTTAGGACTTCAGCCTGAGGTAACCGCGGATGATATCGAGCTTGAGGAAGGTGTACTAGAGCAAGAGCTCCCACTTTTGAGCCTGGAAGAAGCCGAAAAACGCATGATTGCAAGAGCGATCCGCCATTTCGATGGCAATGTAGTGGCCGCTGGAGAATTTTTAGGTTTGAGTAAATCTGCAATTTATCGACGCCTAGAAAAGTACGATATTAGCCCAAAGGCAGAGCTTGATGGCTAAGCTGGCATCACTTGAGCACAAGTTACTTGTTGGCTTTGCGATACCTATAATCACACTTGCTATGCTCGCGCTTGGGTTGATCTGCTATTTTGAGCTTACGTTGTTAAGTGCAATCACTTTGTTGCTCGGTGTGATGATCCCCTCTGTATTAGCACTGAGTTACGGCTATCAATCAGTAATGCAGGTGCTTGAAAGTTTGGCGGTCCAGTTGGACGGTGTAACCAATGAAGAGTTTGGTGTATGGCAGTTAGCGCAATACCGCAAGGGTCGGGTTGAATTGCTCAAGGCTGAGCTCAAAGAAGCTGCCAAGCGATTACAGCAAAAGCGTCAAGAATATGGTCAGAATGAAGCTTTTGTATTTAATTTTATGAGCGAACTCACCCTGCCAATCGTGGTACTTGATGCGCATCATCATGTGTATTTTGCCAATCATGCCATGAATACAGTGTATCCAGAACAGGTGTTACATGGTGCACATGCTAAAGCTCTGGCGCTTCAGTATGTGGATGAACAATGGCAGCATACGCAGCACATCTCTCGATTTAGCATTGCGGCTCATAAACTATATCGGGGGCAGCGAGCCTATCAATTATTGGTGTTTTTCTCGGTGGAGCAAGCGCTGCGAGATAATGAAAAGCAGGTATGGCAAAAGCTACTATCGGTACTCAATCATGAAGTGCGAAACGCCTTAACTCCGGTGTACTCAATGGCGCAATCCCTGCAACAAGATGGCAATATCATTTCACCTGAGATGCAGCAAACTATGCTCGGTGTAATAGAAAGTCGTGCAGCTCATTTACAGCAATTTGTTGCAAACTACGCACAAGTAGCGCAGCTTCCACCCGTTGATATGCAAAACATTGAGGTGGAGTTGCTGGTATCGCGCTGGCAAGCTTTATTTCCCAGTGTTGAGATAAAGGCGCTTAATAAGGGCTTGGTTTATTGTGATGAAGCTCAGCTAACGCAGGCTATGATCAACCTTGTCAATAATGCTGAGCAAGCAAATCAATCTGCGGGGAATGATGGCATAACACTAACCATAGATAGACCAAAAAATTGGCGCTTTACCCTAGAAGATAACGGCGCTGGTATCGCCAATCCAGATAACCTTTTTGTACCATTTTATTCTACTAAACCAAAGGGATCGGGTATCGGCTTGGTGTTGAGCCGGGAGCTTATTCGTAATCAGCAAGGGGAGTTGCATTTAGCGAATTTACCGGACAATAAAGGGGCTCAAGCTGTGGTTACTTTGCATTTCTAGTAAATTTAGAAAAACTTCGCAATATTTGAATATTTATCTTTCTTTGGAATTTGTAACCTCAGGTTAAGTAGTTTTACCTTGCCATATTATGGCAACTGAGGAGTAGTTTACATGAAAGATAAAAATCAATTAGGGCTCGTGCAGCTCGCCGAGATGCCCATATTAGTGCTGTTTATTCGAACCTGTATTCCCATTTGTATCGGTTTACTCGTTGTGGGTTTATATGCCTTGGTTGACGGCTGGTTTATTAGTCGCTACGTGTCAGAGATGGCATTTGGTGCCGTGGCTATGGTTTACCCGCTGCAGGTGTTAATGATAGCGCTAACCGCTATGGTATCTGCAGGTATGGCGGCCACAATGACAAGATTAATCGGAGCAAAGCAAGTAGGTAAAGCCGCAGAGGTTATCGGTCATGGACTGATAATTGGCGGTATAGTTAGCGTGGTATTCTTGGTACTTGGTTGGCTTTATCCACTTGAGCTCTTATCACTTTTGCAAGTGGAAGCGGTTTTTGTAAAGGATGCGCTTAGCTACATACAGCCGTTATATCTTTGTGCCATTACCGGAGTTTTATTACCTATCGTGGCTGATATGTTCCGTGGTCAGGGTAAACCGCAGTTGATGATGCTGTTGTTATTAGTCTCGGCTGTGCTCAATATACTGCTTGATTATCTATTTATCGCGCAATTTGGTTTGGGGGTTGCAGGTGCGGCATATGCGACAATCGCAGCGCAATTGGGGGCATTGATTATTGCGCTTCAGCTAAAAAGAAAGCGTACTGACTTGCTTGCGGTTAAGGTGTGTTGGAAACCTCGTGCTTGGCTACCGATCCTCGCAATCGGGATGCCTATCTTGATCACGCAATTTTGCCTTGGCGTGCAAACTGCGGTGGTTAACTGGCAGCTGTTGTCTTTTGCAAACGAAAATTGGGTAGTCGCCCACGGCATGCTGGGACGTATCATTAATTTTGCAATTCTACCCGCGATTGCAATGTTGATCGCATTTCAAACTATCGTCGGCTATAACTTAGCGGCAGGACATAGTGGGCGAGTAAGAGCGTGTACGCGAGTTGCTTTTTTGGGTATGACAGGATTTGCACTGCTATTGACGCTAGGGTTGATGGGATTGCCGAGGCTATGGCTGAGCCTGTTTACCGAAGCGAGTGAATTTCTCGAAATAGGAGAGCGCGTTTTTCGCTCAGCCCTTTGGGGGATGCCGCTATTTGGCGTGGTAATTTTAGCATCTGGATTTTATCAAGCAAAAGGTGATGCCAAACGCGCTTGTTTTTACAGTGCCTTGAAGGTGATGTTTATTCTAGTTCCATTAATCGTTATTGCACCGCACTACTTTGGCTTAAATGGTGTATTTATGGCACTTGTAGGGGCTGATTTTATAGCCGCAGGGTTAACATTTATACTGTGTTGGCGGCACTATCAACAGGCTAAGAGCCAATCGGGAGAGATACAGCTTGCATCAATCAACTGAGCAAAAGTTAAGCGCTGAAGAGATATATTTAGGGCGGTTACAACCTGTCATTGAGTGGGTGCATAGTAATCCAGAGTCGCCGCTTTCGTTACAGCAAGCGGCGAGCCTGAGCCATTTTTCTAAGTTTCATTTCCAGCGCATTTTTGCAGCTGTGATTGGTGAATCTTTGAGCCAGTACACTAATCGCGTGAGGTTGGAGCGCGCGGCCAATATGTTGTTGCTAGCCGAAGAGTACAATGTGACAGATATTGCGCTACAGTTTGGTTTTTCTGGTAGCGCAAACTTTTCGCGAGCGTTTAAAGAGCACTTTGGTGTGACTCCTTCAAGTGTGCGAAAAACAGAACAACTACGTAAATTGGTGACAAAAAATAACATTGAGCCGGCCCTTAACACGACACAACTTACCCGAATACACGCATTAAGAGCTGAGCGACACAGTGTTATCCAGCCGGTTAAACTACACTCCATTTCACAGCTACCCTTATGTACATTACGCGCGTCACAAGGCTACCAATTGCAAGGAATTAGCGCCTGTTGGCAGCAGCTTGCAGCGTGGGCTAGTGCACATGGACTGGATTATAGCCAAGTACAAAAGTTTGGTTTTGGTCATGATAACCCCGTTTTTACGCCACTAGATAAAGCGCGTTACGATGGCGCAATTGTGATTAACGACGAGTTAAAATCTGCGGTGACTCGGCCATATCAACTCAATGTGCTCAGCGCGGGAATATACGCAATTTTTGATTACCGTGGAGCAATTAAAGACTTGTTGAGTTTCCAATTAGATATTTTCGCAAAGTGGCTGCCACAAAGCGGATACGAGCCAGAAGATGCGCCCTTAATTGAACATTATCCTGAAGTAATTTCACAAGAAAATGGAGGCTCGCCAAGTGAAAAGGTGATTGCGCTGGAAATTTGGTTAAAGGTCAAGCCGCTAAAATTTACTAAATCAATCTAAAAACTTCACAATTCGCCCACAAACTTTAAGCATGATCAACCGTACACCAAGCGGGAGATTAAAAAAGTGGTTGAACTAGAGTTAATTCGAGTTGATAAATACAGCGAGCAGACTTTTACACATTTGCTAGAAGCGAGCCATTATCAAAAGCAAGTGGGCTCGTTTGAACTGTGTAGCGCAACCAATATCGCTTATCTTTTTTATGCAGATGGTAAGCTGGTTGGCTTTACCGTAATAGGTATTTCAAACCGCCGAGAGTTTGAAGTCTGTGCGCTTTATATTACTCCTGCCGAGCGCAGAAAGCGTTACGCCACCGAGTTTATGGCACACATTTGGTCAGTATACAAAGGTCGTTGGAAAGTGCGTATGCAAGATAAGCTTGAAAGTTCGTGCGGTTTTTGGCGCAAAACCTTGGCTGAGATGACCAATCAACCGCAATCGCATAGACGAGAAAGCGAGTTTGAACACGCTTTTGCAGTGTAACACCTACGTTAGTACCATTCCTGTTTTTCTAGCCAAAATGCACGGCCAAAACCGCCTACATATCGAACCCTAGCCACTTCAATTCGCCATAGGTGGAAGTCACAGAGCATGGCATATTGCTGAGCTTTTTCGTGCTTTATTACGAATTGTGCAATCAGGCTTTCGCTATCCGCTCTTGGTAGTTTGTGTGCATGCCCAAGAATAGTAACTCGCGCATTTTCAACGTCTTCAACCGCACCATCACCGAGCACCATAAACGAAAGTGCCGGGTGCTTGGCTAAATTCTTGGTGTGCTGGGCGATATCACTAATAAAGAAGTAAAAGTGATTATCTTCAAGAAAAACATATTGAGCGATAGAAGAAAAAGGAAAGCCCTTTTGGTTGTTAGAGAAGGTAGATAAAAATGCGCTCTTATGGTTTTGGCATAAGGCCTTTGCTTCGTTGATTGCGGTTTCTCTCATCTTGTTATGCTCTTAAATAATAAAAGACCTAACCGCAATGATCGCTAAAACTAAAAATAAAATCAAAAACTAAGTAAGCAAAACCGCAAATTTGAAGCTACATTTTTAAAAGGTATGTTGGTAATTTTTAGAGTATTTACTTGGTTTTTTATCCCATTTGTAACATAGTTTGTTTACTCAAAATAGAGCAATGACATTATGCTAAGTAAACTAACAATAAAACAAAAAATTACTTTAGGCTTTAGTGCATTAGGCGTGCTGCTGTTACTTGCGTGCGTGCTTGCCTATTTAGCATTGGCGCAAATAAAGTCCGCTAATCAAAATATGGGGCAAATTACTTTGCCTATTCAGCGCAGTGCTGACGCCTTGCAACTTGAACAGCTTAAGCTCAGCAAGTTGGTTTCTCAAGCTTATACCCTCGAAAGCGAGCAAGATATCAATCGGGCTCGACAGCAATTTACCACACAGCAGCAACTGTATGTTGAGCGCCAGCGGCACTTAACGTCATTGACGCAAGCCATGCCTGAATTTGTCACACCATTAAAGCAAACTCTGGCGCTGGGTGAGCAGCTCAGTCGTGCCGCAGAACAAATGTTGCAGGCTAAGGCTGATGTTGTACAAGCGCAGCAACGGATCCAATCACAATATCAAGCACTTAAACAGGATAAAGAACAGGCCAGCAATGCCATGCTGGATCTTGAGTTAATCGAGACAGACAAAACACGGCAGTTGGAAGAAATGGTCGGGACTGGCGTTCGTATTGATGACATGTTGTTTACACTGGAAAACAACAGTCAGCGGATCAGCGGTTTAACGCTAGAGCAAGTAGATCAGCACCAGCAAGATATGTTGTTTTTGTTAGATAATATTGAAAATAACCTAACGTTTTTGAAGCGCCAAGCCTATGGCATGGATGCAGATGATTTGTTAAATCAGTTTAGTGAGGGCATGACTAAGCTCAGGGAAAAGCTGGGTGAGCCCGGTCATCTTTATGTCGCGGTACAAGAGAAACTGCGTCAGCAACAGCAAGCTGCAATGTTATATAAGCAATCAGAGCAGCATGCGTTTGCCATTTTAACCGAGCTTGAGAAAATGCAGCAAAGCGCTAATGCGGCGTTTAATCGTTCTCAAAATAATGCTGAAACCCTTATCGAGCGAGCGCAAAATACCGCCATTTTATTGGTGATTGTCTTTATTGCTTTAGGTGCGTTTATCTCGGTTTCAACTAGCCGGGCAATGCTTGGGCCGTTGGCTGCGGTGAATAAAATGCTCAAATACCTTGCTGCTGGAGACTTTTCGAAGCAAATGAGTAAGCGCAGTGATGATGAATTTGGTCAGTTAATTGATAATATTAATCAGGTGAAAGACAATCTCCGTGCTTTGCTAGAGTCAATCAATAATCAGGTTCATGAGTTAGAAGGACTATCGGAATCATCATTAAGCGAAAGTAAACAAATAGCCAATAATGCGACTGAGCAAATGCGCCGCATGGATAATGCCAATCGCTTAGCACAAAGTATTTCAGCTAGTGCTTTGGCGGTTTCCGAACGCTCGTCAGATAGCCTCGCGAGCATCCATACCGCTAACCAGCATAAAACCGAGGTCAGTAAATACACACAAGACAATAAAGAACATATTCTATCGCTCAGCACGCGCATGAGTGAAGCGGTAGAGAGTATGACCAAATTGACCACACATAGCGAGAATATCGGCAGTATCTTGGATACCATTGTTTCTATTGCTGAGCAAACCAATCTGTTGGCGTTAAACGCAGCAATTGAGGCGGCTCGAGCTGGTGAGCAGGGAAGAGGGTTTGCGGTGGTCGCCGATGAGGTTAGAACGCTTGCGTCAAGGACGCAAGAGTCGACTAATGAAATTAACCAAATGATCGCAGCTCTGAGACAGGATACACATAGCGCCTCTGAGGCCATTAACTCCGGCCAACGTGATGTTGCCTCATGTGTTAAACAAAGTGAGGCGCTTGCCAGTGCCATGGATGAAATTGCCAACGCTATTTTACAGGTTACGCAGTTGAGTGAAGAAGTCAGCCAAGCCGCTGATCACCAAGCGACGGATTGTCAGCAAATTGAGCAGGTGATGCTAGATGCACAAAGTACCGCAAATGAGAATGCTCAGGCGATGCAAAGCTTGGCTAAAGGCAGCGAGTCGCTCAGTAGCTTCTCGCATCGTCTAGCAACACTGGTTGAGCGTTTTAAATTATAAGAATGTAAACTGGTATTACACACGCTTTGATGGTCTGGAATAAATATAAGACATTACTGCGATCTTTATACTGCCAACTACACAGGCCAACCAGGCTGCTGGTGAGAGCAAAATAAGTAAAGCATAGCTCGCTGTCATGCCCACTGTTGCCATGACTTTGGCCTTGAGCGGAATAACCCTGTATTGCTTCCATTGCGTTAATGAAGCGCCAAACCTTGGGTGATTTAGCAGCCACAAGGCAAGCCTAGGAGAGGCTTTTGAAAAGCACGCCAAAGCCAGAATAAAAAACACAGTGGTTGGCATGACGGGCAAAACAATACCAATAACACCGAGGGCTACAAATAGATATCCGCATAGCAGTAGGGCTATTTTTTTATAGTTGGCTAAGGCGGCTTTAAACATCATGAATAAACGTGTGCCTGGAATGCTTGGAAACGGGTGAATGCCTGACGAGCACCTTCAATTAGCGCCTGTTCTTGCTGTTCGCTCAATTCAATTGCGTCTATGATTTGCACAAGCTCTCGCCAAGCGCTGCCGCGACCGGCTCCTGGGCCTGCTAAATATCGAGCGCCGTGCTGCGCATCAAAATTGAGCTTGGCCCCAACTTGTTTACCCAGCATGGCTGCACCGACCTTTGAGCCCTCAACCACATATAGCCAGCCGAGCGCTCTGGCGACGTCGGTATTATTGGTTACTTCTGGCATTAAGTAGGGAGTAGGGATGGTGGTTTCAAGGTCGATAAAGTCTTGCTCAAGCAAACCTAAGCGGCGGCGCGTGGCCAAATCAGGAATAAGCGCTAATAATTCTGGGTGTTCATAAAGAGCGCTCACATCTTTTAAAAAATAAAACTGTAGTCGTAAGAAATCGAGATAGCTTTGTGTATTGGCGAATGGGTCTTGCGCCATAATGGATTTGTC
This sequence comes from Pseudoalteromonas sp. NC201, assembly GCF_002850255.1. Classification (NCBI taxonomy): domain Bacteria; kingdom Pseudomonadati; phylum Pseudomonadota; class Gammaproteobacteria; order Alteromonadales; family Pseudoalteromonadaceae; genus Pseudoalteromonas; species Pseudoalteromonas sp. NC201. The sequence goes on from NZ_CP022522.1 coordinate 1,304,219, forward strand.
TACATTGTCGTGGGTATCTGCAGTTGCATGTTTTAAGTTTTGCGCTCGAGAAAGTGCAGAGGTAACGGTAGTCATTGATGCTCCAAGGTGATGTAAAAATATAGCGCTGTCTTTAAGCAAAAGTACAGCGCCTAAGTGTTGATTAAAGTTTGAGTTCTAAGCCAATCGAAATGGTTTGGCCAGGTTCTGGCATCGCGACGATTGAGCCGCTTGAAACTTTATACTGATCGGTCAAGTTGGTGATCGCTAGGTTGCCTTTGATGCTGTCGCTAAAGATATAATCAAGATAAAAGTCGAGCTGATAGCCTGCTGGAATATACTCAAGCGCAGTTACTCCAGTCCCTGCCAAAAAGCCGCCCGGGTGATGTTTCTCAGCGTGTTTTTTGTAAGTAAAACCCGTATCAATTGTGTCGTTAAAGAGTGTCATACCAAGCGTTGCGATATAGCTTTTTTCAGGAGGCACACGAAGTGGTGTTAAACTCCCCGCAAAGCCGGTCGTATTACAAGTATCGACACCTGCAGCCTCGGCCATTAAGCGTGAGCACATTTTGACGTCGGTGTACTTTGTGTAAGATAACCTGCTGTAAAATAAGTCGCTTTGGTAATGAAGGCCAAATTCCGTGCCGGGGAGTTCAAACTTATCATAGTTGGTAAAGGTGAACTTTTGATCCCATGAAGGTGCGTCGGGTTTGGGCAAGAAGCCTGTTGCCAACATACTTTCAATATTCGTGTAGAAGTACTCCGCCGAGATAATTAGCTTATCCCCGTGGCTGAGTAAGTTGCTAAAGTCACTCTCAAAGCCAATATCATACGATTTCGTTTTTTCAGGGGTGATCGGGTAGTCACTAGAGTAGGAAAACACCTCATTAGAAACTGTTGTTTCGTACAGGTTTGGCATTCGATATGCGTTGCTATATTTGGCTTTAATAACTGTATTATCAAGCAGTTGATAATTTGCTTGTACAGTCACATCCGCTTTGGCATCAAATGTAAGTTTTTCGCCTGTTTGATAGTCCTCGTTGACCGAGTCATGAAGGTTTACGTTCAGTGCAAACTCTACAGGCGCAAGATCGATATTGGCATTGGCGAATAATGCACGTTTTGTTTGTTTGCCATGTCGTGAAGTGGCTTTTAAATTGAAGTCAGCAGGGTACCAGTCTCGATTAAAATTATCTTTCCAGTCTTTATGAGGGCTTAATTTTTCAACCTGCCAGGATAGGCCGTACGTCAAAGTAATCGGTGTATTTGCCAACGATAATGCAGAGGTATTGAACGCACTTATCCCATGACGCTTATTGTTATAACGGTGAAAATATTGCCCCGCATTTGCTCCTAGGTTACTGCCAAGCGCATTATATTGCTGTAACCTTGCGCTGGTACGCCAAACGTTAACACTGAGGTCGACTAATGAGTTATTACTCGGTAAAAAACGGTATAACGCACTGGCACTGTTTACCAGAGCAGAGCCTGGAGCCCACTGCGGCATGGTTTCTACGCCTTCTGGAATTTCTTCGGACATCCATTGTTCTTGGCCATTTTCATCTATCACCTTCCAAAACTTGGTGTCACCGGCTCTTTGTTTATACCAGTAGGTGGCCAGCATTTCTCCCGCTTCTTGCTTATGGTAACGTGTATTCACCTCTAACGATTGTTCGTCCGTAAACGCATAAGTTAGTTTGGCAAGATATGAGTCGCTTTCAAAGCTTGTATTGACGACTTCGCCATTTTGGTTAACTGGAGGTGGGATCTGGTCGACTACTGTTACTTCGTCATATTGCCCCTCATGATCAGTTGAAGGCACCCAACGCACGTACTCCACGGTTTCAACAAAGTCGTCAAAGCTATTTTTACCAGCAAAGTAGTTACCAACCTTTTTCTTACTATAAGCGAGTACCGCTTGTAAGTTATCCTGTTGATAAGCGGTTGCTAGCGTAAACCCGCCGCCTGCAAAGTCGAGTGTGTCATTGTGGTTGCTGATTTCATAATAACTTTGCAGGCCAAAGCTCTCTGGTACTTCAGGTGTTTTATTGTTGTTATGCGTATTTACCTTAACTAAAGCGCCAAAACGCTTACCGTCTTGGAGAATATCTTGCGTGCCCAATGTTCGGATATTGACTGTTCCGCCGATTGCACCTGAGCCAAAAGGTGATGCTTTGGCCGATGCGCCTTTTTCGACATTAACCGAGCTTATCAAGTTTGAATCGATATAGGTTCTGTCAGACGAGCCCATATAGCCGCGGTTTGTGTGCGTTGATTGCAAACTACCGTCGATGAAAATCGGCACTCGACCTTCGCCTTGCATGCCGCGAATACCAATATCAAGTGCGCCAGCTTCGTTTCGAATATTGTTTGCCTCTATACCAGAAAACGTTGAGAAAATATCCGAGTTAGATAAACCCTTGGTTCGAGCAATCTGTTCACGATTAAGATTGAGTTTATCGCCTTTGACCGTGATAACTTCAATATTATCTTGCGGATTTGGTGTTTGGCTGTGCTTTGCCTTTTCCTGAGTATTATTGGTTTTGCTTTTTACAGGCGCTGACCCGTTAATCGCCGCTTTAATAACGATGTTGTTGTCGATAATGCTCGCTGTTAGCTGGCTACCTTTTAGTGTGCGTTCTAGTGCCTCGGTTAAACTTACCTCTCCTTTAAGTGCTGGGGCTTGCAGGCCATTTAATAGTTTCGCATCGGCAATTAGATTCATACTCGCAGCTTCAGCTACCTGCGTTAAGGTATGGCTAATAGGTTGCTGCGTAAGATTAAATTGATATAAAGCAACATGACTCTGCGCGGTTGCAGGCAGGCTCAGGCTAAGCCCGAGTGCAAATGCTAAGGGAGTGAGTCTTGTGTTTAAAACAGAGCGAGTTCTCATTGTTATGCGTCCAAATAAATTACCTAAGATGAAAACGAATGAGAATGAGAACTCCTCAATAAAAATTTGAATATTTTTATCTCATCATCGAGAATTAACTATAACTATATGATTGTTATACTCTTTAACTTCTACAGGGAGAACATGTGGAAGTAAGTTTAAAAAGCTTTCGAGCTCTGATGCTACAAAAGTACCCGAAATAACCAATTGCTCAGTTGATTGAGCGCTTAAGGTGTAACTTATCGCATGATGTCGTTTAAATTCCTCAAGTGCTTCGTTAAGTGGTGTATTGTCGAACACGAGTCGTCCTTGCTTAAACGCATCAACGAGATTGAGGTTTGGATCAAACTCAGCCTTGACAATGCCGTCACTGTCCACGACCGCCATTTGACCTTTTGTCAGCGTTATTTGCTGATGTTGGCTTTGCACGTTTACACGGCCATGATCCACCACAATGCGAACGCTATTGGGTTTTTTATCAACAGAAAAGCGGGTACCTAATACGGTAATTTTTGTGCTACCGGCGCTGATAACAAATGGACGGCTTTTGTCACTGGCAACGTCAAACAATACGCGTCCACTGAGTAGTTTATTACTACGCCGATTGCCATCAAAATCAATAGCGAGGGAAGTTTTGGCATCTAAGGTCAGTCGAGATTGGTCGGGCAGTGAGATATTGCGTAATTCGCCTCGTGCTGACTGATAGCTGGCGTGAAAGGTGTCTTTGTTTACTTGAAAGAACCACGTTTGATAGCCAAAGAAACTCAACGCAAAAAGTGCAAAGCATGCAGCAATGGCGAAGTACCGCTGAGTTGTCTTTGATTTAAGCTTCGAGTGTGTAATTGGATTCTCTAATTGTGCAATGTCTTGATCTGAAAATTGCGATAACAGTCGCTCAATCTGTTTACTTTCTTGATAGGCTGTTTGGTGCGCACGGTTCTCACCAAGCCAACGATTGAGCGCTTGCTGCTGCGTTTTACTGAGCCCTTGCCTTTCGAGTTCCAGCCAGTGGTTTACTTGCTGCTGTATTGATACATTATGACGGTCCATTGCGATTCTCTTATTGTTTTTGTAATGCGTTACGGCAAGCGAGCATGGCAGTTGCCAAGTGTTTTTCGACCATGCTGACAGATATCCCCATTTGCTCTGCTATTTGTGGCTGGCTTAAGTTTTTAAATTTATAGAGCACAAATGCTTGCTTAGTTTTTAGGGGTAAGGAGTCGATACTTCGATTAAGTAATGCCAGTTGTTGTTGACTTGCAAGCTTAGCCTCAGGCTCATAATAACTTGGCGCGACTAATTCGAAGTCGTCGGGCTCAGCAACGGTTTGATTTTTGCGATACTGATCAATCACAATGTTTTTTGCGGCTTTAAAAAACAGCGCGCGCTCTTGCGTGTTATCCTGCTTTGGATTGCTGCTTTTATAACTTAGTATTCGGGTATACGCCTCTTGGACTATATTTTGAGCCTTATCTTTGCACCCCACTGAACGAGCGATATAACTTAATACTTCTGAGTAATAACGTTCCAAAATACACCAGTTTGCTTTTCAAAAGTCGCGCATACTAGCATTAAAAATTGTTATTGAGAATTGTTTTTGTTTGCGTTTGTCGACTTTTAACTGTTCGTTAATAGGTTTTATGTTTTTAGTGCTTTCACTTGATGGTTTTTTATAAAGCTTTGAAAAGTTTGGGTTTATTTTAAATTTCTTTGAGTCCAAACACTAAACGAAGTGCTTATTAAGGCGTAGGAGCGATACCTTTTATAATGCGTTGGCAGGCGCAGGGATCCATAAAATGGGGCACCGGATAATCTGGATGTGCTTCTTTTAGCGCCAGCTCTGCGAGTAGCGCGGCATCATCAGGAAGTACTTCGGCGAGCGTGGTTTGGATCTGTAAATCAAGCAATAAGCGCTTGATGTGCTCCAACAGGTCATCCGCTTGGCGTTCGACGGGATAGTCTAACGAGGTTAATCCACAGTATCTGGCGATGAGCGCGAGTTGCTGGTTAATGCGCTCGCCATACCAGGTTAGCACGGGCATGAGTAACACCGCATTGGCAAGCCCGTGTGGCGTACCATATTGAGCGCTCAATTGGTGTGAAATTGCATGTACGTAGCCGACAGAAGTTCTGGTAAAAGCTTGTCCTGCGTAATGGGAAGCGAGTAGTAGTTGCGCCCTTGCTTCTAGATTTTGTGGGTCTCGTTGTGCTTTGGGTAAATATTCAAAGATGGCTCTACAGGCCTCAAGAGCACGGCCGCGGCTAAACTTAAGACAGTTAATGCTCAGTAGTGCCTCAATGGCGTGGGTTAGTGCATCAATTGCCGTAGTCGCGGTGATATGTGCAGGCATACTTGTGGTTAATTCCGGTAATAATACGGCATGGTGCGGCACTAAACAAAAATCAGTCGCGGCATACTTGGCGTGATTGCTAGGATCGTTAACAACGGCGGCAACGGTGGTCTCCGAGCCGGTTCCTGCGGTTGTTGGGATCGCGATATTCGGCGGTAGGCGTTTTAAGACTTTAAACAACCCTTTGAGTTTAGTCACCGGTTTGTTCGGCTTGACAGCCCGAGCACCGATCAGCTTGCCCGTGTCGAGTACCGAGCCACCGCCAAGCGCGATAATTGCTTTACACTGATGCTGTTGGTAGACCTTTAGACCATCTTCAACGTTTGTTATGGTTGGGTTGGGTAAAACATCTGCGTAATAATGCGTGACTAACTCTGACTCACGTAGTGTGTTTTCCACAACCTGATGCAAGTTGAGCTTGAGCAGCACTTGGTCGGTCACGACTAAGACGTTATCTCCATTTTTTAACCCCAGCGCCTTAATGGCGTCTAACAGCCCCGTTTTTCCCTGATGTAATTTGGGATTCGGGATCCCGATAAAAATAACAATGCACTTTAGGGCAAAATGGTAAATACGGTAAAACCAACTCATTGCGATCCGTCTAATTTTGTTTTTGTATCATTTAAAAAATGTAGACGGATCATCACTGAATTGCTAGCAAATTTTCGGCTAGTTTGTAGTGATTTGCTGTGAAACTGGCTTTTCTTCTTTAATTGGTGCTTTGGGCTTGTCCATCTCAAATGCTTCTATCATCAGCAAAATATGGGCCGCGCTCCATGAAAAGTTCGGTGCACCTTGCTGCTCGCCGGTGAGTGGATTGTAGTTTTCGCGAATAGGCGCGTTTTGCAGCAGACCATCCGCATTTTGCATAAATCGATCAAGCAAAGTGTTCGCTTCAGTTTCATAACCATAATAACTTAGTCCCATCAAGCCAAAATACAATTGGTCAAGCCAGACACGACCACGCCAATAGATGTTTGCACCAAATGCAGGGTTGGTCTGGGATGCAGAGCCTAGAGGAATATAGGTGTTGAATTCACTGGGGCTGAGCATTACTTCAGAGACGCGTTTAGCATGATACGCTGTTGCGACCTGATTAAAGAGCGGAGCCCAACCCTCGGGGCCGCGACCACGTTCAATGATTGGTTTCCCTGCACAGCCATTTTCAAGCGGTGACGGGGCAATGCGAATATCGTAGTAGTATCCGCTGTTATCGTCGAACATGCAGCGGTTAATATAATCGGCGATTTGCTTTGCTTGTGCTGAAAAGGCTTTGGCTTCCTGTGGCTTAGCCAAGATATTGGCGATGGTACTCAAGTTTTTGGTGTCAGAATAAAAATAACTGGCCCCATCAACCGACTCTTGCATCAAAGAGTAGCCTAGCAGATGGCCTTGGGCGTCCATATTGCTAGCAAATTCGACTTGCCAGTCTTTAGCATCGCCACCTTGTTTCACATAGATCTCAAGCTGCTGTGGTGAGATAAAACCAAAGTTAGCAGCATCGTCTCTTCCAGATTCCCATGACGCTGCGGTCTGTGCGGGAATACTTATCTGTTTACCCTGTGCCTGCGCATCGCGATAGGCTTTTAGCCCAAAATGGGCATGCTTTTGCTTTCCTTCATGTAGATAAAATAACAACTCTCCCGCTTGATTATTATGGTGTTTATCTATGGTTGCACCAAATTCTGGAATACCATTTTGGTTGTGATCACGGTTGCGCAGCCACCAATCACGATAGGCGACAAGTTTAGGGTAAATTTGTGCAAGCCAAGCTTTGTCTTTGCTGGCATGGTAGGTATTCAACACCGCCCAAGCGGCCAGCGAGGGTTTTGAATTCCGTTCGCTCCAATTACCCCCATCGCCACCGCGTTCTGGTGGCTGGTTATAACCAATTAAATCGGGTAATAAGCCTTTATCTTGGGGTCTCACAGGATCGTTAGCTGCTATTTGATAGGAAAATACGGCATCAATGTTGGCCTTGGCTAAATCTGGTGCAAATAGTCTCAGCGCTGACGCTTGTTTCCAACTGTCCCAAGGCCAAGTTAAATTGCCGGAAAACCAGCGAGCAGTGACCGAAGGCGATACGGTATCAAACACGATTGCCCCTGCAGGAGATCGCCAGTTACCAATGAGGGTTTCAACGGCTTTTATCGCCAATGTTTGTTTATCTCGTGGTAAGGTTTGATAGCGTGCTAAATAGCCCATCCAGCGAGCTTTAGAGCGTTGCCAATACGTAACAGGGGATGAGAGAATTTTGGCAACGGCCTTTGCTGTTTGTATGCGTTCCTGTTGATTATGGACATAACTTATGGCGGTATAAAACTGCAGATCACCAGAGATTTGTGTCTCGCTATAATAACGGTCATTTTCCACCACATTTTTGAAAGGGATTGTGCGGGTGATTGAGTACTCGTTGCTACCAGAGGTCAGAAGCGCCCACGGATCGCGAACACGACCAAAAGTGGTACTGATCCCACTTTCGCTGGCAACCATGGTTGGAGCGAGCTTAGGGTATTGTTGGTCCAGTGCTTGTTGTTGATTAAGTTGGTGGAGTAATTTGCCGTCCAATTTTAAAGTAAGTCGTTGCTTAGTATGAATAGTGGTTTGAATAAGAGAAGTGCGCTCGCTAACAAAGCGTAAGCGGATCGTCACCGTCGCGAGCTCATGTCTGAGCGTTTGTACCAGCTCTCCTGGTAGGCTGTACTGCGCTGCATCAAATTGCAATTTGATATCACCGTGAAAAACCTGTAGACGCTCAATACGTTCAAATAAATAGGTTAAATACTCTTCGGTGATAATCGCGTTACCCGTAAAACCACCAAATTCCGCCGCGCTATCAGGAAGTAAGTGACCATGCCATGCGCCGTTGTCAAACAGTGGTGAATAGGGACTATGGCCAAACTTGTCTGCGGGCTTCATCACCTGAGGGTGGCCAAAGCGTGAAACTGCGTTGATGATCTTTGGGCTTGCGTGTGTTTCGCATGCTACAAAGAGCACGAGTAATAACATTCCTGTGAGTACTTTCATTTGTTGTTTTTTGAATAAAGTATACAATTTTGAAAATGCTATCACAGCGACGTACAAAGTTCAGTAGCAAACGATGAATTACTCGTCAATGGGGCAGCCGACATCAACCTTTTTGCGTTGCATCTGCACCCGTTCAGCGGCGGCGCGTAGCCGATTTATATACTCTGGAGGGGCGCTCGGGTTGGCGGTTAAATAGAGGGTTTTACTTAACTCAGGGACTTCTAGCACTTTGTCCCATTGCTCCACTAAACCCATTCTAGCAGCCATTCTATCTACAAAGTTTTCGGCACCAAAAATAAAGTCTATTCTGCCTCTTTCAAGCAGCTCACCTGCACGACTAAAACTGGTTACTGATAGCATATTCTTATCGGCGACAAAGCCTTGTGCTTTTAAATAGTTTTCGGAGAGCTGATCAGCCGCAACAGCGACAACATGTTGTTTGATTTTCCATATTTCCCACACCTGCTGATCGGCAATATCAGCACGCTTATAAAAGGCGACCTTTAGCTCACAAAGTGGCGCAATCCAGATATGGTTTTCTTCACGTTGCTCCGTTCTGGCGATCGAGTAGAGCAATGAATAAGGGGATTTTTTGGAGAAGGCTTTTGCGCGAGTCCAAGGCAACATATAAATTTGATAGCTTAGCTCTGCTTCCCACATAATGAGGCGCACGATATCAGTGGCAAGCCCAGTAATGGTGCCGTTCTTTTGCTCTATCTGGTACGGAGGAAAATGCTCGGTATAGATATCTACTTTTGTTGGTGCTGCGGCTAAGGCACTGAATACACTAAATATCCCTATAACGCTCCCAATTATATACTGCATACCACATTCTCAAGATCGTTTTTAATAGTATAACTCATAATTTGTTATTGGTTTTAGTTAAATTAATGTACCGATTAAAACTTCAGATTGGTGCTTAAATGGCAATTATTATATGGTCTTTTGGTGTCTTTTAAGAATTAAATAACGGCGTAGAATTGCTCTTGTTGTAGAGGAGTCGTTATGCGCTTAGTTTTATTCTTGCTTATGTTGTTTGTGTCTACTTACTCACATGCTAGTGAAGTTGCAGTTGATTATGTGATGGGAGAGGGGGATGTAAAAGGACTGCGGCTTGGGTATCGTCCCTTGCATTATAGTTTAGCGGATTATGGTTTTGGAGAAGGTGCCTATGTTTATTTTGAGCTGAGCACCAACTATTGGGAATACGGCAAACCAAAACGCTCAGACACGACGTTTGCTATTGCATTGTCACCAGTGCTTAGTGTTCCACTGAATGAGTTTGCTGGAAAGCCGGTAAATTTTGAGTTTGGAATTGGCATGACCTACGTCAGTGATACTCGATTTGCGGGTAAAGACATTGGTGTTCACTATCAGTTTGAAGACCGCATTGGACTTAGTGTTAATTTGAACCCCAGTACTAAAGTTGGGATCCGATATCTACATTATTCTAATGCTGGTTTGAGCGACCACAACCCCGGTCTTGACTTTTTTAATGTGTTCTACGTTAAGCGGTTTTAACGCTTAATTTCATTGAGTTAGTTTTATCTCCCTTTGTGATTTCAAGGATGAAATTTTTTCTTCATAAAATTCCAGTATCCAAGATAATAGAATGCAGTTAAACGCTTGACCTAAACTAAGGTTTAGGAATTAGGGTTCTGTGTAAACCAATAATAATCAAGGAACATCAATGGAGAATAGCTCTGCAATTGAGCGGTTAAAGCGCTTTACACCTTTAGTTTGGGTAATGCTTGTTGGTAACTTTTTCGTTCGCGCTAGTTACTACATGGTATGGCCTTTTTTGGCTGTTATTCTTTACGAAAATTATGGACTGAGTGCAACAGAGGTCGGTTTATTGCTGACGGTGTCAGCGACTTTCGCCGTATTTTTGGGGTTTTATACGGGGAATCTCGCTGATCGCTTTGGTCGCACCAAAATGCTCTACACGGCAGTGTTTGTTGGTGTGATTTCTTTTTCTCTGTTGGCTGTGGCTGAGTCGTTGTGGTTGTTTGCAACCTCAGTGTTTTTAGCTTGTCTACCTAGGACGCTTTGGGATGCGCCTAGTAAAGCGTTACTTACTGAAGAACTTGCCGACGCAAAAGACAGAGAGCTTGCACTGCATTTACTCTATTTTCTCGTGAATGTGGGAGCGGCTTTAGGACCATTGTACGGGCTATGGGCGGGGCTTAATGGTGAGCAGTTTAGCTTTATCTATACTGGCATTTCGTATATTGGTTTGTTGCTCGCGCTGCTTTACTTTAGACCTAAACTGAGTGAAGCGCAGACTTTCGCTTTGCAGTCTGCCGCTCAGTCGGTACCCAAGTTTGCAAAGTGGCTGAGGATCTTACGAAAAGATAAAGTTTTTTTAATTGTGCTCATCGCTACAACTTTAGTGTATTTGGTTTATGCGCAATGTGACTCTAGCTTAGTGCAGTATTTGACGCGTGCAGAGGTCCCCGATCTAGCTTGGCTAATTTCTAGCTTAATCATCGCAAATTCTAGTGTGATCATCGTTTGTCAGTTTCCATTACTACATCTGATGCGTAATTGGCGCATTGAAAATAGGCTTTATGCGGGTGGTGTGATATTGATTATTTCACAAGTCATGATGGCCTTGAATGATGTACACAATATTTGGGGATGGATTGCAGCCATGATGGTGTTGAGTCTGAGCGAAGCAATTATGTTTACTAACATCAATGTCTATATTGACAGGTTGGCACCAGATAACCTGAAAGCTAGCTATTTTGGTGCTGCTGGCTTATGTTCATTGGGGTATGCATTAGCGCCCATTTTAGGTGGGCTTATTTTAGATTTTTACTCCGGTATGATGCTGTTTATCATCATGACCTTAGTATCTATCACCGCACTTGGTTTTTATCGTATTGCTGAGCTGAGGCCTAAGACGACGGCTGAAGCGATATAGCTTAGCTAACTCGGTGACCTAAAAAGGGTCACCGTTTAATTATCCAAAGCAAAGGTTAGTTGCTTTACTTACCTGCCATTTTTTGCAAGTAACCTAGACGTTGACGCTCGGCAGCCGAGGGCTTATATGGGCGCTTCTCCAGTGCGTCAAAGTAGAAATCAGTGATGTGGTATTCGGTTATTTTGCTATCACCAAACTGCGCAAGCTCTCCCGGCATTGGCGACATTCTCTCAATCACAAATGTCTTTAACGTGAACTGGGATGGGCCGGATTTAGCTGAAAAAGGAGCAAGCACCGACTGATGTGCTTTTAAGTTGAATACCTGTTTCCCTTCGCTTAACTTTTGCTTTTCAACCAAATGACTGATTGGTGTGCCATCGGGAGTAAATAGGTTTGCACGGATACGATAAGTACCACTTTGCTTTACTTCAAGTTGCAATGGAATTATCAAGTCAGCTTGCTCGGGGTAAGGTTCAGCAATGGCGAGCAGTGTGGCGCTGGGCTGGTAATAGCGGATACTTGCTGTTAATGCAACGGCCTTAGCCGAGTTTGGTTTAGCACGCACAACAACATTCAGCTCTTGAGGCCATGTCGTCTCGCCATCGACTGCGCCAAGCCAAATACCATTAGACTCTTTGAGGCGGGTGGTAGATAAGGTTTGCTGCGATGTAGGGTCAAGTATCGTTGCGGTTGCATTAGAAAATTGACTACCAGATAAACTTATCTCGATAGTAGCGGGGTGTACAAAGCGATATTGATTCAGCGACAAAGATACTTGTTCGTTGTTTTCTTCAATTGGCATTTCGATGGCATAGAAATGATTTGGATTGAGCCTATCAAAATCACCTTTGCCAAGGGGCTGTGAATAAGGCGGTAGAGAAATAGTATATTCATAGTGTGCCGCAGCTGATTGCGCAGCTTGTGCCAGTGGTAGCGATTCGATCAGTGATTGTTTTTGTGTTATCGCAGTTTTAGGTGTGACTGGTGGTGTTGTTGGTGGTGTCAAAATAGGTGTGGTGACTTGTGGTGTTGCTGCTAACTCAGGTGAGGGCAGAGCTTCGCGCTGCAAGGCAAAATATCCTGCAGTGATACAGATCACAATAAGAATGGCGCTAATCAACAAAAACTTTTTCATAGCAATACTCGGTTAATATAAGGAACTGCATGGAGCAGTTCCTTGGGTATAGAAATTAGCAAAATAACCGTTAAGTTACAGTGAGTTTAGTATTAACTGTGAAAAACTTTGTGAGTTAGACTCGCTAACATAACGGTAAGTTTTTTTCCAAAACCAGCTACCCGTTGTTTCTTCATAGGTGTTGTAGCTAATCGTTTTATAACCCGCGTTAAACTGAGTACGAGCCGCTGTTACTTTGCCTTGGTATCCAGCATCTGGCAGGTTACCGTGGCTATATTCCGCGCTCATTAGTAGTGGATAGTGATATGGCATAAAGCTAGTTACTGCATCATCTTGGGAGGCTAACTGACCGTTGATAGCAACGCTTGTACTACAACTACCAAAGTCACCTTTTGCTGATGCACCACAAGAAGAGTGCGTTGATACAACACCATCGTCGTTACCTGGTAAGAAGCCTGAAGTTAGGCCGTAATAGTCGCTTGCATCAGCAACAAAGCGTAGGCGAGGCGCATTGTCACTCGGATACTGAGCAACTTGTCGCGCATTATTTACTTTTAAATCCCACATGATACCAAACTCTTCAGGCATGCTGCCCAGCCATGCCTCAACTGCTTGGCGAGTTAGTTCACCTACTACACCACCAGAAGTCGCAGCGTTGATAGCTGTGTCTGCGAGTTCGCTTCCGCCACCCGCGCCTGCAAGGTCGAAAGTAGCAACGATATTAAGTGGTTGAAGGCCCGCATTTTCAAGCCAAGTTGCTTGGTTATCTAAGATATAGCGCGCGACTAAATCACCCGTTGAGTGGGTAACAAAGACACAGCCAGGATTACAAGTGCCATTTTCTGCAAATGCTTTTAGCTTTGGCCAAATATAATCTGTTGCGATTTTGCCTTGCAAACGCTCATAAGAAGGCCAATCAATACGCTCATCAGCGTGGTTTATCCAAAAAGATGACCAGTATTCTTCACCTTCAAGTTCGACATTGGTGCTGTTAGGGCGGTTAAGTTGGTCCGCTTGAAAGCCATGAATTAGAATTGTTTTATATTCTGAGGCCTGTGCGGGAGTTGCAAGTGCAGTGCCTGTTAATAACGCTGAAAGTGCAGCAGTGTATACAAAGTTAGTTTTCATTGTCTAAGTCCTTTAAAGCGCCAAGTGCCACATCTATGGTCGGCCTACAACAAAATTCCCCACTTTGTTTAATCGCAAATAAGGGAAACTATAGGCATCGCACAACTACTTTCACTACTACTGAAACGCATCTTTGTTAGTATATTATGTGGCGTGAGAAGCTATTCCCACGCCGGTCTCAAAAGCTAAAATCACGCCATTTCAGGGTTATTATGGAGATCAGATAGCAAGTTCAAAGTTTTCTCGCTGCGGTTCACAAATGGGTTAGTCTCATCCCATACATAACCCGCAAGCACAGAAGTGATTTGGCTCTTAATTTTTTCAGGCTTGTTGTTTGAGAAAAATAAACGGCGCAAGCGCCCGTCGTACCAGCCTTCAATATAGGTGCGCATGACAGCAATCCCTTTAAGCATATGCGCTTCATATTCTTGCTGCCAATTTGCTTCTTCGCCATTTAACTGCGCAACAATGAGAGCAGCAGCGCGTGCGCCTGACTCAATGGCAAACATAACACCGGCTGAAAATACGGGGTCAATAAATTCGCTGGCGTTACCGGTTAGGACAAAGTTTTTACCAAACAGTTGTTTGATACCTTTAGAGTAGCCTTTGATCTCCTTTGGTTCCATACACAGCGCCATTCCTTCCAACATTGCAGAGGCATGTTGATCGCGAGCAAGGTAGGTTAAAAAGCGCGCTTTAGCATCGCCTTCTGCACTTTCCAAATACTCAGGGTTACCAACAAAGCCGACTGAAACACGACCGTCAGAGAAAGGTATTAGCCAAACCCATACATCCTCTTCGTGAACCAGAATCGTTACTTTATTGTTTTCAGCCCCAGTTTCTATGCCATCAGCTGGTTTAAATTGCGCGAACAAAGTTGCCCGAGTCGGTGCTGACGAAGGTTCATTTAAGTCAAGTAGATTTGCTAGTACTCGGCCATAGCCGCTTGAGTCAACAACAAATTTGGCTTGGATCTCCTGCTCGTCGCCAGCCTCATTGACTACCTTAATGATAGGTTCTTCTAGATCCATGTTGGCATCGACTACGGAAGTGCCAAATTCGATGGGGGCACCCATTTTTTGCACTTCTTCAGCCAGTACATTGTCAAAGTCATCTCTTGGAACTTGCCATGTCCATGTCCAGCCGTCGGTGTAATTTTTAGAGAAATCGAAAAACTCTTGGAAGTCATCTTGTTTAAAATTAGCACCGATTTTCTTTTGGTAATTGCGTGCGACTAACGCATCCATAAATCCAGCATCTTCTAAATGCTGCATACTTTGTGGTAGAAGACTTTCACCGATAACATAGCGTGGAAAGTGGCTACGTTCAACGATCTTCACGGTTAACCCTGCTTGAATTAGCTTTGCAGCGGTCATTGTCCCAGCAGGTCCAGCGCCGATAATAAGTACATCTACATTTTCCTTAGCCATTTTGTAATTCCTTAATCATATATTGTGAGAAAATGTGGCAATTAATTAATCCTAGAGTGAAGAGGGGAGCTCCCTTTAATGCCTCACTCTAGAAAATCTAATTTAACATTATATTAACGAATAAAATGTTAAAGAGTGTTCATAATTTCTGACATTTTTATTAAGTCTTCCGGTGTTTTTACCCAACTGTTGTGCGACCCTTTCATGGTGAACACTTGAACCTGACTGGGTTGCATTGCTTCTTCGATAAGATTTTGATTCTTATCAAGGTATCGGTTGATTATATGACTGGAAAGTTGTAACTCTAGGCTATCCGACTGAGCCACTTCAACCGCACAACCAGCACTAAATAGCGTCACCTTTGCGGTGCTAGAAAATGCCGGATCATTTTGGTAGTGATAATTAATTCTATCGGGCTCAAGATGACTGAACTCTGGGTGTAGAGCAAAAACTTCATCATGCATCGCGGCATAGTCAAAACAAGGGTCGACGAACACCAAGTGTTCGACTGTGTCCCCCTCATTTTGCAGCAGTTTGGCAACCTCAAGTGCCAGCGTTGCGCCAAAACTCCAACCAAAAATCCGATAAGGACCACTAGGCTTTAGCTTTTTAAGATGAATAGCATACTGCAACGCCAATGTTTGGAACTGATAATAGTCATAGGCGAGCGAGCCCTTTGGTTTTTCCTGTGCGGCATAGATGTTATTGAAGCAATAACAAGGCGCGGAAATCTTGGGAGCAATGGATTGCAAGTAACTCTCAGCACCACCGCCACCCGGAGGGAAGAAAAACCATTCAATAGGGGCATCGGCTTCATTCACCAATACGCCGATCTCAATATCGCTTAGGGTTTTTATGCCTTGGGGATTTGCGGCTGTAATCGAATGTGAAACGACGGCTCGAAGGGCAGCATCGAACTGCTCTATGAATGCGGTGGTTTGCGTCTCATCTAACTGACTTGCAATGCTCACTTGTAGTCGCATTTGACGCACTTCGGCGTTCACGATGAGTGCCATTTCATCCTGATTATTCTTGCTGCTGGCATCGCCTGAGTGTGCATTTAGCATTCGTATGCCCTGATCTTGTGCATCGCTATTGCTATCAAGTTGTCCCAAGTAATTAAAGCTAACTTTAGGTAATTGATTGAAGGAAAATTCCCCACGTCTGACCAATTCGCTGAAACCTAAACCTTTATCTGGAATGGCACGAAGCGTTTCTTTGCTTTGAATAATCAGCGTCGATAAATCCGTGTCATTTTTCAGAGCAACCGGAAACATACTAGTAAACCAGCCTAGTGTTCTTGACGTATCAATATGGTCACTCAGATGTTCTCGGCCGTGGCCTTCTAACGTGAGGTGGCAATAGTTTGTAGCAAAGGTATTGCACCAAGCCCGAGTAAACGCACTCATTAAGAGATCATTGATTTCTGTGTTAAATCCAGCAGGAGCAAGGCGTAGCAATTGCTCAGTAAGCTGAGTATCAAATTGATGCGTAAGACGCTGTTGTGATTTACCGTAAGGTATGTTTTGTTGTGTGCTTAGCACGTTTTGCCAATACGGTATTTGTTGTTCAAAAGGATGCTGGGCCACAACGTCTGACCATTGGCGATAACTGCTGGTTTTGTCGCTTAAGGTGTCGCCTTGTAGCAAGCGGCTTAAGTCTTCGACCAAAATACGCCACGAAACACCATCAATCACAAGGTGGTGAACGATAAGTACGAGTCTAGTTAGCGGCGTATCATCGCTGAGTAAAACCGGGTGCCACAAAGCACCTGAACCGAGTTCAAAACGGGCGTGTATTTTGCTCAACGCCAGTCCAGTTTGCTGCTCATCAAGCCCCAAGGTGTCCAGATGGATAAGCTTTGGTGCTGGGCACGCTTCAATACTTTGATATTGGGATTGCCAAGTCTCGGTTTTGCTAAACTGAGCGCGCAACATGTCATGTTGTTGATGCAGCTGCGCAAGTGCACGCTCCAAAGTATCCAGCGTGGTATTGTGCGGAAGTGCGAGCATGACCGACTGATTAAAATGCGCTTTATGACGGTAGTGGGAGTTGAGGAACCATTGCTGGATAGGTAATAACTTGATTTCTCCGCTGAGCTCACCTTGTTCAGCCTCGATTTCTACCCGTTCATTATTTGCCAAAAATGCACAAAGCGCTTCTAGGGTTGGATACGTAAATATGTCTTTGGTCGACAGCGAATAGCCAGCACGTTTGAGAGCTGACATGAGCTGAATGCTCATAATTGAGTCACCACCAATATGGAAGAAGTTATCTTCCAAGCCAATCTGCTTAATTCCCAATACAGCACACCAGATTTTAGCGATATGCTTTTGCTGTTCTGTGTTTGGAGCATGGTGAGTCTCAGTTTGGCTAAAATCGGGCTGCGGTAGTGCTCGGGCATCAATCTTGCCATTAACCGTAACGGGTAGGGCGTCTAATGTGACGTAAGCACTTGGCAGCATATAACTCGGTAGCATGTGAGAGAGTGCTTGCTTGAGCTTTGCCTCATCTAGTGACTCAGCATTTGCCATGACCAAATAGGCTACGATACGTTTAATCCCATCTTGTTCATTCACGTTTACAAACGCAGTATGAATTTGCGGTTGTTGCTTAATTGCAGTTTCAATCTCGCCAAGTTCGATGCGGTAACCACGAATTTTCACCTGAAAATCATTACGACCAACATACTCTAATAAGCCATCTTCACGCCATTTAACCAAATCTCCCGTTTTATACATTTTGTTCCAACCGCTTGCGAGGTATCTATCCGATGCGAACGGATTAACTAAGAATGCTTGTTCGGTTAAATCTGAACGGTGTAAATAGCGTCTTGCCATACCCGCGCCGCCAATATAAAGCTCTCCTGCCACGCCCGGTGGAAGTATTTTGCCAGCAGGTGACAACACGTAAGCAGATTTATTGGCAATAGCGCGGCCAATAGGTGCTCCGTGATTTACAGAGTTGAGTAAGCAGCAAGTCGCATAAACGGTGGTCTCTGTTGGGCCATAGGCGTGGTAAAGCATCAGCTCTGGCGCTTGATGCTTTACTCGCTCAACCATAGCTAAGTCGACCGCCTCTCCACCAAAATTAATCTGTTTAAGTCCGGCGTGTAAGAAGAAGTCTTCGTTAGCTAAACGATTAAATAGCGCAGTGGTTACAAAACACGTATCAATCTGCTGTGCTTGGCAGTATTCAATCAGTCGTTCTGGATCAAGTTGAGTCTGTTTATCTATCAGGTGTAGTGCTGCGCCATTACTGAGTGTGACAAAGCAGTCAAAAATAAACGCGTCGAAGCTAATACTCGATAAGCTAAGGACTTTGCTCAGTTGTGTGGGATCGATAAAGTGGTCGTCAGTGGCATAGTTTAATAGTGCCTCATGGTTGATTTCTACGCCTTTAGGGTTACCTGTGGTACCAGAGGTATAGATAATATAAGCCAAATCAGACGGGCTCACCGATACCGCTTGGTCTAAGCTTGTTTCCTCCATTGGTGCATCGCTGAGTACATGTGTCAGTGAGGCAAGTGTTGTACTCGCAACTCTATCCATTAATCCCGATTGGGTGACCACGATTTTCGCACCACAGTCCTTGGCAATATATTCAATCCTTGAGTCAGGAAATTCCGGTGATACAGGAACATAACCACCGCCTGCTTTAAGAATAGCGAGGATCGCAACGATAGAGTCCAACTGTTTTTCATGCAGCAACAAGACTGGAAAATCACCTTGATACTCGTCGCCATAAATCTCAGCCTTAATCACCAATAATTGCTGGGCAAGCTGGCAAGCCTGGCGGTTGAGTGCTTGATAGCTTAGTGCTTCATCTTGCCAGAACACAGCGGCTGCATCCGGGAATACAGCGACTCTTTCACTAAATAAGTCGTTGAAGTTCTCGAAGCCACATGACTCGCGCTCGGTTTTATTCCACTCGTTGAGAATACGGGCCTTTTCCACTGTATTAGCAATTTCAATGTGCTGATGAGGTAAGAGAGTATTGTCAGCGACTTGCTTGAGGATAAGTAGCAGTTGAGATTGCAGTTGTGCGGCACGTGCTGGCGAAAGCAAACTGGCGTCGTACATCAGCTCAAGTTGCAGCTCTCCTTGCTCCTTTGCTATCAATGCAAGTGGGTATTCAACTTGCTCTGGTGCGGCGTCAAACTGCCAGCGAGCTTGTTGTGCCTCTGCTTGTTCATTTTCAAGGCTTGGGTAGTTTTCGAAAACGACTAGGCTTTGGAATAGCCGATTACCACCTTGTTGCAGTGACGCGAGTGACACATTCGCATGGCTATTTAAGTCCAAAATGGCAGTTTGGATCTTCTCGAGTTGTTGCGCGATGGTAGCATCTGTAGGCCAATCAAGATAAAGCGGTAGCGTATTGATGTAAGCTCCAACACTTTGCTCTATGCCGTCAATTGGTAAGTCGCGACCTGCGATAGTTGTACCTACTAAAGTAAATTCGTCGCGAGTATGGATTTGGATAAGCTTATGCCAGGCAAATTGTACCGCAGCATTGAGCGTGACAGAATGTTGCTGACATGCTTGCTGCAACTTACTTAACATCTCGTTTGGTAGGGCAAAATGCAGCGCCTGCGGGTCATGATTATGACGGAGCGTTTCTAAATCTGTTGAGTGACTAAACAGGGTGTTAAGATCGTTTGCTTGTGATAAATCAGCGACATGATATTGCCAAAATGCTTTGGTGGCGGCCTGATTATCTCTTAGGTAAGCATGGGCATCTAAATAGGCGTTGTCCACCTGTAAAACAGGTTCTTGACCTTGTAGTAATTGCGTATAGTTCTGGTGAACGGTCTGCATAACTAACGGGCCACTCCAGCCATCACAAATGCTGTGATGCTCTGTTTTTATTAGGTGATAATGCGCTTCACCGCGTTTTACCAAATGCAGTGTAAATAACCCCGGTCTTGCAAAATTAAAGGGCTGATTTAGCACTTGGTTTGCAAGCTTTTCTATGTGTGCTTGTTGTTCTGCTTTTGAATATTGACTGATATCAATCACGCTAAAGTTATCTTCATCAACACAGGTGTGATCCACGATAAGTTGCAGCATGGTTTCTTCAACATCAAAAGCACAGCGCAGCGCTGGATATTGCAGCGAGGTTAGTTGCCACGCACGACAGTAAAGCGCAGTGTCAATTTTATCGAAATACTGCATCTGTGACTGCACCCGATAGGCGGTATCTTCTGGACTATTAAGCTGGTGGAAGATAAAACCTTGCTGCAAGTTTGTTGCGGGATAAAGCGCGGCTAGGTCGTAGCGTGTGCGCAGTGCATCTAAGTGGGCGAAGCTGACGCCTGTCAGGTTATAGTCGCTCGGCGTTTGTTTGGCGCCAAGCGCTTTGGTATGTAATGCCGTGTCCAGCACCGCTTGCAGACTGGCAGTGAACTGACTTTGGAATAGGGCAAATTCGGTTTCAGACAATGCCGTGGTGCAATTTAAGACAAGCTGACCATGAATAATAGCCGCGTTGATATCAAGAACGTAATGACCATTATTTTCGCTTGCGACTGGTTGACCTGTAATGGCTTCAGTTAAGTAGAAGTCACCACTGGGTTGCTGCGTTTTTGTGCCACCGATTTGGCCTAAATAGTTGAATGCAACGGTTGGTAAAGTCCCCGTCACTTGTTTGGAAAAATAGAATTGACCAAAACCAACGCCATTGTCTGGCAATTTACGCAGCTGCTCTTTGGCATTGACAATAGCGCTTTCGAGACTAGAACCCGCATGGAGTGCTAGTGGATATAATGACGTAAACCAGCCCACGGTGCGTGAATGATCTATATCTTCGGCGATGTGTTCACGACCATGTCCTTCAAGCGCAATAACCTGATCATTACTACCAGTGATATGAGCTAGAGTTAGTGAAAGCGCAGCGACGACAAGGTCTCGAGGCTCTGTGTGGTAGCCTTGATTAGCGTCAAACAGCAACGTTTGTGTAAATGCAGAGTCAAGTTTAATTACTTGGTTTCTCGGTGTACTATTCGCTGTTAAGTGTGTTTGACAAGTATCAAGTACTTCTTGCCAGTAATCGATTTGTTCGGCTTGAACATGTGCGTATTGGTTTAAGGTCTCAACCCATTGACGGTAGCTTGAGGTTTTTTGCGCCAATTTTTTGCCTTGATAAAGGCTATTTAAGTCCTCAATTAGGATCCGCCAAGAGACAAAGTCAATGATCAGGTGGTGGAAGGCCAATACCAATACATCTTGGCTTTGGCGTTTGACACGAATTGGCTGCCATAGAGGGCCTGAATTTAACGCAAACTGTGACTGCAAACGGGTTAATTGCTTGGCAAGCTCGTCGTCACTGAGTGTGTCTGCATCAAGTTTAACTAGAGGCGCCATGGTATTATTTTGTTGGTACTGCTGGGTAATGTGCGCCGTCTTTTGATTGAAAACAAGGCGGAGCACATCATGTTGCTCAGCAAGCTCGGACAATAGCTCAACTAATCTCTCATCACTGATTGCGCTTGGCATTACAGTGGCAAAAGTTTGGGCAAAGTGTGCGGGGTTAGCAAACTGATTTGCGAAGAACCACTGCTGGATAGGCAGCAGATCGAACTCGCCTTCAAGCTGGCCTTGTTCGGTTTTTATCGTAACCTTCTTGTCGCCATTCGCACTGATAAGCTTTGCCAGCCGCGCGGGAGTTGGGGCGGCAAATATCTCTTTAACTTGTACCGTTAACCCAGCTTCTCTTAAGCGTGAAACCAGCTGAATACTGACAATTGAGTCGCCGCCGATTTGGAAGAAGTTATCCTCAATCCCCACTTGTTCTAGGCCAAGTACCTGTTGCCAAATCTCACAAAGCTGGGTCTCTAAGGCATTGCGTGGTGCCACATAGAGGTTGTCGGCTTGAAGCTCTGGCACGGGGAGTGCTTTGCGGTCAAGCTTACCGTTACCCGTGAGTGGAATATGCTCGATTAGAGTAAAGTGACTGGGCACCATGTATTCAGGTAAAGCAGCACTTAGGGCGAGCTTTACCTCGGTAATTTCAAGGTCAGGCTCTGCGACAAGATAAGCGGCCAGCGCTTTGCCTTGCGGTGCAGGCACGTCAATCACTACCGCGTTTTGTACGCCTTGTTGGTCGACAATAGCAGCGGCAATCTCGCCTAGTTCGACACGATAACCACGAATTTTCACCTGCTCATCGTTACGACCGAGATACACCAAGTCGCCGTTGTCTAGGAAGCGGGCAAGGTCACCGGTTTTGTACAGCTTGCTATGGGCGGGGTCGTGACTAAATGGATTATCAATAAAGCGCTCAGCATTGAGTTCAGGGCGGTTTAAGTAACCCCGGGCAACCCCAAGGCCTGAAATATATAACTCACCCGGCGCACCAATGGGCATGGGCTGCAGCGACTCAGACAACACATGAAGATTAACGTTAGGGTAGGCTTTACCTATGCCTTGATGAAGACGTGGGTAGGCCTGTGCTAGCATCGCACCGACTGTGGCTTCCGTTGGGCCATATTCATCGAAAATAGCGTTCACATGGTCGCTTAATGCGGCGATGGCCAGCTCGGTCAGCGCTTCACCACCGAGCATTAGGGCATCGACTTGTGCGTCGCTGCCAGGCAATAGCGCCATGGCAAGACTGGGTGTGGTTTTCACAAAGCCAACGTTCGCGGTATTTAGATGAGCTCTAAAGGCGGCGGCATCAAGAATATCGCCTTCATAAACACACACCGTTTGTCCAGCAAGGAGCGGGCATAAGGTGGTCGTCACCGACAGGTCAAAACAGTAGTTAGAAGAAAAGTCGATATTACGATACTTGTCACCTAACTGGCTGGTTAAGGCATGAAGGTAGTAAAGCACATTGTGCTGCGTGAGCATCACGCCTTTTGGTAGTCCGGTTGTCCCTGAGGTGTAGATGATATAAGCCAAGTTAGCCAACGCGGTTGGACGCACTAAGTTCTCATGCTCCACCGCCAGTGCAGGGGTGTTTACGCCGAGCGCTGTGGCTTTTCCAAGCACAGGCTCAAGTGAAGGCAAGTGGCTTTCCTGGGTTAGCACTAAGTCGGTGTTGGTGTCAGTTAAAATAAATTCAACCCGAGCTTCGGGGTAATCTGGTGAAACAGGCACATAGGCACCACCGGCTTTGAGCACGGCCAAAATAGCAATAAGCATCTCGCTACTGCGAGAAAAGTAGAGGGCGATAGGGGTATCGGCAGGCAATAGGCCAGCTTGGGCTTTGGGGTGCTGAGCAATGATTTGCTTCGCAAGGGCATTAGCTTTACCGTTCACTTCGGCATAAGACAGCGTTTCACCGCTGCTGGTTAACATGGCCGCTTGCTCTGGGGTGTTAGCGGCGTGCTGCTCTACTAAGCTGGCCAGATCTTTGTCGGTAGCAAACGACTCGGCGTTGTTGTGCCAAGCACGGAGTGTGTCAGTCTCAGTTCTATTTTGTAGGGCTACTTTTGCAAGTGGCTGTGCGGTTCTGGCGATCACCTGATCGATAATATTGATAAAGCGCTCAGCAAGAGTTGCGATCCAGTCACTTGGAAATAGTGCGGTGGCATAGTTAATATCACCAAATACTTCTTCGTCACCATTTTGTAGCAGTAAACTAATGTCGAACTTAGCCACTTTATGTAGCGCTTTTACTTGTGACTCATCCACAGGCGTAAACAGCTGTTGGCTGCTGTCGTCGCTGTTATTTTTAAATTGCTCAAGCGCAAACATCATTTGAAATAGCGGGTGGCGAGACGGATCCCGTTGTAATTTTAGGGCGTCGACCAATTTATCAAATGGCAGATCTTGGTGCGCCTTTGCCGCTTTTAAGGTTTGGTGCACTTGTTGGATTAAGGTATTAAAGTCGAGTGCGTTATCAATATGAACTGGCAGGGCTAAGCTATTGACCAAAAAGCCAATAAGATTTTGTGTCTGGCTTAGGTGACGGTTGTCAGATGGCGTACCTATGACTAAATCTGACTGACCGCTGGTTGCTTGTAATGTCAATGCCCAGCTGCTGAGCAGTACTACATAAAGACTGGTTTGTTGCGTTTTGGCTATGGCCTTGAGGGCTTCGCTTCGTTCCTGACCCAAATGAATACGGTGGTCGGCACCGTGATATTGATATTCATTTGGCCTTGGTAGTGGCGAATGTAATTCAAGCTGCTCAGCACCTGCAAGTGCATCAGTCCAGTGGTCTAAAAGCTTAGTTAAGGTATCGCCGCTGAGATACTCGCGCTGCCACCTTGCGTAATCTTGGTACTGTAACTCAAGCGCTGGTAGCTCAGGCGTTTTGCCTGAAGCTAGCATAAAATAGGCTTGGTGTAGCTCACGCATAAAGATTTCGGTGGACCAGCCATCAAACGCAATATGGTGCCACATAAATAGCACGTAACGTTCAGCGTCTAATGTCCAACAGCAAACCTTGAACATAGGCTCATTGGCTAAGTCAAATGGTGTACTGATCGCTTGTTTAACAGCCGTATTAAGCGCAGCTAAGTCAGCCACAGGGCTAGGCGTAATCTCAATACAAGCGCTCAACACTTCTTGATAGTCGAGGCCTTGCTCGTCTTGACGATAGACACTGCGAAGGACTTCGTGCCTATCTAACACGATATTCAACGCCTGTTCTAAGTGTGCAAGCTCGGTGTGCTCAGCGAGTTTAACCAAAAACGGAATATGATAAGCGTTGGTGCCATTTTCTAACCGTTCGATAAATAATAAACGCTCTTGCGCAAACGAAAGCGGATAGCGGTTTAATTCTGGCAGTGTATTAAACGCATCCTTTGAAAAAATTGCTTTTGCTTCAAGGTAATCCATTAGCTGCGTTTTGTTTGACTTTAACTTTGCAACAAGCGCAGCATCTGGCGCTTGCGCGCCAAATGACAGCTCTAGTCCGCCGTCTTGCAACCAGATTGAGAGATTGTGATCTTTCAGTTCAGCGAGCAATGACAACATGGTTAAATCCTCATGCTATTAGTTTGTTCTTGTTGTGATCCGGAGTCTGCTTTAATCTCGATATCCACGCTCAGCGTCTCTAAGTTGTCGACGATTGCGGCAATATGGGTATGCTCAAACAAGGCTGAAATTGGGATGTTTAAATCCAGTGCTTTATTACACGCATTCATCAACCGGATAGCCGAGATAGAGTCCCCCCCGATACTGAAGAAATTATCTTCAATCCCCACTTGTTCTAGGCCAAGTACCTGTTGCCAAATCTCACAAAGCTGGGTCTCTAAGGCATTGCGTGGTGCCACATAGAGGTTGTCAGCTTGAAGCTCTGGCACGGGGAGTGCTTTGCGGTCAAGCTTACCGTTACCCGTGAGTGGAATATGCTCGATTAGAGTAAAGTGACTGGGCACCATGTATTCAGGTAAAGCAGCACTTAGGGCGAGCTTTACCTCGGTAATTTCAAGGTCAGGCTCTGCGACAAGATAAGCGGCCAGCGCTTTGCCTTGCGGTGCAGGCACGTCAATCACTACCGCGTTTTGTACGCCTTGTTGGTCGACAATAGCAGCGGCAATCTCGCCTAGTTCGACACGATAACCACGAATTTTCACCTGCTCATCGTTACGACCGAGATACACCAAGTCGCCGTTGTCTAGGAAGCGGGCAAGGTCACCGGTTTTGTACAGCTTGCTATGGGCGGGGTCGTGACTAAATGGATTATCAATAAAGCGCTCAGCATTGAGTTCAGGGCGGTTTAAGTAACCCCGGGCAACCCCAAGGCCTGAAATATATAACTCACCCGGCGCACCAATGGGCATGGGCTGCAGCGACTCAGACAACACATGAAGATTAACGTTAGGGTAGGCTTTACCTATGCCTTGATGAAGACGTGGGTAGGCCTGTGCTAGCATCGCACCGACTGTGGCTTCCGTTGGGCCATATTCATCGAAAATAGCGTTCACATGGTCGCTTAATGCGGCGATGGCCAGCTCGGTCAGCGCTTCACCACCGAGCATTAGGGCATCGACTTGTGCGTCGCTGCCAGGCAATAGCGCCATGGCAAGACTGGGTGTGGTTTTCACAAAGCCAACGTTCGCGGTATTTAGATGAGCTCTAAAGGCGGCGGCATCAAGAATATCGCCTTCATAAACACACACCGTTTGTCCAGCAAGGAGCGGGCATAAGGTGGTCGTCACCGACAGGTCAAAACAGTAGTTAGAAGAAAAGTCGATATTACGATACTTGTCACCTAACTGGCTGGTTAAGGCATGAAGGTAGTAAAGCACATTGTGCTGCGTGAGCATCACGCCTTTTGGTAGTCCGGTTGTCCCTGAGGTGTAGATGATATAAGCCAAGTTAGCCAACGCGGTTGGACGCACTAAGTTCTCATGCTCCACCGCCAGTGCAGGGGTGTTTACGCCGAGCGCTGTGGCTTTTCCAAGCACAGGCTCAAGTGAAGGCAAGTGGCTTTCCTGGGTTAGCACTAAGTCGGTGTTGGTGTCAGTTAAAATAAATTCAACCCGAGCTTCGGGGTAATCTGGTGAAACAGGCACATAGGCACCACCGGCTTTGAGCACGGCCAAAATAGCAATAAGCATCTCGCTACTGCGAGAAAAGTAGAGGGCGATAGGGGTATCGGCAGGCAATAGGCCAGCTTGGGCTTTGGGGTGCTGAGCAATGATTTGCTTCGCAAGGGCATTAGCTTTACCGTTCACTTCGGCATAAGACAGCGTTTCACCGCTGCTGGTTAACATGGCCGCTTGCTCTGGGGTGTTAGCGGCGTGCTGCTCTACTAAGCTGGCCAGATCTTTGTCGGTAGCAAACGACTCGGCGTTGTTGTGCCATTGGCTAAGCGTTGTCTGCATTTGGTTATTGACCAAGCTAATGCTTTGATGGCTTTGTGTCAGTCGCTCCCCAAGCTGAACCAAAATAGCTTGTACTTGGTCAAGGATCCACTCTGCCCGTGCGGTGCTCAGCCATTCCCCGTTGTAATGCATCACAAAGTCTAAGCGGTCTTGTTCGCTTTGGACCACCACAGAAAGCGGATAGTCGCCTTTTTCTATTGATTCTCTAAACTTCCAACTGCCGGTATTTTCTGGAGTCGGGTAGTTTTCAAATACAAATAGGGTATGGAACAAGCGTTGACCATCACGTTGCAGTTTCGACAAGCTCATGTCGCTGTGGCTATTGAGTGCAGCTACGCCTTTTTGAATGGCTTTGAGAATGTCATTACAACTTGCTTCTGCTTGCCAATTCACCACTAAAGGTAAGGTATTGATGAACAAACCGACCGCTTGTTCAATCCCATTGACTGGAATTTCACGACCGGAAACTGTGCTACCAACAATCGTTTGGCTATCACCAGAATAGGTTTGCAGTAACTTATGCCAAGCAAATTGCAATGCAACGTTGAGGGTTACGCCAGCTTGTTGACAAGTATGTTGTAGCGACCTAAACGCCTCGCCTTGAAGACTAAACTGCACCGATTGCACTTGCTCAACGATTCGACTTTGCGATAAGTCATACTGACCACCAAGCAACAAGTTAATATCGTTTGCGGTATCAAATTCGGCTTGTTGTTGCTGCCAGTAAGCCTGAGTTTGCTTGGCATTTTTAAGGTAATAAGCTTGCGCCTCTAAATAGGTTTGCTGCGCTTGCACCTCTGGTGTTTTCCCTGCACAAAGCTGGCGATAATACTCAGCGACTGCTTGCAGGATTAACGGTCCACTCCAGCCATCATTAATGGCATGGTGCTCGGTTTTAATAAGTGTGTAGAGGTTTTCACTGCGCTTAAATAAGGTGAAGCGAATAAGCCCCGGTTGACTTAGGTCAAACGGAACTTGTCGGTCTGCGGCTTGGGCTTTGCTGATGGCTTGCTGTTGGCCGTGCTCGTCAAGGGATGACAGATCTACTTTGGTGAAGTGGCTGTCATCGATACTGGCATCGCGACACACCACTTGGAGTAGACACTCTTGCCAATCAAAAGCGGTGCGAAGAATAGGGAAGCGAAGCGATGCTAAACGCCAGGCATGAATAAAGTGTTCAACCTCTAGCGCTTGTTCAATATCCATGACCAATTGCACTCGGTAGGCATCATCCGTTGGGAAGTTAACAGCATGATAGATAAAGCCTTGTTGCAAGCTATTAGCCGGGTAAAGTGCTTCGATATTATAGTGCTTGCTCAGCGCTTGATAATGCCCATAAGACAAGTCGCTTAATCCCAAATCGCTAGGGGTTTGCTGTGGTGTTTGCGCGGCTAGTTCACAACTTGCATTAATGACCTGATGAAGCGCCATTTCAAAGTGCTCAACAAATGCCAACGACTGTGATTGGTTCAACCTCGAAACCACATCAAAGTGAAGCTTGTCACCGCGAACTGCGCCATTGATGTTGAGTAGCAGTGCATTGTCAGCCTGAGCGTTTGCCTCAGTCATCACATAGCCTGCTTGAGTATCATCCAGCTGCCAATCTCGGTTTTGCTGTTGTTGCTGATTCAATTGACCTAGGTAGTTAAAGCTCACCTGAGGGCGAATTGCGCTGACTTTGTCTGCTTGCACAAAAGCGCCATAACCCACGCCTTTATCCGGGATTTGGCGCAGCATTTCTTTGGTGTTTGCGATGGTTGCAATAACGTCGTCGTGGTGTTCAAGGCGCACAGGATACATACTGGTAAACCAGCCTAAGGTTTGCGACACATCCAAGCGCGGATCTATATTTTCACGACCATGACCTTCAAGTTGAATATGATTAACGGTACTGTCAAAAGTGCTGTGTAGGGCAATATTGAGTGCCGCCAAAAGCAAGTCGTTAATGTCAGTATTCAAACCAAGATTGGCATCTCGTAGCAATTTAGCGGTCGTTTCTTGCTCAAACGTGATGCTGTATTGTGATTGTGCTGAGTAAGTGGGTTGGCTAGTAAAGCCTTTTTGTACCCGCTGCCAATAGTACGCTTGCTCAGGGTGAGCCGAAGGGTAGGTGGCAATGGCATCCACCCACTGACGATAGCTGGTAAGCTTGTCTGTTAGTGCTTCACCATTTAATAGGGTTTGTAAGTCTTGGCTTAACACCCGCCACGATACCACATCAATAATGGCATGATGGAAGGCAAAGAATACCTGACTGCCCTCGGCCGTTTTCACCAACGCTGCCTGCCACAGGGGGCCATTGAATAAATCAAATTGGCTTTGTAGTTTGGTCAATTCGTTAAATAACGCGTCTTTACTCAGAGCCGTTGCATCAAGTAATGGGACTTCAAGCTCTATTGCCGCTTGGTACGCTTGTTTTACCCCGTTGCTGGTCTGAACAAAGTGACAACGTAGCATGTCATGATGCTCGCTCAGCGCTTGAATAGCTTGAGTCAGCCCCGGGTGTTCAATGTGTTCAGGTAAGTTAAGGGTAAATGCTTGGTTCCAATGGTGTGGATTTGGTAGCCCTAAATCGAAAAACCACTGTTGGATAGGCAGTAGTGCAAACTCACCACTTAACCTACCTTGCTCCGTGATAAGTTCAATGGTTTCAGTGCTAACGTGTTGAATTAAATAGGCCTGCGCTGCCACGCTTGGGGCGTCAATGATGTCTTTAACCTGAAGGTTAAAGCCAGCTTTACGCAGCGCAGACACAAGTTGAATACTGACAATAGAGTCGCCACCGACTTTGAAAAAGTCATCATTAACGCCCACTTGTTCTAGACCCAATACTGACTGCCAAATACCACACAATTGTTTTTCTAATTCGCTGCTCGGGGCTTGATAGTTGTCTTCATCCACCACGGTTGGAATAGGCAGTTGCTTGTGATCCAGCTTACCATTGTTGTTAAACGGTAACGCCGACATCACTTCAAAGTAGCTTGGGATCATATAGCTAGGTAAAACCTGAGCCAGTTCCTGTTTTACTGCATTGAGGTCTAACTCGCCGTGCTCTGGTACCACGTATGCAGCAAGTTGCTTGTTGCCCGCTTGTTCGAATACCACCACAGCGGCGACTTTCACTTGCGCCAATTCGTTGAGTTGAGCTTCTATTTCAGCAAGCTCAATCCTAAACCCGCGGATCTTCACTTGGTGATCGTTACGGCCTAAAAACTCTAGTACGCCAGACTCGGACCAACGTCCTAAGTCTCCCGTTTTATACAGTTTATCTAGCCCGAGTTGTTTGGCCTTTGCGCTTGCAAACGGGTTATCGATAAAGCGCGCAGCACTCATTTCTGGTTTATTAAGGTAGCCACAGGCAAGTCCGGCACCCGCTATAAATATCTCGCCTGTCGCGCCGTATGGCACTGGATTAAGATGTTTATCAAGCAATAATACTTGGCGATGATTAATGGCTTGGCCGATGGGCACCGGGCCATCAATATTGGCACATGGATAGAAAGTGGTAAATGTCGTGCTTTCAGTTGGACCATATGCGTTTATCACCAACTCAGGTCGCGTATCTCTGGCGAGAATGCGTTTAACTATGCTTGGAGTGATTGCCTCACCGCCTGTTAGTACGCAGCGGACATTGTCATAAATATCAGGTTGTTGTAAATACAGCGAATCAAACAGTGTGCGCGTTAGCCAAAGTACACTAACACCGTGTTGTTTAATTAACCTTGATAGGCTGTCAGGATCCGCGCCTTGTTGCGCACTTGCTACAACCAATTTGCAGCCGTTTATCAGTGGTGTCCAAATTTCAAACGTTGCGGCGTCAAAATTTGGATTAGATAGGTGAATAAACACGTCGTTTTCTGACGTGTTTATTAAATCAGTATCTTGTACCAAAGAAACAACGCCACGGTGTGGAACGACCACGCCTTTTGGCTCACCTGTCGTACCGGATGTATAGATCACATAGGCTTCGGTTTGCGCATGTGCGCCTGATAGTACGGGCGCTGCATCAGACAAAGACAAGCTATCTAAGCAGGTAATTTGCGGCTCTGCATCACAACTTACAACGAGTGTTTCGATACGCGGGCGCAGCTCGCTTTGTGTTAAAATCAAACCAAGTTGCGTGTCGTTGAGCATATACTCTATGCGCTGATCTGGATAATCAGGGTTAAGCGGTACATAAGCACAACCCGCTTTTAGGATAGCCAGTTTTGCGATTACCATTGCAATAGAGCGTTCACAGAAAAGCCCAACAAAGCGATGGCTGCCAACGTCCACATGATCTTTAATGTAGGCGGCAAGATTATTCGCGCTTTGTTCTAATTCTTGATAGGTCAGCTGCATTTCGCCTTCAACCAGCGCTATTCGAGTTGGCGTTTTTTGTACTTGCTGAGCAACCAATTCATGGATAGTAGAGTGCAAATAATCCGCATGCTCATCTACCTCAACCATTGGTGCTCGCTCATCATTACTTAACAAAGAAATTTGGCTATGCGGCTGGTTCTCATCAGCAATAATGGCATCTAACACCAATGTCATTTGGGTGAGCAATCGCTGTGCTTTGCTTGGTGCCAACATGGTTTCGCAGAAGCTTAACTTAAGTAGCAAGATATCTTGTTGTTCAACAATGCTGATGGTGAGCGGATAGTCTACTTTTTCAATCATCTTATCGAACGACCATTCGAGTACGTCTTGTCCCGCTGGCGTCGGATAGTTTTCAAATACAAATAGACTGTTGAACAGGCGAGTATTCGGCTCTTGTAGTTGCGACAGTGAAACACTGCTGTTGCCGTTAAGTTCTGCAATTTTTTCTTTCAGCGCTGTAAGCTGGGTGCGAATACTGGCCGTTTCTTGCCAATCAAGGGAAAGAGGTAGGGTGTTGATATATAAACCAACACTGGCATGGATCCCGTCAATGGGGAGTTCACGACCCGAGACCGTTGTGCCTACTATGGTTTGCTCAGCGTCGCAGTAATATTGCAGTACTTTATGCCAAGCAAATTGCATTAAGACGTTCAGCGTTAGTCCGTGTTGTTTAGCAAATGCTTTGAGCTGTTGATGGCGCTCTGAAGAGAGCTTTAATTCGCTCGCCGCTGCTTTTTGGATCTGTGACGAGCCAGATTGGTCAATATTTTTACTCAATAAGCGGTTGATATCATTGGGCTCACCAAATTGTGCCTTTTGGGTTTGCCAATAGCTATCGCTAGATTTTTGATTTTGCTGATAGCGCGCTTGTGTTTGTAGGTAAGCCGTTTCTTCTTCAACAATGACCGGCTCGCCTTTGGTTAGTTTGGCGTAGTTTTGATGCACGGTTTGCAGCATCACCGGAAAGCTCCAACCATCGCTGATGCTGTGGTGTTCTGCTTTAATTAGGGTGTAATGTGCATCGGCGCGTTTAACAATAGCAAAACGCATTAATCCAGGTTGAGTCAAATCGAAAGGCGTATTACGGTCGTCGTGAATGAGCTTATCGATACGCGTCTGTTGTTCAATGTGGTCTAACGTGCTGAAGTCGTGAAAACTGAAGTGATTTGGGGTAAATCCGGCCCCTCCTTTGATCACTTGGATGATTTCATTTTCCCAGTTGAACGCGGTACGTAGCGCAGGGTAACGCATTGATGCCAAGATCCAAGCCTGTTGGTAAGCATCGACATCAAGTGCTTGATGGTAATCGATGACTAACTGAACGCGGTAAGCATCGTCATTTGGTTGGGCAAGGTGATGATAAACAAAACCTTTTTGCATACTGTTAGCATCAAAGATGGCACGGATCTCAGATGCCTTTTTATGCTCAGTCGCTAGCAACTGTTCAAAGTCTTGTTCGGAAAAAACTTGTTGCGATACAAGGTAATCTAATAATACGGCTTTATTCGCTTTGAGGTAGTCAACCCATTGTTGGCTGAGTCCTTGCTCACCATGGACAATCTTAAGTTTGTCTCCATTGGCCCAAAGCGCAATGTTATCCTTTGCAAGTGATTGGCATAAATTCAACATGGTTTAAATCTCTAATTCTTGTGTTTTTTCAGACTGAGTCGTGGTTTGTTCTAGTTGTGTTTCACTTAACTGAGATTGCAGTGCAGCTAGTTGATCCTGAGAAAGCGAGCCCGCGCCAAAGTCGCTAGGGGTGCTTACACCGCCGCGCTTTTTCGCCTCGAGCGCCGTATCCAATACGTCATGTAGCGCTTGTGTTAAGTGAGTAGCGAAGGCATCGGTAAGATTGCCATCTAGTAATGAATCCACTTTGATCCTGAGTTGTTCGCCCTGAACTAGCGCATTGATATCGAGGATCAGATCCGAGCCGTTTTGTGCAGAACTTGTCTCGGTTTGCAGTTGGTTGTCTATCTGCCAAAGCGCATCGCTTTGCCCACCCATTTGGCCCAGGTAGTTAAAGCTGATACTTGGCAACGTTAAGCTGGTGTCTTGCAGTTGTGCACTACCAAAACCAAGACCTTTATTCGGGATCTGGCGTAGCGCTTCTTTGGCATCAATAATGGTGTCGCTTAGTGTCGCTTGTTGAGTCAGGCGTAGCGGGTACAAACAAGTGAACCAGCCAATTGTTTGGTTGATATCAGCATCATCACGCCACATTTCACGACCATGACTTTCCAACGTGATAGCATGCTGAGTTTGCTTAAAGGTTTTACTCAATGCTTGGCACAAAGCAGCCAGTAGTAACTCTTCACCTTGCGTATTGAAGCCTGCATTCGCGTCACGTATGAAGCGGGCCGTGGTGTGCGCGTCTAGCTCTAACCAAGCGGTTGACGGTGTTGCAGCCATGCTTGGCGGATAGCTTGGCAAGTTGGTTGCTAAACGCTGCCAAAATGCCATTTCTTGCGGGTGTGCTGCCGGGTACGCTTGCATCATTTCTACCCACTGTCGATAGCTGGTGCGTTTACTCAGCAACTCTCCTTGTGCTAAAAGGGTTTGCAGATCTTGCGCGATGATCCGCCAAGAAACCGCATCGATGATTAAGTGGTGAAGTGCAAAGTGAAGCAGGTCGTAGTCTTCACAAAATGCTTCGATATGTGTAACTTGCCAAAGTGGGCCATTACAAATATCGAACTGGCTTTGTCGCGCGTTGAGCTCTGCTTGTACATCGTGTGACTTGCCGTTAAGGACGTTGAGTGGCGCCATGGTACTCACATCGTTATATTCTTGCGTAATATGGCCTTCAAATTCCATAAAGGTTGTGCGCAACATATCATGTTGATCACTTAAACTGTGTAGCGCCTCTTGTAATTGAATTTGGCTAAAGCCGCTTGGGATCCTGATTGCAAATGCCTGATTCCAATGATTCTCCTCCGGTAGTGCTTTATTGAAAAACCATTGTTGAATTGGCAGTAGATCAAAGCGTCCGCTCAGCAGGCCTTGCTCCTGTGTTATCTCTCGTTGATTCGCTTGTACGCTAACAATACGCTGACTTAACGCCGCTGCAGTTGGACAATCAAAGATATCTTTCACTTGCAGTTCAATGCCTTGCTTTCTGAGCAAAGCAACGAGTTGAATCGTGAGAATAGAATCACCACCGATAGCAAAGAAATCATCTTTGGTGCTCACTTGCTCAACACCAAGCAAAGTTTTAAATGCTTCACACAGTTGCGCTTCCGTTTCGTCTTGCGGCGCCACATATTCGCTTTGGCTTACCAGTTCAGGCTCTGGCAACGCTTTACGGTCTAATTTACCGTTGCCAGTCAAAGGTATTTCCGCAAGCTCAGTCCACGTTTTTGGCTGCATATAACTGGGTAGCGCTTGACTCACATGGGCTTTCACTTGGGCAGTTTGGCCGTGATGTTGTGGCTTAAACTTGATATAAGCGGCTAGGTAGGGAACACTTTGTAGGGTACGGTCGATAACCACCGCTTGGGCAACTTCTGGCAATTGGTTGATCACGCTTTCGATTTCACCCAGTTCAATACGGTAGCCACGGATCTTCACCTGATTATCGTTACGACCGATATACTCCAACTCACCATCCGGCAGGCGTCTTGCCAAGTCACCGGTTTTATACAGTCTGGCTCGTCCTTGTTGAATATCTTGTTCGCTTGCGTACGGGCTGCTAATAAAGCGTTCTTGACTGAGCGCTTCGCGGTTTAAATAACCACGAGCAAGACCTGCACCGCCAATATATAACTCACCGCAGGCACCGGGTTCGACCAACTGCAATTTGGAATTTAGTACGTACGCTTTCATATCTAATATGGGTCTACCGATATGAGAGGCTTTAGAACTTGATTGTTGCGTGAGTGCTTTATAGGTGACATGCACCGTGGTTTCAGTGATCCCATACATGTTGACCAATAGCGGCTGTTCATCGCCGTAGCAGTTCCACCAAGGGTTGAGCATTTCGGGGTTAAGTTTGTCACCACCGAAAATCACATACCTCAGTTTGTCAAAATTCAATTTTGCGCTTAGTGCCGCTGCACTAAATTCATAGAATGCGGCAGGAGTCTGATTAAGCACAGTCACTTGATTATCTGAGCAGTAGTCTGCAAAGGCCTCAAAATCGCGGATCAGGTTGTTGTCAGGAATACAGAGTTTACCGCCATAAAGTAGGGCACCCCACATTTCCCATACACTAAAGTCAAAAGTATTGGCATGGTAAAGCACCCAAGTATCGTGATGGTCAAAGCCATAATCTTGTTCCGTTGCCGTGAACAATCGAGCGACGTTTTCATGAGTTTGCATCACGCCTTTTGGTTGGCCTGTCGTACCCGAGGTATAAATGATGTATACCAAATCCTGCGGTGATTGGTTTATGACAGGGGCTGTGTCGCTTTGTTGCTGGGCATTGAGTGGTGTAACTAATGGGCAAGCCACCTCCGCCAAACGGCATTTTTCTTGTGCAGCGGCATACTCTTGCTCATCGACAATCAATAGGCTTGGGTTAGTATCACTTAGAATAAAGGTTGTTCGCTCGCTGGCATGGTCGGGAGACAGCGGCACATAAGCCGCACCCGCTTTAGTGACAGCAAGAATTGCAATCAGCATCTCGATAGAAGGCTGCATGTACAGCGCAATTAACGTATCTGCAGTGAGGGGTTGTTGATACTGAGACTGATATTGCTCCCGTAAATGCAAGGCAAGGGCGTTGGCTCTGGCGTTAAGGGTTTTATAATCGATAGATTGTGTTTGGGTTTGTAGCGCGATTTGATCTGGGTGTTTACTTACCGCTTGTTCAAACCAGTGATTTAAAGTGGTGTCGGAAAAGAACGTTTCATTATCTTGATTGCTGCGCGCCAAGATCAGCTTTTGCTCTTCTTCATCCAGTACAGGCAGCTCGGCGATATTAAGATCGCTAGAGTGGGTAAGTAATTCAATAAAGCGCGCCTGAATATCGGTGATCCGTGTCATTGCCACGCGAGAAAAGACAGACTTAGCGGCGACCACTTTACGACAAAGGCCACCTTCGGTTTCAAAATGCGTAAATTCGATATCAAATTGTGAAACACCAGGCTCAATGGATACCCCTTTGATAATGGTATCTCCCGCTGTGCCCAAAGCAAGTTCGTACCCTTGGCGACCAATCATCAACGGGGTGATCCCTGGACGAATGCCATTGCTTTTTAGTTTGGCTAAGTAGTTACAGGTGACATTAATATGCTTCGCAGCGTCTTTATTATTATTTCCTGACAGCAGTAATTGGGTGAGCTGGTTACTGACTTCACTGATAAGCGATGCGCCTGTGTACTGCTCAATATCGCAAATAGAAACCGTTTCAACGTCTGAGTAATGACCTAAGATCGCACGGGTTTTACGGGTGCGGCGAGCCATCGGGATCCCTATGGTCAAATCGGTTTGCCCAGTGGTATGAAATAAAGTCAAAAAGACGCTGGCAAGCACGACGCTAAAACTCGTGACGCCAGCTTGAGAGGCTACCTGTTTTACTTGTTTGAGTGCCTCTGGGTTTTCTTCACGAAACGCGATGCCGTCATAATGGTGCGCTAGTGCCTCAGTATTACTCTGGTAAAAATCGATAGGATAGAGTTCGCTCTGTTGTGAAGTTGCTGCACGCTCAGGCTTTTCTTCAAACATCACTTGATAATCAAGGGGGGCGAGATCAAGTTCAGAGTTATCAAGCACCGCTTCTATACATGCGAGTAAATCGCTCATCAGTACTTGCAATGCCCACTGGTCACAGTTGATGTGATGCCCTTTGATGGTCAATAGCAAACGAGTTTCTGAGCTACAAGCGTAGAATTGAAAGGTCTCTTTAGTGATATCGATAGCTTGCTCAATTAAGGTTTTGGCGGTGACAGAGTCACTAAAAGCGGCAATCTCATCAGGCACGGCTAATAACTTAGGGGCACTGGCTAATAATTCGAGTTGTGGCTCGCCATGAGCCTCATCAATACGACTCGATAAAACAGGGTGTCTTGCAAATAGCAACACTAAGGCTCGCTCTAGCGCCTCGGCTGTGAGCCCGCCGGTAAATTGTACCGCGCAAGCGATGTTATATACTGGATTTGCCAAATCAAGCTGTTGGGCTTGCCATACGTGAAGTTGCCTCGTTGTCAGTGACTTGAAATTGGCGGAATTGGACTGTGAGTTCATTGCGTGATCCTTGTTTTTTCGCCTTAACACAACGGCTTTTGCCAGTTTGCTTTTTGGTATTTTGTTTGCTGCAAGCGTGCTAGGTGTCGCGCTACTGCGGCGACAATCACCTCACACGCCAGCGTTGGGCGTTGTTGTAAATACATATGACCGCCATCGACATGATGGTATTGAAAATAGTTCTCGCAGTACTCAGACCAAGCTTGGTGTGACTCAGGCTTAACCAAGTGATCTTGTGTGGCGAGGATCAGTTCGACCGGCATCGTTAACGTAATGTCAGTACTGACGGGTTGCTCGGCTAACATAAAGTCGTCTTTAAACATGGCGGCCACAACCGCTTCTACGTCCTTCGTTAAACGATGTTTAGGCAGCATGTCGAGATGATATAAAGTCGTGAGCAAGTCCGAGTCAGTCAATTTTGAGTACTGGGTAGCCGAGGGAATACTTGGCGCGCGACACCCTGATAGACAGAGTAAATCCGGTGTTGTCAGTGCGTGTTTAGCAAGATGATCGGCAAGCTTATAAGCCACCATCCCGCCAAGACTGTGACCAAAAAACACGCACAACCGCTCACTACGCGGCTGAAGTTGCGTGCTACTACTTAGGTGACTAAGTGCCTCATCCCAGTCCCGTAAAGATTGCATGCCTGCTTTAGTACCACGGCCCGGTAAGTCGATGCCGTGGAGTTGCCAATGCGCAGGTAAATGTTTGGCCCATTCCCTAAAAAACAAAGAAGAGCCACCTGCGTGATGGAAACAGTATAAGTCAACCGGCATCATAGCTTGAGCTCCAGCGTTGGTGTGAATGCGATGGATTGACCGGTGAGCATGGTGTTGGTTTTCATAAAGTTGACTAGGTATTCCACCAAGTCTTGATAGCTGTATACCGCAGGTCGTGCACCCAATACGCCTCCTTTTAGGTTGCGCTTTTGGATTCTTGCGGCTTTGCTATCGGTAGCCAGTAGCGGTAACACAAAACTGTTAACTGCCAGCTTGCTACCTTGATACTCGCGCGCGAGCGTCATCATCAACGCATTATGAGCGTGGTTACAGACACTGGCGGTGGCTTCTAATTCGTAATTTAAGGTGTCTGATTGAGTTAAAAAGACGAGGTTTCCACCACTTACTCTGAGGTTGTCCGCGATGACTCTGAGGACCGAAAATACGCTTTCTAGACGCGCAATCACTTGCTCGCCAACGGCAATGTCTTCGAGTAGATTGCTTTCATCAAGGCGATTGGCACAATGCAGTACCATCACTTCTTGCTGATTATTATTGAGTTCAAACCAATCTAGTAATGTATTGGTATTTAACTCCGAGAGGGGAGCGTTGAGGTGGATATGGCTCGCTTCTGGATTATGCTCGAGCACCTCAGCACTTGCATTGATAAGGAGTAACGGATGTTTTTGCGACAGCAAATGGGTAACGAAGTGGCTATCAAACTCACTTGTTGGATAAAGTAAAATAAACGCTTGAGCATTCATACCGCAAGCCCTCCATCCAAACGAAGCACATTTCCAGTTTGGTAGTTAGAGGCGCTAGAAGCGAGATATAGCGTGGCATCAGCAATTTCTTTGACACTCCCAACACGACCTAGTGCGGTATGTTTAAGCACCGGGTTGATAATGCTTGCGGGGATATCATCAATCATATCGGTTGCAATAAACGTCGGAGCGAGTGCGTTACAGTAAACACCACAGTGACCATATTGCCGTGCAATAGTCCGAGTGAGGCCAATAATTGCGCCTTTTGAGGTCGCGTAGTTGGCTTGGCCTTCACGTCCGCTTATTCCACTTTGCGACACCATGTTGATGATCTTGCCTGCACCTTGCTTAGTCATGACTGGTAACACCGCTTGGCAACACAGCAATGTACCCTTGAAGTTGATATCTAACACGTTATGAAAAGCGTCGTACGACATCTGAGAGAACAAGCTATCATTCGTGATCCCAGCGTTATTCACTAACACATCAACCCGACCCGTGTCGCTTATCGCTTGGCGAATAGCGGAGTTGACGAACTCGCTGTCGGTAATATTGCCGCTTTGTTGAGTGAAACGAGCTTGATACTCAGGTTTGTGTAACTCCGCGATGGGGGTTTGTGTGCGACAAATACCGTATACTCGAGCACCACCTTGCAAAAAGGCGAGTGCGATGCCTTTGCCTATCCCTTTGGATACGCCAGTCACTACTACTGTCTTTCCAGTAAACACAACCAAGTTCCTTAATCCGTGTAAACAATCGTGAGTTCGGCTTTTGCAACCAACTCATCTTCAACGTGTGCTTGTGCTTTAAAGCGCGCCATCGCACCAAATTCAGTTTCTAGTTTTGCCGTTACTTTAATGATTTCGCCGGGGCGAACAGGGCGACTAAATTTGGCTTTTTCTATGGAAGACAGCATGCCTCCTTTGTGCGTGTTGTTGCAGCACAAGCCGCTGATCTGCGCCATGGTCTCAATGATTAACACACCCGGGAAAATAGGCTCATCCGGAAAATGTCCTTGGAGGCCTGGTTCGTTATGCGAGACAAACTTTAGTCCAACAATCATCTCTCCCGGTGAATGTTCGATTATCTTGTCTGCAAACTTAAATGGTGCCTTGTGCGGCAAGTTATCGGTGATCATGATTTTTCATCTCCCCAGTCAAAGCAGAAGTAAACGATGAGGAAGAACACCACGCTGGTGACGCCTAAAATAATCAGTTGACGACTTACCGCAGCCAGTTCAACGCCTTGGTTTGCGACTAAGCGCAGTGCATCCAAAAACGCAGTGGTTGGCAGTAACGAAACTATTTCTCGCAGTAGAGTGGGGAAGTTAGCGGTGTCGAAATAGATGCCCGATAAAAACATCAACGGAAAGTAAAGTAAGTTAGCTATCCCTGATGAGACTTCAACCCGTTGGCTACGGGCGCCGACTAACACGCCGAGCATACAGATACAAAATGAACCGAGTGCCATTACTGCAATGATATCCAGCACGTTTCCTTGCAGCGTGTAACCAAATAAAAAGTGAAATGCGACGAACAGAATCAGCATTTGGAACACCAGCAAGAATAAGCGTGCGAGCACGATCCCAATGATGTAATCACGGCGTTTGAAAGGAGAAAGGCGTAGACGTTTAAAAAAGCCGTTTTGTCTGTCCGAAACTAAACTGTTGGCAATCGACACCAGTGCTAAACCAAGGACTTGTAACACGATGATCCCCGGGATCAACCAGTCAGTGTAACGATAACCTTTGACGCTAATGACATTGCTTCGCATCTCTTCGCCGTTAGCTTGCGCTTTAAGACGCAATAGATAGTTACGTGCCATTAACGATTCATCGGAGTTATGAGTAGAAAACATAGCGTTGGGGGCAAGGTAAACTTCAGGGCTCACCTCATTTTGCAGCTTACGTAGCACTGAGCCTGGTGAGCTGATCACTTCCGCCAGCTGAGCAGAAGCAAAGCTGTCTTCCAGCACAATTGAATCGGTTTGTGAGAGGCGGGTAACGGTAACGAGTGGATCTTCTTCCATCGCTTTAAGCCATTTCTGTTCAATTTGCTCGCCATGCATCACCACCACATTCATAGGAGACATTTTTGGTCCACCGGAGAAGGCTTGGATCAACAATAGGGCGATAAAAATAGGTAAACCGAATGTCCATAGCAATACCGCTTTATCACGGAAAAAAGGTCGAATATTGACCATCATTAATTGCCAAAATGGATATAACTTAGTTTGACTTAACTCAGGCATAACTTTCCCTCTCCATCGTGGAACCTGTGAGTTTCAAAAATACGTCGTTGAGTGTGGCTTTTCTGGGTTCTTTAATCACCGGAGTCTCAAAGGTGCGATTAATAATGTCGCTTGGCGCGCCTGACTCTATGATTTGACCTGAATTAATGATGGCTAAGTTGTCGCATAAGAACTCTGCCTCATCCATGTAGTGCGTCGTTAACATCACACAGGTACCAGCTTCTTTGAGATCTTTAATGATGTGCCAAAACTCCTGGCGACTCGTGGGGTCAAGTCCCGTAGTTGGCTCATCTAAAAACACCAACTTGGGCTGGCCAACCACTGCCATCGCCAAAAATACGCGTTGCTTTTGTCCACCGCTGAGTTCGCTTAGCCAAGCGTCCTTTTTCTCGCTTAAATTGAAGCGCTCAAGCAGCGTATCAATTGGCGTGTAGCTTGGGTAAAAGCTGGCAAATAGCTCGACGCACTCTTTTACTTTGAGTTTTTCGTAGAGGTTATTGTGTTGCATCACGCCACCCATAAGGCTGCGAAGTTTGGTTTCGTGTTGCTTCCAATTAAGACCGAATAACGTCACTTCACCTGACGTTGCACTACGCAAGCCCTGAAGTATTTCCAACGTCGTGGTTTTTCCGGCGCCATTGGGCCCAAGGAGTCCAAAACATTCGCCTTCGCTAACGCTAAAAGAGACGTCATCGACGGCAACTTTTCGTGTTCTTTTGTAGACCTTCCTTAAGTTCTTCACTTCGATCACGGTCGTCATCTTATTTCCTTACTGTTCGTAAAATACATCCCGTCATACTTCCCGCGAGATTAACGCTTAGGAGTAGGGTTTGATCTAACTCGGTATCACCAGCTGGGGTGTTGAGTGCATGCATTAGCGCACGCACTGCTAATTCTGTACTGTGTAGAGGCGTGGTTTGTGGCTGATATTTTATAAGTTGGGCCTGTGGTAAATGGCTGTCCAAGCTTGCTGCAATGGTGGCAAACGCTTCATCGTGATAAGTACTTAACACGACATTGCCCACTTGGCTCAGCTTCCTAGCATGGCTTGCTAATAATCTGTCTAGTGCTTGATGTTCCTGCGCATCATTGATTTGAATAAAATCAATGATTTCTGCGAGAGGTTGGTAGCCTGCCGGTAACACTTCGCTGGTTGCCAAGAGCGCCGCGCTGGAAAAATGACCGATATCTGCTTGGAATTGATGTGCAGCCCAGACTTGCTGCGAGAGTGCAGTATCGTCTTGCGAGCTACATACCATCGCATATCGACTTCGACCTTCACGCATATCAAGTGCTGCGCTCCAAAGCGCATGTAAAAAGTCATTGCCTAAATCACTCACACAAGTGGCCGAGTTTTTAAAGCTGAAGCCGAGTGCCAGTTGGCCTAATGTGGCATTGACGACGGTATTGGGGAAATGCGTACTTTTTAGCTCTGCAATGCCATCTTGAAATGATGCGAGGTTTTTATCTAAGGTTTCCAGCGAACCAATGGGATTAGCATAGTAGGCTGCGAATTCTGGCAGTGGTAATTGCGCAAGATCGAGATCGCTGTCTTGTAAGGTAAATTGGCAGGCACCCAAGGCAAATTGTGCAACACACGGTGTACGGCGCTGGAAAAGTGCAGGGAACTGCTGTTTTAAGTTAAATTCAGCAAAGTGGTCGGTGCTATTTTGTCTAGCATTGTATACTTCAGTATCAGACAGGCTGGTGGCAGCAAGTAGGTACACCGGATTTGGCGCCGTGTTAATCGACGTTTTCTGATGTTTACTGAGTAGCATGCTGGTGTTGTGGCCACCAAACGCTGAGTTAGTCACTGCAAAAACATCAACAACCTGAGGTTTCGCCTGATTGGTCACTAATTGATATGCTTGGCAACAAGACCTTATTGAGTCGACACCCAGTGTTGCTGGTAGAAGCCCTTCATCCTGACTGACCAAAGTTGAAATAAGTTCTACGGCACCAGCGGCACCAAGGGTATGACCAAAGTAAGATTTACTACTTGAAACCGAGACGTCGCGCATGGCCTGTTCACCAATGGCTGATTGGATCCCTTT
The DNA here is from genome assembly GCF_002850255.1 of Pseudoalteromonas sp. NC201. Lineage (NCBI taxonomy): Bacteria > Pseudomonadati > Pseudomonadota > Gammaproteobacteria > Alteromonadales > Pseudoalteromonadaceae > Pseudoalteromonas > Pseudoalteromonas sp. NC201. The sequence continues at coordinate 1,347,205 of NZ_CP022522.1, forward strand.
TAGCTCTGCGCCATCATTTGCTGGCGTACCAGTCCCGTGGCTGTTGATATATTCAATATCACTTGCTGCAACGGGCGCATAGGACAATGTCTGCGTAAAAGCGCGGCGTACACCATCGCCCTCGGGGTTAGGCGCTGTAGCGTGGTGAGCATCTAAGCTCGACCCTGTCGCGAGCAACTGATATCGCAGCGTTGCGTTACGCTTATTAGCATGTGTTTGCGATTCAAAGACTAAAAAACCTGCGCCTTCACCTAAACTTAATCCCATTTTTTCGCTGTACGGAGCACAAGGTTCAGGACTCAAGGACTGTACCGACTGAAAGCCGCCGTAAACTAGCTCGCTGAGGGCATCTGCACCGCCAGCAATGACAACATCTGCTTGGTCATTTTCGATAAGTTGCTTAGCAAAAGCAATGGCACTGCTACTTGCGGTACAGGCCGAGGTGAAAGTCATTACAGGGCCCTGAATATCGAAGTGGCGGCTGACATCGGTTGCAATTTGATGTGGTGGATAAAACTTAAACCCTAGTTGATGCTGACCTTTAAGGCTCTCCATCAATGAAAACATACCGCAGTTTGCATTACCGAGAATAAATGCCACACGGGTACTGTCCATCTCAGTTAAGGCTAAATTTGCATGCTCAAGTGCTTCTGTAACGGCATGGATAGCGTATTGGCTCGCCAGATCCATATCAAAATGTTCTGCGCTGTGGTGCTCGTAGTTGATAGCGAGCGCCCCAACATTGTGTGTTAGTCCCTGTGTGTCGAAACGATTAATGCGGTCAATACCAGTGCGGTTTTCCTTGATGCTAGTTAGCAGCGCTTGGCGATTTTCGCCCGCTGCACAGAGCACACCATAACCAGTAATGAAAGTTTGTTGTTTATTATTCATGTACGCATTCCTGTAGTGCCGAGAGGGTGATTTTGCCGAGCTCGTTTTCTGGAAATTGCGCCAAAAAATGAACCTGCGGCGTGGGTAAATCTTTAAACCAACTTCTGATGTCCTGAAGTGTAGGGATGCAAGATAGTCCTTCGACAAAGGCGACCAGCTCGCCCCCTTTATTATTGTTATTGTCCTCGATAAAAAACACGCGATGGCGAAGTCCCGCAAAGCGTTCTTGGAGGATTTTTTCTATACTTTGTAGCGAGTAGCGTTTACCTGCATACTTAAATATTTGGTCTGCGCGCCCACCGTGTGTGAATTGGTTTTCATTGCTGAAAATCAGCTTATCTTTGAGCTCAAACTCTTCACAATTAGCCACTAAAAACGGCGATCTCAACATGGTTTTACGCTCGGCATTTTGATAAATGTCGACCGCAGTGAACTTAGTAAAGTGTGTTTCGTTGTTGCCTAATGGACGATAGCCGATACCGCCGGTTTCAGTGCTGCCTAGTACCTCAAAAGCTTGTATTGAAAGCGATAGGGAAGAAATAAGGTCGGCAAGCTTTTGCTCTTTCTCACCTTTGAATGGTGCACCTGAGCTTATTAAGTAACAGTGGTTTTGACTTAACTGATCGGCCACAAAATCAAACATAGTTGGCGTTAAGATCACACCTACCTGTTTATCTCTTACTGGTTGTAAATCCGGTGTAGAACCAAGTTCGTAACACACCGGTTTGCCAAGTTGCAGAGGGAGCATAAATGCCCAAATAAAACCGAACATGTGGCGGATATCAACGCAGGCACAGAAATAATCTACTGCGTCAAACGAGAAAGTGTCAGCAAAGGTGACAGCTTCTGCATGGAGTGAGGCGATGGATTTATGCCAAGTTTGTGGCTTGCCTGTGCTGCCTGACGTTTCAAAGCCAATTGTCTTATCGCTATGCTGTTGTAAAAATGCCGTCATGGAATGAAACGGAACTTCTACCTCTTGATTGGCAAGCGGGAGTTCTCGCCAGCTAAACGCATTGGCGTTCGCGGCCGCATTCGCACTTAATACCGGAGTGATATTGTGCGCTAATAACACCATAGTGCTCACAATGATATCGCAGGGCGTGCTGTCTTTGATAAGGCGAACCTGACCGTTGATCTCGCACTCTAGACTACGCTGTATCAGTGCTAGTAAATCGGTCTCGTTGAGAGAGGTGACTTGATCTGCCCAAGTCTCCAAGGGTGTTGCTTGTTTTTGTTGCGTTAAGTTTAACGCTATTTGACGTGTTAGAGTCGCCAAAGTTACAGTGCTCAATTCGCCCAAGTCTTTTAATTGGAACGCTTTTTTACATGCAGCAGATAACTGCATAAGGTCGACCGAGTCGAGAAACAGTGGCGCCTCAATTAAATTGGCGTCGTCACTTAGTACGTCTAGTTGTTCTTTATCTACTTCTAACTCAGCTTCAATCAGTTGCATGAGTGTTGAACGAATGGCACTGTATGTTTGCATGGTGTCCTTCCAAGCGAAAATGGTTACGGTCAGGTCAACAAGCTTCAGCTGTTGTTTGTGCTTCAACTTGTTCGTGAACAAAGCTAGCTAAGGTACTGACGTTTTTCATTTTTTCTTGAATGGTTTGTTCTGGGTAATCTTTGAACTTAAGGTTGTATTTTTTCTCGATAGATACCACAAGATCGAGCACCTCGATGCTGTCTAGATCTAGACCGTCACCGATAAGTTGAGCATCATCTTCGATTTCATCAATGCTATCTACCACTTCTAAATTGTCTACAATGATGTCTTGTTTAATAAATTGTGTTATTGATTCTAAGCTACTCATTTTTATATCCTTTTTAGTTTCTCTGGTGTGTAGTTTACGTCTCATTAGCGGTTTTTGAGCAACAACAAGCCCTAGCTGGCTGCAGTGAAGCTGCCAGCTATAGCGTTATCGTCATCTCAAAAATGACTTAGAGAGGGTTACTGCTCATTAAATAGGGCGTTAACCATATTGTTGATTTCGACATCCATCGGCCTATCTTCAATGACTGGTTGGAAGTTGCTGCTAATTTCGTCGAAAAACTCGCGAGAAAGTGCGTTGAGTTTCTCTGCTTTTGCATCTTTCCCATCAACATAAAATGCCTGGCGGATCGCCATTGCCTGAATAGCAATAACTGGCTTGATAAGATCTGTAATACGACGAAGGTCACGTGCGGCGATGGTGCCCATGCTGACGATGTCTTGGTTTAGTGCTTCTGTTGTGCGTGAAAATACTGACATAGGGCCTGCATTTTTCAGTGCTTCTGCAACAAGAGAAGAAGAGGTAATTTGCATTGCTTTGAAACCGTGGTGTACCCAAGCTTTGTCGCCAAGATCTTCACGCGCAACCAAGTTGTTAGAAATTCCACCGTTAAGACGGTCGTCAACCAAAATGCCTAATTCACGCTCTAGTAAGGCGCCCATGTTTGCAACGAGTGGCTTGAGGGTATCGCACACCGCTGCAACGTGACCACCGTAGAAGTGACCCGCGTTGAGGATAAGGTCGTTCTCATCATCAAATAGTGGGTTATCGTTCACAGAGTTGATTTCAGTCGTTAGGATCTGTGATGCCCACATCTCAGCATCAATTAATGGACCTAACACCTGCGGAGAGCAGCGAATTGAATAGCTATCTTGTAACCTGAACGTTTCTTGCTTGCCAAACTCAATGTTGTCATCGGTGCGGTTTCTGCGACCTAAACGCTGATCGACGTTAGTTAAGCGTTCTAGAATTTTCTCTGCGCAGATCTGCTGTCCGCGGTGTGGTTTGAGTTCGTGTACGCGTTTATGGAATGGCGATGCACGACCTTCGATAAGTTCGACATAAAGCGCGATCAGTTTACAGCTTAAATCAATGCCGCGGCGGATGTCTTTTAGCGCATTCGTGGCGATGGCAGACATAACCGAAGTACCATTCATGATAGCTAAACCTTCTTTCGGCTTTAGCTTGTATGGCGCAATGTTTAGCTCTTCTAACACTTCAGCGGTTTCACGTAGTTGTCCTTGATAGTACACCTTACGCTTACCACCAAGTGCGGCACCGACATAAGAAAGTGGTGTTAAGTCGCCACTCGCACCCACTGAACCCATAGAAGGGATAGCTGGGATGATGCGGTTGTTTAGAAAGGTTTCCATTTGCGCCAGCAATTCCCAACTAACGCCCGAAAAGCCTTTGGCATTACAGTTCATGCGGATCAATAAAGTCGCGGCACAATCAGACTCTGAAAGGTAATCACCAACGCCACAGCCATGATAAGCAATGAGGTTTTGTTGTAATTCTTCAGAGAGAGAAGTCGAAATACGGTTACTTGCTGAGTTACCAAAACCAGTCGTCACGCCGTATATATCTTCTTGATTTGCTAATTTATTGTCCAGGTATTGACGGTTTTGCTCGATTCTAGCTTTTAGTGCCAATTCGTCCAATTTTACTTTGGATAAGGGCTGAGCTGCGTAATCTTGCACTGACTCCAGAGAAAGTGATTGATCTTGCGAGATGAAAACAATACTACCGAGCTTTTTCTCGACCTGAATTGCTTCCTTTTCTGTGTTGTACTGGTTCATGACTTTCCTACTCTGACTAAAATAATGAATCCGATTGTGATTTTCACAATGCTTATATTTTTGTATGGCGGGAAATTGTTTAGAAAACCCAATCATACTTGTTAGAGGCGAGTACTACTTAACCAACGTCCCGTGTGTGCCAATCCGCTAACTTGGTCGGCTTTGTCGCGATACTATTGTCGCTATCTTTGTTACAAGATTATTTTATTTGTAAATAAAAAATATTAAATGTGATTTTTTGATTGTTGTGTTTTAAGAACGGCGGCTAGGTTAAGCCCGAGTTTTCAGGGTGTCAACACGAAAAATTTGACATTTTAATGTTAATTAAATCCAACGTTAACATAATTGAAATGTTATAAAATGATTGCAATATGGAGTTGTTAATAGCTATTTTTTATCTCTATGAGATATAAAGAATTAATTGATTTTTAAAGCTAAAACTCTATTTTTATTGCGCGTGGAAAGTTTAATAAAACTGACTTATGACAAATGTCACTATTTTGTATGGTCGGATCTGAAAATGAATAGAATTGACTTATTTCGGCAGAAAGTTGAATTTTTTGTGAATAAAAAATGCGTTATAAATATAAATCTAGACGGCTAACCGTTGAGGTTGCCGGAATATCGGCAGCCTCAAAAACACTAATTAGTTAGTATTCTAAAACGGTGCTCATTAATCCAGTTTCACCGACGACGAGTAAGTAAGAGCGGTCTAGTGATGCATTGCAAAGACTTATAACCTCATCACCCATCATAATATCTTGATTACAGTCATCCACTTGATACCAGCTACTGACTTCTCCTTTATCAAATTCAACGTCTGAACCGTTAATATTTAATGTCATTGTTTTGGAAGCTAATACTCGTACGGTAAATTTATTATCGTGATCATCTTTAGACTTTCTAACCACCTTTATATCTAAGGTATCGTTGCTATCCTGCATTACAACAAAGTGATAATCTCGGTCATTACTTACCTTAATTTTTTCTTGTTCTATCATGCCAAGCTTGTTGACTGACTCAGCATAAAAACTGATTTCACGGTTGGTGTTATGTTCGTGTGTTATGCGTACGGGTTCTGAACCGGAAGCTAGTACTTTGACGCGATATTTATCGTCAGCGACATTTCGTTCATCACCGTCTAGCTCAGTGTTAGCAAGGTGAAATGCAATTTCATAATCGGTGGCATTAACCAAGTTATATTGGTTTTTATAGATGTCAGAACCGAAGTTGGCGGTCTCGATATCTTCAGACGAACATGCTACTGCTAATAGGGATAGGGTGGCTGCAGTTAGGATACGAAAGTTCATAGTTGATCTCCTTTATCAATATTTTGAACATAGGTCGTTATTCAAGCGATTTCGGAGCAAGAGTATAGGATGGAAAAATGAAAGGTTACTTAATGATGTTTATAAGATGTTAAAAAATGTAGAGTGTAAGGCTTTGTTACAAAATAAGGTACGTAATATATGTCATTTTACTTTCTAACTAGGTGATAAATATTGGCTTTTGTAATAAGTTAAGTTTTATGACAACTACATTTTTAAACATAAATATAAATCCCTATTTGGATTTATAGTGTAGAGCAAGATGATAACGATAAAATCTCTAAGTAAAAGCTTCTCCAAAGAGGTACTGTTTGACAATTACTCACAAGAGTTTGAGCATAATAGAATTTGTTTAGCGGCGCCGAATGGCGTAGGGAAAACCACCTTACTGTGCATGATTGCTGGGCTTGATGATGCGTTCAATGGCGACATTCTATTACAAGACAAGAAAATCGATAAACGCCAAACACTTGTTGCACTTGCGTCAGACAACATTCCATTTCCTGCTTTTTTGCGTGCAAAAGAGTTATTAACTCTCACATCAACCGCATGGCAATGTGATTTTCCTTCGCAGCTTGTAAACGACTTTCAGTTTGAAACCTTTTTAATGACGCGTTACGCGGATCTCTCCTCTGGTAACAAAAAGAAGCTTCAGCTTATTAATGCCTTGATGCGTAATACCCCTTATTTATTGCTCGATGAGCCTACTGCAGCTTTGGACGCGGCAGGCTGCGAATATATCGTTGAGCTCGCGCAAAACTACGCTGGCATGGTGCTGATGACAAGTCATGAGCCTGAACCTTTTTTACAAGTTGGATTTCACTCTGTTCCCTTAGCACCAAAACAGGGTAGTTAATATGCTTTATTACTATCGTTACAGAAAAGCATCACTTTCCTTATCGCTGCAAGCTATAGGCCAGCAACTTCAGCAATTTGGCTTGATGATAGCTGCATTGTTTCAAGTTTATCTGCTAGGTTTTATCGCAATACTATTTATGGGTATAGGTAAAATTGTAGAAAGTGATAATCCCGTTGCACAGGTACAAATTGCGTGGGGATTACTTGCGGCGCAAAGCTTTATTCTATTTGTGTTTCGAGATGCGGTTTTGGACAAAGCGCACCGAAGTTACCACCACACGATCCTGCATCGTACCATCCATCAAAAAGTGGCGGATGGATTGTCCGTACTGGTTGTTCACCCCTTATTATTGATGACGCTAATTCTTTGCTACTCGATTGGAATTGAGAAAATCACACAAGCATGGCATTTACTGTTTTTTGCGGTGACGCAATTCTTCGTTGCTCTTTGTTTTATTTATCGTCCTTTGGGGACCAGTATTGGATTATTGATAACAGCTATTATCAGTTTTGCTGTTGTCGAAATTACTTGGTATTTGATTGCTGTAAACCTAATAGTGTTTGGCTGTGCTGCTTTGCTACCGCGTAAAGTGACGTTATCGGTAATGGTTAAAGGGTTAACGACATTTTGGCTGAGCTTTGCTTACAACCACTATTTTGTGTTGCTTTGGCGCATTGTGATGAGTGTGTTGGTGCTATGGTTTGGCGCGATCTTAAGCGCAGAGCGCCCCGATCTGATGGCAAATTACGTTCCAGGTCTGGTGACGTTAAATCTATTATGGTGGTCGAGCCTTGCCATTGATCTCAAACCTGAAGTCTACGACCGCACTGCATATTGGTTGAGTATAGATAAGCTGCAATCGGCAAAGCAGAGCATCTGGATTATTGTGCTGACGGCTGCCGTCTGTTTTTCAGTGCCTGTCTATATGTTATTAGGACTGAGTGCAGTGAGCCTGTTACCCTATGCCTTTCTACCACTTTTAGTGTTAAGTGCATTAAAAAGTCCACAGCTTTTAGCTATGACTTGGCTCAGCACCTTAGTGCTGAGCTATACCGCGTATGTGCTTTTGTAATGATAATCGTTAGTTAGCAGCTTCAGATAGGCGAGTCAGTTTCTTGATATCGCCTTCTACACTTTCCATTTTTGCTATGAGTAGATCCCCAAGCGCGTCGATATCGTAGTGCCAAATCAAGTGGCCGACTTTTTTAAGCGTAGGGTTTTGCTCTGGCATCAAGGTGAGTTGCCAAATGTAGTCCCTTTTTGACCAAGCGGATTGCCAATAGATGTCGTTGCCGCGAATTCTTAAGTTACTAAATTGATTGGTTTGTTTTTGACTTAACGCATATTTATTTAACGCTTCTGAGTCGCTTTCGAAGAGCGTCTCGTACTCAAGCAGTAGGTTTTGTTGTAGCACAAACCAGGTTTGTCTTTCGGGGTGATAAAAGACAAAGTCAGCTGTACTATCATGACTGCTGATAAGCGCCCCAGACAAGCTGTATTGGTTTAATGTTTCGCCGTCATAAGCCCATAGTGTTTGCTCATCTATCCAGCCCATGCTTTTGACGGGCAGACTCAGCTGTGAATTGAACTGGGTGAGTGGGCGTTTTCGGTCGTATATCACTAAATCGTTATCACGGTTTGAGGCCAAATAGCTCAGCTCTGGACTCCATACTAAAAAACCAACGTATTCATGCCCCTGATGAAAGGAAAGCTGATTGATTTTATCATCGTGATATAGATACACCTCGCATACGCCGCTGCGCCTCGACATAAACGCCGTTTCCCCCAAGCTGTTGGTCAGTGGTAGATAGTCGATGCTTGAGCTTGAAAATAAGGGGAGATCATCTCGGTCTTTGATATTAACTTGAAAACTCTCCAATGCCGCGAATATATCGCCGCGATTATCGCTTGAGAAGCTTGTGTATAAGCCAATTTCCGTTTCTTTGATGGCTTGACTGTCACCGTCTCTAAAGTGTCGCGATAGGCTGCCATATTGGCTCGCAATCACAGCTTGATGATAAACATCAAACGCAACTGAAGTGACTGGAGCTGACCACTTTAGATGTACCGTGCCATCGAGCGTTTGTAGTCGTGCTAACCCTTGTTTATCTTGAACTAAATAATAGGTTTTATCTTGCCATGCTCGAAGGGCCATTTTTAACCGCTCGTTGGCTGCCAAAGCAAGTGGCAGCTTAACCATTTGATGGGACTCAAGCCGGTAAAGGTGTGCTGCTTTGGCATTATATTGGCCGAACGTTAGGATGAGCTCTTTGTCATTTTTCCAAACGGGTTTAGTACCAACTTGGCACGGAAGAATTTGAGAACTGTGGAAAAATTGCCCTGCGGCAGTCATAACATGAAGTTGACAGCCACTACCTTGATATTGCCAGAATGCCAGCTTATCTGAGTCGGGACTCCAACTTGGAAAGCTGATCCGCGAATCAAAGCGGTGTTCATTTAATTGATAGCCTTGTTTGTTGGCAATAATAAGGTGGGTAAAATCTTTTACATAGGCGATGAGATCTTTGCTTTGGTGGGCATCAACGTCAAATTCAAGGCCAAGCTCATGACTGAGGCTAGAAGTTTCGTAGCGTGATGGTGTTTTTTCAGTCGGTGCTTGATTAAAAAAAGCGATTGCGCCAAAGCATAGAACCGCCATTGCGACGGCACTGAGTGATAAAATACGGGACTTGGCGATTACGTTGACTGGTTTTGCCGTATGACGAGGTGCTATTTCATGTCTTTCTAGTGGTGCGATAAAGCGATAGCCCCGCTTTGGGATGGTTTTGATGTAAATCGGGTTTTTAGGGTCGTCCCCGAGCACTTTTCGCAGTTTAGTCAGAAGCTGATAAAGACTATTAGGTTCGACAACCGCATGTTGCCACAGCTGTTCGGTAAGCCAATATTTCTCTAGCACTTCGTTATGATGCTCAATAAAAAGCGCGAGTAACCTTGCCATTTGTGGCTCAAGTTTTACGGTTTCTTGGCTTTGCCTATGTGTTAGGCAATCTTGCTGGAGATCAAACTGCCAATGTCCAAAACAAACCATCTCTACTTCCTGTGCCTGCACGCTGAGTACCAATTTCAATAATTAAAACCAATTGTTCCCATAACGTTAGCGTTTCTTAAGATTAAGTCAATGTTTATAAAGGTTAAGTCAGCTTTCTTCAGAAAAAGTTAAGAACTTTTTACGGCAAAGTTTGTTGCAATAGCAGGCATAACTCTGAGGAAAGTATGTATGAATAAAAGCAATAAATTTTGGCTCGGTTTAAGTTATCCCATGATGGCAGGAGCTGCACTTGCGGAACCTATCGTGGTTGATGGTAAGTTGAATGAAGCGCAGTGGGGTTCAGCTACACAGTTTGAACAATTTGTTCAGGTTGTGCCTGTAACTTTGGCATCTGCCAATGACAAAATTACCGCAAAAGCTTTTGCAACCGCCGACGGTGTTTATATTGGTATTAAAAACTTCCAGAATGAAGCCGAGCGCAAGCGACAATTCAATATCCATGACCGCTTTATGCAAGCTGACTTCAATCGGGTAGTTGTGGACTTTTCAGGCGACGGTAGTAGTGCATATCAATTTTCGGTGACATTAGGTGGCGGCTCGCAAGATGGTGTTGTAACCCCAAGCTTAAACGTGGATTACGATTGGGATGGGGACTGGCACTATGCCAATCACATTGACGATACGTATTGGACCACGGAATTATTGATCCCTTGGCATACCGTGTCGTTTCAGCCAGGAGATGAGCAGGGGCTTACAAAGATTGGGGTTTCGGTACAGTTGTATGAACTTAAAAGTAATTTTATCTATGCAAACCATGAGGATACAACAGCAAATAGTGATTTCTTCCTGACCATGCCAAAGATCGCAGCACAGATCCCCGCGCATTCTCAATTGGCATTTGTGCCTTACTTTGCGCATCAGGCTCAATTTGCACCGCTAAGCACTTCACCTTCCGAGCGCCAGCACCAGTCCGATGTTGGCTTTGATTTGTTTTACAAGCCTTCTCATCATCAGAAGGTGAGTCTTGCCGTGAATCCTGACTTTGGTCAGGTGGATATCGATGATGTTGACGTGAATTATTCAGCCGTGGAAACGCTTCGCACCGATAAACGTCCATTTTTCACCCAAGATATCAGCCTTTTTGACGTTGCTGCACTTGAAAGCACTAAGCTTATTCATACTCGTCGGATAGGGGCATCAAGTGATGATGGTACACGCGCAATCACCCCCATAGATGCGGCACTACGATTTGTGCATAAAGGAAAGTCGGTACAATTTGGTACTTTTGCTGTGTCTGAGTCGGACTTTTCGGACGATATTGGTAAGCAGTTTTTTGCAACAAGAGCTAATTATCGCACGCAAGATTGGCAGGTCGGTGTGCTTGCAACCAAAACAGATCGGCCATTTCTTGAACGCGATGCCATGAGTTATGCCCTTGATGGCCAGTATCGTAGTGATACTTGGTCTTTCAAAGGCGCGCTATTGCAAACAGAGGTAGAAACACAAAAGCAACATGTTACAGGTCAAGGTGTATCGCTAGACGCGGAGTATCAACTTTCTTTACAGACGAAGTTCGCTGCGCGCTACTTTGCTGTGGATGACGAATTTGATAACCGTGATCTCGGCTATATGAAACGCAATGACTGGCAGGTGAGCGAGCTTTATGGTGAATACTCGATGCACCCAAAAGACAGCTGGTTTACCAGGTTTAAGCAGTCACTCACACTGAGGCATGAGCAAAACAATGCTGGAACAGGTTTAGCGGCCAGACAAGCATATTTAGCGCAGTTTTTGTTGGCAAATGGTGGTCAGCTTAACCTCGGGCTAGATTATTACACTAGCGGTAAACAAGACAACTTAGGGCGAGGCACTGAGGTGTTTGAGATGCCAAGCCGTATAGAGTCTCGGGTCTTTTATCAAAGCCCTTATGTGGGGGATTTTTCTTGGGCTGCGAGTATAGAGCTTGACCAAGAAGGAATATCAGGCTCAGCACAGCAATACGCCGTGGATTTGACGTGGATGCCACACTACAACTGGAACCTTAAGTTGAGTAATTTCTTTAGAAGCGGTGATGGCTGGCTGATGGCGAACGGGCAAAACCGCTTGAGTGAATACGACAGAGATGAGTTTTCCAATAAGTTGGAATTTAACGGTCGGATCACCGACAACCTTGAACTCAGTGGTTCGCTACAGTGGACGATACTTGAAGCACAAAGTAAGACGATTTATCAAATTACCAACGGAGAGCTTCACGAAATTCATGGTGACACCAGTTTTGACGACAGGCGCTTAGCAAGCCAGATAAAACTGCGTTATCGCATGGGTGCATATTCAGATATTTTTTTAGTGTATCAACGCGGAGGTGCAAACTTTTCGACACTTGAAAAGTCGCAAGTCGGGCGCAGAGACTGGTTTGGTAGTGTCGCTGATTTATGGCAGCAACCAGTGCAAGACTTAGTGACGTTTAAAGTGCGATATTTATTTTAAAACACTAGAGCTGTGTTCCCCCGGCTCTAATACCAATTTTCTTAATTAAGTGGTCTATTTTGAGGCGAGAAAATCTTGTCGATAACCAGGCAAAAATTTTGTTATTTAGTTGTTCTAAATAAGAAATTTTTAACGCTGTTAGCGTCAGATTTATTCCTTCAAATTGAGCAAGTATTAAGCCAAATTGGTATAATCTGCCAAGAAAAAAGGTCAGAAAATTCTGACCTTTATATCCACGCTAATTGCTATGGTAGTATGGATCACACTACCTAAACAAAAATAGTTATGCTGCGTCTGCTTTACTTGATTCCTTCGTTCTTGCTTTACCGGCAAGTAACTCTTCAGGGTCAAAGTCATCAACGTTGATAACGGCAAGACGTTTCGCTTCAACGGCAGTCAATTTAGCTGCTTCGTCTTCGCTCAGTACACCTGCTTCAAGCCCCATTGCTGCTACTTTATCAAGTTGCATAAACGGTAACTTTTTACCAGTACCACGGCATACCTTTTCAAATAACGGCTCTACGGCAAGAATGTCTTTTAGCGTTTGCTCTTGCTTACCAAGCAAGCACAGAGGCTCATCTTTTAAGTAGATGTGTGTTGCAAGGCGGTCACGCGTTTCGCTAGATACTTGAAGTAGCTGAGCAAGTTTGTGCTCCATTTTGTCGGTTGGTTTACGAACCGGACGACCAAATGGGAACAGTACCACTTTCAACAAACCACGTAATGCAGCAGAAGGCATGTTGTTGATTAAGTCAGCAAGGGCACGTTGACAAAGGTACAGGTGCTCCTGACAAGACCATTGCACAAAAGGTAAGTCTTCTTTACGACGACCTTCATCGTTATAGCGCTTAAGCGTTGCAGAAACCAGATAAAGGTAGCTTAATAAGTCGCCCAAACGTGCAGAAATACGCTCTTTACGCTTAAGTGAACCACCAAATACAGCCATACAAATATCAGACATTAATGCCAATGATGCACTGTAACGAGCAGCATTACGATAATAAACAGCGGTTTCATCGTTAAATGGTACTTTGGTGAAACGTGCACCGGTTAGCGCTAACCACTTAGTTCTTACCAAGTTCGACATAGTGAAACCGATGTGACCCATCAAGGATTTATCGAAGCTATCAAGCGCTTCTTGTTTATCTTTGATAGAACAAGCTTCAAGTTCAGCCAGTACAAAAGGATGGCAGCGAATAGCGCCTTGACCGTAGATGATCATGTTACGGGTTAGGATGTTTGCACCTTCTACCGTAATTGCAATTGGTGCACCTTGGTAACCACGGCCAACGTAGTTGTTTGGACCTAGACAAATCCCTTTACCACCATGAATATCCATGGCATGGATGGTTGAAGCACGCATTTGTTCGGTTAAGTGGTACTTCAAAATGGCAGAAACAACCGAAGGTTTTTCACCTAAATCTACCGCGCCAGTTGACATAGTCACCGCAGCATCAGAGCTATACGCATAGCCACCAAGTTTCGCTAGTGCCTCTTCAATCCCTTCCATCTTACCGATAGGCAGTTTGAACTGGCGACGAATGCGGCTGTATGCGCCACTTGCAACTGCAAGGGATTTAATACCACCGGCAGAGTTTGAAGGTAGCGTAATAACACGACCAACCGACAAACACTCAACCAGCATGCGCCAGCCTTGTCCTGCCATTTTTGCGCCACCGATAATGAAATCGAGTGGTACAAACACGTTTTCGCCTTGGGTAGGGCCATTTTGGAATGGCACATTCAGTGGGAAATGACGTCGGCCAATTTTTACGCCTGGCGTGTTTGTAGGAATAAGCGCACAAGTAATACCTAACTCTTCTTTATCACCTAATAGACCGTCCGGGTCGCGCATCTTAAACGCCAGACCAAGTACAGTCGCAACAGGTGCTAAAGTAATATAGCGTTTGTTCCACGTTAGGCTAATACCTAATACTTCTTCACCTTCCCATTCGCCTTTACATACCACACCAAAGTCAGGGATAGATGAAGCATCAGAGCCCGCTTCTGGTGACGTTAATGCAAAACAAGGGATTTCATCACCCACTGCTAGACGAGGTAAGTAGTGTTCCTTTTGCTCGTCAGTACCGTAGTGCTGAAGTAGTTCGCCTGGGCCTAACGAGTTAGGTACGCCCACGATAGACGAAAGTAAAGTTGATTTACTGGTAAGCTTTTGTAGTACACAAGATTGCGCGTAAGCTGAAAACTCAAGACCACCGTATTGCTTTTTGATGATCATCGCAAAGAACTTGTTGTCTTTTAAGTATTGCCACACGTCTTGCGGTAAGTCAGTCAGTTCGTGCGTTGCTTCCCAATCGTTAAGCATGGCACACACTTCTTCCACCGGACCATCCAAAAACGCTTGCTCTTCAACGCTCAAGCGTGGCTTAGGAAACTGATGAAGTTTATCCCAGTTTGGGTTACCACAAAATAGATCGGCTTCCCACCAAGTGGTACCTGCATCAATCGCTGACTTTTCGGTTTCTGACATTGTCGGCGTAACTTTTTTGAACGCTTTAAATGCTGGAGCCACGATGTATTGCTGACGCAGGTTCGTTACTGAAAGCGGAATAACAATCGCTAAGAAAATTAACCAAGAGATAATGCCAAATGCACCAGCAAAGGTGCCAACTAGCATTGTAACTGCTGCAATACCTAGAGCGGTATTCCAGCTTGCGCGATGATAGCTTGCTGCGCTGAGCAAGGCTAACAACGCGAGAACAAATATAAGTGTCATGTTGTTCTTCCTTATAAGAGGTCTGACCACCCAGTTAGACTAGCTGGTTAACGCTGATATTTCAAGCGTCTTCATACCCTCTATGCGAATTAGTTGATGCCTTGTTGTGACATATTATTTACGTTTTGTACTGAATCTGAGTGTTAAATGAGTCATGCTTCTCATGTCAGTAATTTAAAAGTTATTGATTACACCCCAGCTATAACTTGAGAGAATTTTCAACGCTATTAATTACTGATCGATATTTAAGTGTAATGAACGTAGTGCAATATGACGAAAATGCACATGAAATTTCTTTCAGAGAAGTTCGTTATCTGTGCATTATAATTGCCAAAACTTCATGTCGGATTTGCATTGAAATACACGTTAATGTTTCTACAATTGGGTTAAGCATAGCCACGAAATGGTGCTTTTAAGAATTGCTAAGGAGTAGCAAATGCAGTCCATTTTCTTGGTAGCTATGTGAGTTAGGATTTATCGCTACGACCTAGTGTAGCGGTTGATATTGCTGTCCATGTTAAGGAGAAACAAGATGCAGCAGAGTATTTTTTATCTAGTCACTATTTTGGCCTTTGCCGCCATGTTGTCGGCCTTTCACCTCTTTCCTGAAGCGGTAATTTTTAATGTTTTTAGCAGTTTGTTTGCCGCATTACTTGGCTACCGAGCTTATACCCGTTGGGCTTTATTATTGTGTTGTATTAACGTGTTGGCCATGACGTTTTGTCCTTTGCTTGATTCAGGTGGCTGGTTAAGTCTCAAGGGAGCGGTCGTTTTTGTATGCTGTGTGATGTTTTTTGCAATAGCGTTTGGTTGCAATAAAGCGGTGACACAAAATAAAAGGTTTTATTATTAGTCGCCTAGCTTGCCATGTTAAACTCGACTCAGGCGATGTGTTATCGCCTGAGTACTCGAGACAATAGGTGACAGGAAACCCGCATGCGAATATTAGCCGATCAAAATATGCCCTTAGTTGAGTCATTCTTCTGCGAAATTGGTGAGGTAACACGGTTTGATGGCCGTAACCTTCAACCTGACGAGCTAAAAAACGTCGATATTCTGTTGACTCGCTCAGTCACTAAGGTCAATGAGGCCCTGTTAGCACAAGCAGATAATCTGAAGTTTGTTGGGACTGCGACAATAGGGATTGATCATATTGATACCTCATTGTTGGCCAGCGCCAATATCTCGTTCAGCAGCGCACCAGGCTGTAATGCGATAGCTGTTGCCGAGTACGTGATAAGCGCTCTACTTGCATACGCACAAGAAACTTCCACGCCACTTCAAGATAAAACGATTGCCATCATTGGTGTTGGTAATATTGGCGCGTGTTTGGCATCAAAGCTTAAAGGGCTTGGTCTTACGATATTATTGTGTGACCCCGTAAGACAGCAAGCGGGGACATTGGATTCACATGTAGCCTTAGATGAAGCCTTAGCGCGCGCGGATATCGTGACATTTCACGTTCCATTAGTTAAGCAAGGCCCGCATAAAACGGTTCATCTACTTGATGCACCGCGGATAGCGGCATTAAAGCCGGGTACGGTGATAATCAATGCAAGCCGTGGAGATGTTATCGATAATCAAGCGCTTTTGCACGCGGTAGAGAAGGGGCAAGCGCTCGAGCTGATCTTAGACGTTTGGGAAAATGAGCCGAATATTTTGCAGTCATTATTGCAATATACTCGCTTTGCATCTGTGCATATTGCCGGCCATACGCTAGAGGGTAAGGCGCGAGGCACGCAAATGTTATACGAAGCCGTATGCCGAGAATTCGATTTACCAGCCAGCAAAACGATTAGTGATTTTCTTCCTAAGCCAAGTGTCACTGGCTGCCAATTGCAAAGCACAGCCAACGAGCAGGATATTATCAATTTAGCGCATCTTGTTTATGACATTCGTCGTGATGATGGCATCATGAGAAAACAGCTAAACACATTGGGCTTTGATACCTTGCGTAAAGCATATCCCGTGCGTCGAGAATTTAGTACAATTGCAGTCAATAATGACTCACCAATCAGTGAAAAGCTTTACCAACTTGGCTTTTCTGAGCACAAGAGTTAAGTGCTGTGGTTGGTATATTACAGAATGAGGAAAAATAATGTCGCAAAAATATAATGTTGCGGTACTTGGCGCAACAGGTCTTGTTGGCAAGCAAATTATCGAATTACTAGCAGAACGAAAGTTTCCTGTAGACACATTATACCCACTCGCGAGTAGCCGAAGCGCGGGTGAAGAGATTGACTTTATGGGTGAAAAAATCGAAGTTCTGGATGTTGAAGAGTTTGATTTTTCTAATGCCCATATCGGTTTGTTTTCAGCGGGTGGTTCCGTGTCGGAGAAATATGCACCAATCGCCGCTGACGCTGGCTGCATTGTGATAGATAACACCTCACATTTTAGATACGACTTTGATATTCCATTAGTAGTTCCTGAGGTGAATAAAGACAGTCTTGCCGATTTTAGAAATCGTAATATCATTGCTAACCCAAACTGCTCTACAATCCAAATGCTAGTGGCACTTAAACCAATTTATGATGCCTATGGCATTGACAGAATTAATGTCTCAACTTATCAAGCGGTATCTGGTGCAGGTAAAGAAGCGGTAGATGAGTTGGCTAAGCAAACTGCAAACTTAATGAATGCAAGACCGATGGAAAACGAAGTGTTTAGCAAACAAATCGCTTTTAATGTCATTCCTCAAATTGATGCGTTCCAAGAAAATGGTTACACCAAAGAAGAAATGAAGATGGTGTGGGAAACGCAAAAAATCTTGGGCGACTCAAGTGTTTTGGTTAACCCGACTGCGGTTCGCGTTCCTGTGTTTTTTGGTCATGCTGAAGCCATTCATCTTGAAACGCGCATGCCTTATGATCTTGAACATGTTAAGCAGTTACTTGCTGATGCGCCGGGTGTTGAACTAATTGAAGACGAAAACGACTACCCAACACCGGTAAGTGATGCAAGTGGTAACGATACCGTTTATGTGGGTCGTGTAAGGCAAGATATTTCACATCCATTGGGCTTAAACTTATGGGTGGTATCAGACAACACCAGAAAAGGTGCAGCAACAAATAGCATTCAAATAGCAGAAGCCCTTATAGAAAGCTATCTATAGGTACCCTTTGATATCGCAAAGTAAGCAAAATTTTGCTTACTATTCTGCGTTATAACGGCAAACTTCTGCCAAGAAGTTTGCCGTTAGGTCAAATACTTGACTATTCTTCACCTATATCAACTATTCCAGAATCAGTAAAAAGCATTATAACCATGTTAACTTTCAATACGTTGCAATGGATATTCCAACATATCTGGTTTATAGTTTGCATTTGGAATAGAGCTTGCTTCAAAGCCATAATAATAAAATGTCGTTTAACGGGTGTTAAACATTTGAGTAAAGGATCGGCATGCGCGGTTTAGCCTTATTTAGTATCTTTGTATTCGCACTGATTGCCACACCAGTATATACCCAAGAGGGGGTAGTGCTAAAAGGCCCTAAAGGGGTTGATTATGGGGCTCAAGGTCGGTCAATAGGGCCTATCAGACCCACGGATACATTGTGGCGTATAGCACAAAAAGTGCGACCAGATGACTCGGTCACCATTTATCAGGTGATGAAGGCGCTTTACGATAAAAATCCTAATTCATTTCTAGATAAAAACCTCAACCATATGCAGGATGGGGCGTATTTACGTATTCCTACCATCAATGAAATTCGCAGTGTAAACCCTGAGTTGGCAAAGCAAAAGTCGGATCAAGATGACAAACTTTGGGAAATGAAGCGTAAGGGATTATTGAACCCAAATGCAATCAACGAAGCTGAAAAAAAGGTTACGCAAGCTCGTAAAGTCGATGTTGAAGAAGCAAAAAAAGACCTGACTAATCAACTGCGCTCTTTAAAGATGGAACAGGACATGAGGCTGATGGACTTACAAAAAGAGTTCAAGTCCTCGGTGCGTAATGTTGAAGAAATCCTATCCGAAAACAATAAGTTAAAGCAACAGCTCGGCGCTATTTCTACCGAGCTTCAAACGGTTCGTACTCAGCTTGGAAAAGACAGCGAAATCCAACAACAGCTAAAGGCTGTTATCGACTTGCAAAATGAAATGATTGATCAGCAAGCCGCTCAAGCAAAAGCGCAAGAAAGTAGCGAGTTAAGCGCATTTTTTAGCTCGCCAGCTGGCATTGCATTACTTGCTACATTGCCAGCACTACTGGCAATTGCTGGATTCGTTATGTTCCTACGCCGGAGAAAGCAATCTCAGACGTCAACAGATGATGACGATTTTCTTCCGCAAACACCATCCGTGGCTGCAGGCGCTGCGGCGGGAGCTGCAACCGCTGCGACTGCATTTGACCCTGAGCCAGACCCACTTGATATCGGAATGGGCGACGATGAAGATGCACTGGGCGCAAGCGTTCAGTTAGATGACGATATCTTACCTGAAGACGATGAAATTACCTTTGACTCACTTGATGACGACTTCGATGAAGGAAGTGATACGTTAGATCAAGACGAACTGGATAGCTTACTAAACGAAGATATTTCGTTTGGTGATGATCACGACGAAGACTTTATGCAACAGAGCTTCGAGGAGGCTGATGATGAAGTTTCGCTCGATGTTGATGATAGCAAGGATATTTTAAGTGACAGCGATCTAGATGATTTGTTCAACGAGTCTCAAGACGAAGAAATTGATGTTAGCGATGATGCGCTTGCTGCCCTGAGCGAGGAACTTGCTGATGAGCAAGCGGATGCTGTTGCAAACGACGATGATATCGATTCAATTCTTGACGGGGCGCTAGATGAAGAGCCCGAATTTAGCGGCAACTTTGATAGTGAGAGCTTAGTCGATGCTGATGATATCGATGCACTACTTGATGCATCTCAAGATGCTGACGATGATGCACTGCCTGATTTTGAGGAACCAAGTAGTGAGCTTGCGGGTGATGATATTGATGCTCTATTAAATGAAGTTCAAGACGATGCGTTAGCTGAAATTAACGAAGAGCCAGATACGCTTGATGGTGATGATATCGATGCTTTATTGGATGAAGCACAGGAAGATACGTTGCCAGAATTAGAAGAAGAGTCAGATGCTCTCGCTGGTGATGATATTGATGCTTTATTGGATGAAGCGCAAGAAGATACGTTGCCGGAATTAGAAGAAGAGTCAGATGCTCTCGCTGGTGATGATATTGATGCTTTATTGGATGAAGCGCAAGAAGATACGTTGCCGGAATTAGAAGAAGAGTCAGATGCTCTCGCTGGTGATGATATTGATGCTTTATTGGATGAAGCGCAAGAAGATACGTTGCCGGAATTAGAAGAAGAGTCTGACGATCACGCTGGTGATGAACTCGATGCTTTATTGGATGAAGCACAAGAAGATACATTACCTGAACTGGAAGAAGAGTCCGATGATCTCGCTGGTGATGAACTCGATGCTTTATTGGATGAAGCACAAGAAGATACGTTGCCGGAATTAGAAGAAGAGTCCGATGATCTCGCTGGTGATGATATCGATGCTTTATTGGATGAAGCGCAAGAGGATATGTTGCCGGAATTAGAAGAAGAGTCAGATGCTCTCGCTGGTGATGAACTCGATGCTTTATTGGATGAAGCACAAGAAGATACGTTGCCGGAATTAGAAGAAGAGTCGGATGATCTCGCTGGTGATGATATCGATGCTTTATTAGATGAAGCACAAGAAGGTACGTTGCCGGAATTGGAAGAAGAGTCAGATGATCTCGCTGGTGATGAACTCGATGCTTTATTGGATGAAGCACAGGAAGAGCTGTTACCTGAACTGGAAGAAGAATCCGATGAACAGGCCGACGATGAACTCGATGCTTTATTAGATGAAGTACAAGAAGATACGTTGCCGGAATTAGAAGAAGAGTCAGATGATCTCGCTGGTGATGAACTCGATGCTTTATTGGATGAAGCACAGGAAGAGCTGTTACCTGAACTGGAAGAAGAATCCGATGAACAGGCCGACGATGAACTCGATGCTTTATTAGATGAAGTACAGGAAGAGCTGTTACCTGAACTGGAAGAAGAATCCGATGAACACGCCGACGACGATCTCGATGCATTAGTTGACGAAACACCAGAAGAAGCTTTGCCAGAGCTGGAAGAAGAATCTGATGAGCTGGCCGATGTTGAACTCGATACATTAGTTGAAGAAACAAGAAGAAGCGTTGCCAGAGCTGGAAGAAGAATCTGATGAGCTGGCCGATGTTGAACTCGATACATTAGTTGAAGAAACACCAGAAGAAGCTTTGCCAGAGCTGGAAGAAGAATCCGATGAACTGGCCGATGTTGAACTCGATACATTAGTTGAAGAAACACCAGAAGATGGTTTGCCAGAGCTGGAAGAAGAATCTGATGAACTGGCCGACGACGATCTCGAGATGCATTACTTGACGAAACACCAGAAGAAGCTTTGCCAGAGCTGGAAGAAGAATCCGATGAACTGGCCGACGACGATCTCGATGCATTAGTTGACGAAACACCAGAAGATGGTTTGCCAGAGCTGGAAGAAGAATCTGATGAACTGGCCGATGTTGAACTCGATACATTAGTTGAAGAAACACCAGAAGAAGCCTTGCCAGAGCTGGAAGAAGAATCCGATGAACTGGCCGACGACGATCTCGATGCATTAGTTGACGAAACACCAGAAGATGGTTTGCCAGAACTGGAAGATGAATCTGATGAACTGGCCGACGTTGAACTCGATACATTAGTTGACGAAACGGCAGAAGAAGCTTTGCCGGAGCTTGAAGAGGAAGTTGGTGAGCCAGCAGATAACGAGCTTGATGCTTTATTAGATGAAGCACCAGAAGATGCTTTACCAAATCTGGAAGAGGTATCTGACGAGCGTGAACTAGGATCTGAACAGCTTTTAGCAGAGTCTGAGCAAACGGAGTCAGGACACTTGTCTGGTATGTTGGATGAAGAGGATGCAATTCCGGAATCACCAGAAGAACCGGTGGAAGATACATTACAGTCCGATCTAGCCAATGAAGCAGATTTTAGTGATGAGAATGTTCAAGCTGACGAAGACAGTGAATTTGAAGATCCTGATTTAAAAAGTGTTGATGAGCTATTACAGGAGCTTCAAGCCGAAGAACAGTTTGAGTTGGATGCTGAACTTGAAGACGACTTCTCGGATGAAGAAGTTGAAATTGAGCTGGGAGATGATCCACTTAATGACGAAGTGGATTTACTGGCAGAAGAAGAGTTTCTTGACGAAGAAGATCTGCAACCAAGCGCAGAACTAGATAGTTACCCAGAGCTGGAGCTTGGTGAAGAACTTGAAACTACTGACTCGCAAAGCGAAACCGAAAAAGCACTATCAGAAGCATTATCCAATGACGCTCAATTTGATATAGAGGATGGGCTTGATGACGATCTTCTCGACGATGAAATCTCTGACTTTGATGAAGATGATTTGCCTGAATTTAGTGCGGATTTTGACGAAGAAACTTTGCTTGAAGACGAACCTGAAGCACCAGTCGAAGCAGCAGAAAGTGACACGCTTGAGTCTGAACCTGCACTTGAAATCGAAGACGAGCTGCCAGAATTAACTGCAGATTTCGATGAAGAAACTTTGCTTGAAGACGAATCTGAAGCGCCGCTCGACGAAGCTGAAAGTGATGCGCTTGAGCCTGAACCTGAGCTTGAAATCGAAGACGAGCTGCCAGAGTTAACTGCAGATTTTGATGAAGAGACTTTGCTTGCTGATGAGCCTGAAGCGCTAGTCGAAGAAGCAGAAAGTGATACGTTTGAGTCTGAACCTGAACTGGAAATCGAAGACGAGCTGCCGGAGTTAAACGCAGATTTTGACGAAGAAACCTTGCTTGAAGATGAGCCTGAAGCACCAGTCGAAGCTGCAGAAAGTGACACGCTTGAGTCTGAACCTGCACTTGAAATCGAAGACGAGCTGCCTGAATTAACTGCAGATTTTGACGAAGAGACTTTGCTTGCTGATGAGCCTGCAGCACCAGTCGAAGCTGCAGAAAGTGATACGCTTGAGTCTGAACCTGAACTGGAAGTTGAAGACGAGCTGCCGGAGTTAAACGCAGATTTTGACGAAGAAACCTTGCTTGAAGATGAGCCTGAAGCACCAGTCGAAGCTGCAGAAAGTAATACGCTTGAGTCTGAACCTGAACTGGAAGTTGAAGACGAGCTGCCGGAGTTAAACGCAGATTTTGACGAAGAAACCTTACTTGAAGACGAACCTGAAGCACCAGTCGAAGCAGCAGAAAGTGATACGCTTGAGTCTGAACCTGAACCTGAAATCGAAGATGATCTGCCAGAGTTAAACGCAGATTTTGACGAAGAGACCTTGCTTGAAGACGAACCTGAAGCACCGGTCGAAGCAGCAGAAAGTGATACGCTTGAGTCTGAACCTGAACTTGAAATCGAAGATGATCTGCCAGAGTTAAACGCAGATTTTGACGAAGAGACCTTGCTTGAAGACGAACCTGAAGCACCGGTCGAAGCTGCAGAAAATGATGAGCTTGAGTCTGAACCTGAGCTTGAAATCGAAGACGTGCTGCCAGAATTAAACGATGAAGATGACTTGGAAACTCTACTTTCTGAGCCACAAACTGAATCTGAATTACCAGAGGTCAATGAAGCCGAGATTGAAAAAGAATTTATGGCTGACTTTACCCAAGCAGACTTCGATGCTCTACTCAGCGAACTGGACGATCCCAGTGACTTTGACGCCGGAAATGCAGAAGATTTTGAAGTAGATTTCGATAGCTTGTTACAAGACGAATTGGTCGCAGGGGAAGCCCAAGCGTTACCAACGGACGCCGAAGGTACAGAAGACTACTTAGAAATTGAAGACCTACTTGAACAAAGCGACGATCTTGATAGCGATGTTGAACCTTACGTCGGTGCAAATATGGATGTTGGGCTTGGCGATTTTGAAGAGCTATTAGCGGGTGAAAATACCACGGATGTTGATTTAGAGGATGAAGGATTCGCCGCTAAATTAGATTTAGCGAAAGCTTATATCGAAATTCAAGATTATGATTCGGCGATATCAACGCTCAACGATGTTATTGAGAACGGTCCGGATTCGGTGCAAGCTGAGGCTAAGTCGCTTAAATCCAGTCTTACAGAGTCTTAATACTCACATCAACGATACCGACCAAACAAAGTAATTGCCTTGTTTGGCCGGTATCATCATCTACTTCTTAGCTTAAGCGCTTTAATTCACATCGCCAATGGCATAAAATGTCGTTTTTGTTATGGGTTGCGATAGAAAAAGTATGCGAGTAGCGTTAGGCATTGAATATAATGGTGCAAATTATAGTGGTTGGCAGAGGCAAAATCATGTCAGCAGTGTCCAAGAAGAAATAGAAAAAGCGCTATCGAATATCTGTAATCATCCCGTTGAGATAACTTGCGCGGGGCGCACTGATGCAGGGGTTCATGCAACGGGTCAACTCGTGCATTTTGACACGGATTCTGCTCGCGATATGAGCGCTTTTACATTAGGAATGAACTCTCAGCTTCCCGACGACATTGCGGTACGATTTGCTAAAGAAGTCGACCCTGAGTTCCATGCTCGTTTTTCTGCGACAGCTCGTCGATACCGCTACGTTATTTATAATCACACCTACAGGCCGGGTATTTTACGCAGTGGCGTAACGCATTTTCACCACGAGCTTGATGTTGAAAGAATGAAAGTTGCATGCCCTGTGATGATAGGGGAGCAAGATTTCACTTCTTTCAGGGCGGTACATTGTCAGTCTAATACGCCGTTTCGTAATATCCATCACTTAGAGGTGAAACGCATTGGCAAATATATTGTCATTGATATTAAAGCAAATGCGTTTTTGCATCATATGGTGCGCAATATTACAGGTTGTTTACTTGATATTGGTGTTGGCAAGCAAGAGCCTGAGTGGATGGCGGAGCTGCTTGTTGCAAAAGATCGCACGTTAGCAAGTGCTACGGCAAAACCTAACGGATTGTATTTAGTTGATGTGGACTATCCTGAACAATGGCAAATAGAAAAGATGCCGCTTGGGCCTTTATTCTTGCCTGAGGAATTAGTGTAACGGTCATATTTATGTAGTACCTTGTACTCTTAAGACCAGTTTTTTATATCACCTATAGCTAAATCATGATTTAATTGGGAAAAGATGTCTGTCTTTACTGACGGAACAGAATAAAGCACGATAGAGAGTTGCAAATGAGTTGGTTAGAAAAGATCTTACCTAAAACCACTAAATCTTCTGGTAAAAAAGAGATCCCAGAAGGGGTTTGGGCAAAGTGTACAGATTGTGATTCAATCCTATACAAAGCGGAATTAGAAAAGTCGTTAAACGTATGTCCTAAGTGTGATCATCACATGCGCATTACGGCACGTAAGCGCCTTGAAAGTTTTTTAGATGATGCAGATCGTCAAGAGCTTGGCACAGAGCATGAGCCACAAGACGTATTAAAGTTTAAAGACTCTAAAAAATATTCAGATCGTATCGTTCAAGCGCAAAAGGTAAGTGGTGAAAAAGACGCTTTAGTTGCAATGAAAGGCCGCGTAAAGGGTATTCCTGTTGCTGCTGTTGCTTTTGAGTTTTCCTTTATGGGTGGTTCAATGGCGTCGGTTGTTGGTGCGAGATTTGTTGATGCAGTTAACGTTTGTTTAGAACATAACATGCCGTTAATCTGTTTCTCTGCATCTGGTGGTGCACGTATGCAAGAAGCACTTATGTCATTGATGCAAATGGCAAAAACAAGTGCTGCATTGGCAAAAATGAGTGACAAAGGCTTGCCATTTATCTCTGTATTAACCGATCCAACTATGGGTGGTGTTTCTGCATCATTGGCAATGCTTGGTGATATCAATGTGGCAGAGCCAAAAGCACTTATCGGTTTTGCGGGTCCACGTGTTATCGAACAAACTGTACGTGAAACTCTACCTGATGGTTTCCAGCGCAGTGAGTTCTTATTAGAGCACGGTGCGATTGACATGATCGTCGACCGTCGTGAAATGCGCGATACGTTAGCGCGTATTTTGGCGAAGTTTATGGACTTGCCTTCCACTGAACAAGAGCATAGAGTAGCGTAAATTTTTCAAATTGAGCTACTCAACTTATGACGGTTAAACAGCCTAGCCAATCATCAAGCCTTGATGATTGGCTTTGTTATTTAGAAGCAATTCATCCAGCCACCATTGAAATGGGACTTGAGCGTGTAGCGCAAGTTGCCGAGCAAGCCGGATTACTTGAGCCTTTCAGTAAAATTATTCTAATTGGTGGAACCAATGGTAAAGGCACAACGGCCAGGTGCTTGGAGTCGTTGTTGCTCGCACAAGGGTTTTCGGTTGGCACCTACGCTTCACCACATTTAGTGCGCTACAACGAGCGTGTCCGAGTGAATGGGGCAGAGCTTGAAGATCAGTATCATATCGATGCATTTAAATTCCTCGATGACACCCGCAAAGACACTCAGCTGACCTATTTTGAGTTTGGTACGCTTGGCGCGTTAAGTATTTTCAAGCGCTGTAAGGTTGATTATATTTTGCTTGAAGTTGGTTTAGGCGGGCGCTTTGATGCGACGAATATAGTCTCGCCATTTGCCTCTGTTATCACGACTGTTGACTTAGATCATAAAGAGTATCTGGGTGATACCCGAGAGCTGGTAGGCTATGACAAAGCTGGCATTTTCCGCAGTGGTAAGCCTGCAATCGTTGGCGATTTAAATATTCCACATACGGTTACAGACTATGGCGACGAAATTGCGGCAGATATGGTGTTATCAAAGCGCGATTTTTATTTTACCCCGCTAGATTCTCAGTTTAGATGGCAATATCTTGATTTTGATTGGCACTTCGACAAACCAGCCATTCCAGCACAAAATGCTGCGACAGCGTTAACGGTATTAGCTAAACTTGAGTTGCTACCTAGCTATGATGCAGTGAAGACTTGTTTGGCAAATTTGCAAGTGGAAGGTCGCTTTCAGCGACTCAATACCACGCCGCTAGTCTATACAGATGTTGCTCATAATCCAGAGTCTGCAAGATATTTGGCAACTAAGTTACAAGAACTAAAGCAAAAAGGGTTTAAAATTCATGCCTTAGTCGCTATGCTTGCGGATAAAGACAAAGCCAGTGTGCTGAAAGAAGTCACCCAATATGTAGATAGCTGGAGTTTAGCTTCACTTTCAGGGCCTCGTGGAGAGCGTGCGGAAAACCTTAAACCTTTGCTTGACCCAAGTTGCAATGTCACCTTATTCGATAGCGTTACAGCAGCACTTGATACTCAGCTCGATACCCTTACGAGCGATCAGGCATTGGTGGTATTTGGCTCGTTCTTTACCGTTGCTGAGGCAATGGAATACTGGCGAAAATAACCAAAGAAGATTTAACGTTTAGTAGAGAGTAAAGTTGTGAACTCAGTATTTATAAATCGCCTTGTTGGAACAAGTATCGTCGTGGTTGCTGCGGTGATCTTTATTCCAAATATCCTTGATGGTGAAAAGGTCCACTACAAGGAAGGATTTCAAGCGATCCCTGAAAGACCTGAGTTCAAAACCATTGATCTCCAAGAAAAAGTGGACGCGCAAGCCAAGCTTGCGCCTGAGTTGCCCTCTGATCCGTTGGAAGATATTGACGCCGATGATGCAAAACTAGAAGGCACGGAAGAGACAACGCTAGCCAATACGCCGCAATCAGATACGTCACCTACACACGTTGAGGCGAAACCCGTCGCAACGACCGACAAAGTTGAGGTGGCGAAATTAACGCGTCCAGAGAGTGCTAACTTTTCAAAAATGGCCTATGTCATTCAGCTTGGTAGCTTTTCGCATAAGTCGAACGTCGATGCACTGACGAAGAAGCTTGCTGACAATGGCTTTAAAACCTTTACAAAACCCGTTAAAACCCCTAATGGTACACTGACAAAAGTGTTTGTCGGACCAGACTTAAATAAAGCTGAACTTGAAGCTAAGTTACCAGAACTAAAGAAATTAACTAAGTTAAATGGTCGTTTGACACAATTTGAAGTGACAAAATGATCTGGCATTTAGATGCCAAACCTTTTAGAATGCGCCCCACATTAACGACTTATTGGTTACTATGATCTGGGTTGATTACGCCATTCTTGGTATTGTTGGTTTATCGACTATCTTTGGCTTGCTTCGAGGCTTTGTCAAAGAAGCGATGTCACTTGTCGTATGGATCGGCGCTTTTTTCATCTCTAGTATTTTTTACCAATATCTCGCAACCTTCCTAACATTCATTTCAGAACCCCTTTTAAGAAATGCAGCCGCAATAGCCATACTCTTTTTTGCGACCTTGATGTTAGGCGGGCTTGTTAATTATGTCTTGAGTGAACTGGTTCAAAGAACAGGGCTCTCAGGCACCGATAGGATCTTTGGGATTGTATTCGGTGGACTTCGAGGTGTGTTGGTCGTTAGCGCCTTACTCTTTTTCCTTGATGCGTTTACCAGTGCACCAGACACGCAGTGGTGGAAAACATCAAACTTAATTCCTGAATTTGGCTTTGTGATAGAGTGGTTTTTCTCCTATCTTGAACATAACTCGAGCTTTTTAGATTCAGTAAACCGTTAATCGGCGAGGAAATTTTTAATGTGTGGTATCGTTGGGATAGTCGGAACATCTCCTGTTAATCAGGCGATTTATGACGGCTTAACTGTTTTGCAACACCGCGGCCAAGATGCGGCTGGCATTATTACCATTGACAACAATACGTTTAGCTTACGAAAAGCAAACGGTCTAGTGAAAGACGTATTTCATACAAGACATATGAAACGCCTACAGGGCAACATTGGTCTTGGTCATGTACGTTATCCTACTGCTGGCTCTTCAAGCTCAGCAGAAGCTCAACCTTTCTACGTAAACTCTCCATTTGGTATTGCCCTTGCACACAACGGCAACTTAACCAATGCAGAAAAATTAAAAGAGCGTTTGTTTACTCAAGCGCGTCGCCACGTTAATACTACGTCTGATTCAGAGATCCTGCTGAACATCTTAGCTCACGAGCTTGGCAAAACAGACAAGATGAAATTAGACGCGGAAGACATGTTTACGGCAGTAACTGAGGTTGTGTCTATTGTTTCTGGTGGTTACGCGAGTATCGCGATGATCATCGGCCATGGTATTTTGGCATTTAGAGACCCTCATGGTATTCGTCCGCTTGTGTTCGGTAAGAAAGAAACTGAGCGTGGCATGGAATACATGTTCGCTTCGGAGAGTGTTGCATTGGCAACGGATGGCTTTGAGTTTGTGCGAGATGTTGCACCTGGTGAAGCTATTTACGTAACCGAAAAAGGTGAGTTTTTCTCTCAGATCTGCGCTGCTAAAACGACGCTTGCACCTTGTATCTTCGAGTTTGTATATTTTGCTCGCCCAGATTCAAACATAGATAAAATGTCTGTTTATGCGACTCGCGTGAATATGGGTACCAAGCTCGGTGAGAAAATCGCGACAGAGTGGGGCGACAAAGATATCGACGTGGTTATCCCAATCCCTGAAACATCATGTGATATCGCACTTGAAATTGCTTCCGTGCTAGGGCTTCCTTATCGCCAAGGGTTTGTTAAGAACCGCTACATTGGCCGTACTTTCATTATGCCTGGCCAAGAGCTGCGTAAGAAGTCTGTACGTCGTAAACTTAACGCGATTGACAGAGAATTCGCTGGTAAGAACGTGCTACTTGTCGATGATTCGATTGTGCGAGGCACAACATCAGCGCAAATCGTTGAAATGGCGCGTGAAGCGGGTGCGAAGAACGTGTACTTTGCATCAGCAGCACCAGAGGTAAGGTTCCCGAACGTATATGGCATCGATATGCCTTCTGCATCAGAGCTAATCGCTCATGGTCGTGAAGTGGAAGATATCAATGCGAGTATTGGCTCGGACGGTTTGATCTACCAATCCCTAAGCGATTTGATTGCAGCCGTTGGTCAAGAAAATCCAGAGATCGTTCGCTTTGAGACTTCGGTATTTGATGGTCAATACATCACAGGTGACGTTGACCAGAACTACCTCAACCATATTGATGAGCTACGCAACGATTCGGCAAAGTCTAATCGTGAAGCCGCGATGTCTGCAAGCCTTGAGCTACACAATCAAGAAGCGGAAAGCGCCGAAAGCGACTAAACTAGTTGATGATGTGAATAAGCATTATGATAAAAAACCCAAGTTTAACTTGGGTTTTTTATTTAATTTTAACTCAGACAACAGCCTAAAATTGATAGACTAGGCCAACATAAGCGAGGTCACTGGTGTCTCTGTCTAGCAAAGGGCTATTGGCAATAACATCATCGAGTTTAGTTCGAGTTATCCCACCAACCAGACTGAGTTGTGTTTTTATCTGATAATGCGCAGTCAACCCTGCGGAATAATTCACAGCGTCATCAGCAGTTAAGTAGCGGAATCGGCCTCGGCTAATATCGATATTTTCACCAGTTATTCCGTAGATATAATTAACATAATCAGACTGCTGCCATTCTACATTACCTACTGCCGAGATTTTAAATCCTCGACCATCGTTGTACAGTGGGATTGATACTGAAAAAGTAGCCGTGGTTGAATCTGAATTATCGGAAATATCACTGTGACCAGCGAGCGTAAACCACAGATAGGTGACGCCATAGTTAACCGTGACATCGCCATCCGGCGCGTCATATCCGTCAAAAATCTTATCTTCAGACTTTGCGTCTCGGAATACACCGTCATAGCCATCTTGACGATAGCCCAACCCAGAGTAGACAGATAAATCTTCAGTAATAGGAAAGCGGTAACCAATTAGGCTATCTTTGTTGATAAACCAATTTCCTTTTTGAATATCTATAATGGGAATTGAGATAAACTCACTGTCAATGCCTTTCCATGGCAAATCTGCAGCCGCGGCTCCTCCCCCTAAACGAACCTGCCATTCGTTAGATTTCGGCTCAATGGCATGACTAAAAGAAGCAAAGGTTAATGTGAAGACGGCAGCAGACGTGAGTGCTGACTTGATTAGATACATACAGAATTCCTTTCGTAAGTTAAAAATTGCGAGAATTTAGAATGTAAGAAGTTTGTTACAAGACTTGGGAAAGTGCTGTTAGAAAGTGTAATAAATTGTCGGGAAACGTTGTTTGAAGTGTTATCTGTTTAAGAAATCGTTGTTGTCTTACATCCCTAATCTACTCGCCACTTCAAAAGGGTTTTATAAAAGTAGCGAGCAGATAGGTGTGTATAAGATTTAACTGGATTGAGTGAGATCAGAATCTGTTAGTAATACAGTTAGTCCATCAACCAGCTCAAATAGCTCAGGCTCGATATCACTGAGTGGTTTTTCTTGTTTTAATCCCGTTTCAATGATCTCAGCCAATTTCTTTAGGGTTGGTACGCCAGTATAACAGCAGGCACCGTGGAATTTATGAACTACTTTGAGCAGCGTCGGGAGATCCTCCGCGTCTTGTGCAGACTCCAACTGCTGCAACGTTTCGGGCACGCTAGAAAGCAGCATATTGAGCATTTCCAATGCTAAATCAGGTTTATTACCCGCTCGCTGTAATGCTAATCCCCAATCTAACATTTGGCTATTAAATGGCGGCACGCTGTGCTGATGACTCTCAATATTTTTTTGTCTCGCTACTGGTGAAGACGCGCTATGGTCGCAAATAATTTGCTTGAGCATATCTTCATCTATGGGTTTAGTCATATAGTTACTAAAGCCATCTTTAAGCAGTTGCTCTTTTTCGCCAGCAAGCGCATGTGCGGTGACGGCGATGATAGGGGTATCCTCATTTAACGACGACTCTCTTATGCTTCTACAGGCGCTTATACCATCCATTATGGGCATTTGAATATCCATAAATATCAGGTCGTATTTTCTTGATTTACATAAACTGACTGCTTGAGCACCATTATGCGCTGTATCTATTGCCTCTACTTGTTCATCTAACAATGTGCATATCAACTTCAAGTTAGCATCGTTATCGTCTGCAACCAGCACTTTAAGTGGCAGACTTGTGGCTTCGATTTCATTGGCACTCATGTCTGGATGGTCTAAACGATAAGGTGCTGCAAGCATTTCGCATAGTTTTCTGTGGTTAAGTGGCTTGCTTAAACAAGCGTCAGCTCCACTGCCAATAAGCGCCTCACGCATATTATGTGAGACGGTATTAACCATCAAATATAGGTAGTCTGCGGATCCGCGAGCTTGCTTGATGTAACTCTTAACGGTTTGCATTTGGTCGACGCTTGCCATAGATCCAATTAAACAGATATCGTAATTAAAATCTTGGCCTAAGGCAGTATCGAACTCTTCTTCGGTAAGGCAGCGAGTGACCTGCATTTCCCACGCTTGTAGTTGAGCTATTACCGCATAATGAGTATGCTCTTGTGGTTCAAAGTAGAGCACGCGTTTATTTTCAAGTGGCTTGCTTGGTAAGTTGTCGTTGTAGAGGCGGTTTGGTAATGCAAAGACCGCGTTAAATGAGAAACAGGTGCCATTTCCTGGTGCTGAGTTAAGAGTGATACGACCATTCATCGCCTCAACAATATGCTTAGTAATGATAAGACCTAGACCTGTGCCACCAAATTTACGGGTAATACTAGTATCGGCTTGAGCAAACGGTGTAAATAGTGCGTCTTGCTTATCCTGAGCAATACCGACCCCGGTATCGCTGACAGACACTAGCAACGAGGATTGAGATTCATCCATCAGACGGTGGTTAATATCCACTTTGACTGAGCCTTTTTCCGTGAACTTGATGGCATTACTGATCAGATTGGTCAATACCTGTTTAAATCGCGTAGGATCGCCAATTAAGTTGTCGGGCACTTGGCGATTAACAGAAATGGAAAACTCCAACTGCTTTTCGTGAGCGCTTGGCGCTAATAAGGTCATGACCTCATTGACTGCGTCGCGTAATTCAAACTGGATATTCTCCAGCTCCATAGCACCAGCTTCTAGCTTTGAAAAATCCAAGATGTCACTAATGATGGTAAGCAGGCTATTTGCAGATAGCTCTATGGTATCTAAATAATCTTTTTGGTGTTTATTTAATGGTGTTTTATAAAGTTGACGGGTAAAGCCTATAACACCATTGAGCGGCGTTCTAAGTTCATGACTCATCTTAGCCAAGAAATCCGACTTTACGCGGTTAGCATCTTGTGCCTCTTTTTTGGCAATATTGAGCTGAATATTCTGCGTTTCATACTGCTCTAGGGTTTCACGATAATCACTAGTTGCCTGGTCAATGTGCTTTTGCATTTCGTCTTTTTGATTGGCCATCTTTCTGCCAATAACGATCAAGCCTTGGCGCAAAAGCTCAAATTCACCCCGCATCGGCTCATTGATTGCGATGTCTTGTTTACCTTCGTTGAGCTTGTCTGTGGCTAAAATCAAATTGGCAATTGGTTTGGTTAGCATACGTGACAATCGCATGGCCAACATAACACTAAGTAAAAAGGAGAAAATAATAACAATGGCACTCAAAATCAGCGCGCGTTGCTGCGATATCAACGCTTGGTCTTTACTGATCTCTACAACTAAAATCGCCAGCGTAGCCGGCTCTGCACTGTGCCAATCGGTTTTTTTTGCTAAATGG
Organism: Pseudoalteromonas sp. NC201; assembly: GCF_002850255.1. Lineage (NCBI taxonomy): Bacteria > Pseudomonadati > Pseudomonadota > Gammaproteobacteria > Alteromonadales > Pseudoalteromonadaceae > Pseudoalteromonas > Pseudoalteromonas sp. NC201. The sequence continues at coordinate 1,380,683 of NZ_CP022522.1, forward strand.
TTTTTAACTGGTGAATAAAACACAAAGGTATTTTTTAGTGTAGTGACTTCGGTGGTTTGTAGCTTTTGCACTTCACCAAAATAATGTAATTTATCGAATTCACTATGATAATTACTGGTAAGAATAAGCTGATTTTGGCTATCAAACAGCGCGATGCTTTTTACCAGTGGTGCATGTTTATTGTGTGCCTGGCTTAAAATGCGGTGTAAGTGCGCTTTATCTTGTTTTTCTATTGGGTATTCTACTGACATGGCAAGTGAATCTGCAATGCGATTTCCCTGACTTATCAGAATTTCCTCAAGCTCTACGTAGCGATTTATAGTAAAATAACCACCAAGTAGCAAGCCAACCAAAAGGGTTGGCAAAAGAGTGAGTAGTAAAATACTGTCACGCAGGTTTAATTTTGTCATAGGGTCAAAAAAGTGCAGAGAAATCTGTAACTAAGATTATCTTTTACCGACGTGATAAGCAAACAAATGAGGAACCCAATGGCACAGATTTTTCGTGCTAAGAAAGCTGCTAAGCCGTCAAAGCAAATAGAATTAAGCATAGAGTCAATGGATCATCAGGGGCGAGGTGTTGCTCGCCATGAAGGTAAGGTCTGTTTTGTGGCTGGTGCCTTGACTGGTGAGCGAGTGAGAGCACAGGTTGTACAGGCAAAGTCTAAACTGTTGGAAGCGAAGGTGATCAAAGTACTTAATGCCTCCAAAGAGCGTGTTAAACCGTTTTGCCCGCATTACCAGCAGTGCGGTGGTTGTAGCTTGCAGCATCAAAGTATTGATGGTCAGCTCAATGAAAAGCAACATGCAGTCGAAAAACTTTTTGCGCGTTTTGCCAACATCGAGCACTTACCTTGGCAAGCGCCGATCACCTCTATGGCGCTTCATTATCGCCGTGCAGCTCGTTTGGCATGCATTTTTGATAAACAAAGCAAAAGCGTCAAGTTAGGCTTTAGAGCAAGTCAGTCGAAGCAGATTATCGAAATAGCGCAGTGTGACGTATTGGTGTCGCCTTTTGATCGTATTGTTAACACGCTAAGTTTGCTAGCACAGTCGCTAAGTGAGTTTAGACTAATCAGTCATATTCAGCTTTGTCAGGCTGACAACTATAACTATGTGTTGTGTCGTCATACAAAGCCACTGTCCGCTTCGACTCGCGAAACGCTACAAAACGAGCTGGAAAATTGTCAGGTACTGTTTGACGATGGCGAGACGCCAGTTGTGTATTCCCAGTTGCCGCACTATCACCTTGGTGAATTTGACTTAACACTTGAATTTAAATTGAACAACTTTATTCAAGTGAATCAATCGGTAAATGAAGCAATGCTGCGCCAAGCGACAGACTGGCTACAGCTGAATAACGATGAAAGTGTCCTCGACCTTTTCTGTGGGGTGGGAAATTTCTCTTTGGTGCTCGCAAAACAAGCAAAAAATGTGATTGGGGTAGAAGGTGAAGCGCAATCGGTTGCAATGGCTCAGCAAAATGCGCAAACTAATAAAATCAGTAATGTTCAGTTTCACTGTTTTGATCTAACCCAGTCGATTGCAGAGGCTGCTTGGTTCGACGCAAATCTGGATGTATTAGTACTGGACCCTTCAAGGCCGGGGGCGCTTGAGGTACTGCAGCAATTACCTTTGACGCAGTTTACCCGTATTTTATACGTGTCATGCGACCCAGTTACACTGGCGCGCGATTCTTTGGTGATAGCGCAGGCAGGCTTTGAAATAGAAAAGCTTGGCTTAATGAATATGTTTGTCCACACAGGACATATCGAAACCATGGCGCTGTTTAAAAAGCAGTGTAAATAACCTGAGCTATGAGGCCGTTATTGCCCGAGCATTAGGCTAGATAATTTACCCGAAAATGAGGCGGGTAAGTAATTTTAAGGAGGTATTAAAACATGGTTGCTACTCGGCAGTCGCATCAAACCACTTTGCCACTGGAGTTTGATGCGCGACTCACTATCTTAAACTTGTCTGAAGATCAAAGAACATGGCTACAAAAGGCTTATGAACTTTGTCCTGCGGATGAGTCAACGGAACATCTCAATAACGCCATCGAAATGGTAGAGATCCTTGCAGACTTAAATTTTGATAGCGAATCCTTAGCAACTGCGTTTTTAACTCCTTATTTTGTTGCTGGAAAGTTGTCCCTTGAGCAAGTGGAAGAAGCGCTTGGCAAAAATATCTCTCTGCTTTTAAGAGGGGTGGAGAATATGGACACTATTAGTACGTTGGCACACCAAAGCTCCGGTAAGGTACAAGTCGACAACATCCGCCGTATGTTACTCGCTATGGTGGAAGATGTGCGCGCTGTAGTGATTAAGCTTGCTGAGCAAATCTGCCATTTACGTGCGGTTAAGAAAGCATCTGAAGAAGAAAGAGTCGTTGCTGCAAAAGCGGCTGCCAATATTTTTGCACCACTTGCGAACCGTTTGGGGATTGGCCAATTAAAATGGGAACTTGAAGATCTCTCTTTCCGTTATTTGCATCCGGATACGTATAAGTCTATTGCCAAGAAGCTTTCTGATAAACGCCTAGACCGCGAAGCTTATATGGAGAATATGGTTAATTCGGTGGCACAAAAACTTACGGATGCAGGCATTAAAGCGCAGGTCTACGGTCGCCCTAAGCATATTTACAGCATTTATAAAAAAATGGCGCAGAAAAGCTATGAATTCGAACAGTTGTTCGACATTCGCGCGATGCGTGTGGTGGTAGATGAAATTCAAGATTGCTACGCCGCTTTGGGTATTGTGCACACCAGCTGGCGGCATTTAAACAAAGAGTTTGACGACTATATTGCTACGCCTAAGCAAAACGGCTATCAGTCTATCCACACCGTGGTATTTGGTCCTGAGGGCAAAACGGTAGAAATCCAAATTCGCACTGAGGCCATGCATCGAGATGCAGAGCTAGGGGTGGCGGCACATTGGATGTACAAAGAAGGTGCATTGCCGGGCAGAAACTCAGGATACGAGCAAAAAATTAGCTGGCTACGCAAACTGTTGCAGTGGCAAGAAGAAGTGGTAGATGGCAGCGAAATAGCAGATGAGCTGAAGAATCAGGTTGTCGAAGACCGTGTTTATGTATTCACGCCCAAGGGCGATATCTTTGATTTGCCACTAGGCTCGACGCCACTCGACTTCGCTTACTACATTCATTCTAATGTTGGACATCGCTGCATTGGTGCAAAAGTGTTTGGTAAAATAGTGCCTTTCACTTACACATTGCGCACAGGCGATCAGGTAGAGATTCTTACCCAGAAAAATGCTTCACCAAGTCGAGATTGGTTAAACCCGTCGCTGGGATATATTCATTCTTCAAGAGCGCGCAGTAAGATCCATCACTGGTTTAAGCAGCAAGATAGAGACAAAAATCTTCAAGCGGGTAAGGAAATTTTAGATAGTCATCTGCAAAAACTAGATATTACCTATAAAGATTTAGAACCCGCGATTGACCGCTTTAACTTTAAAGAACTCGACGATTTAATGGTGGCGATTGGTGCCGGTGATATTCGTATCAATCAATTCCTGAACTACGTGCAAGATAAACCTGAGGATACACCTAAGTTAAAAATCTCCTCGCCAAAACACACTAAAGGCGACAAAAATGCAGTGGTCGTTGATGGGGTAGGCAGCTTAATGAGTCATATGGCGAAATGCTGTGAGCCAGTACCGGGCGATGAAATTGTGGGTTACATCACGCAAGGGCGAGGTATTGCCGTGCATCGCTCTGATTGTGAGTCGTTTGCTCATATTACGGATATACATCCAGAGCGTGAGATTGCAGTCAGTTGGTCAGAGGATGTTAAAGCGTCGTACGCCATTACATTAAAAATTGAAGCGCACGACCGCCAAGGGTTGATCCGAGACATTAGCGCTGTGCTTGCCAATGAAAAAGTCAATGTGCTCAATATGAATGTACAAACCCAAGACGATAAAAACGTGGCGGTATTTATGATGAAGGTAGAGGTGGATGACCTTTCTGCTATGCATCGCTTGCTGACTAAATTGATGCAAATCGAAGGTGTTTTTGATGCCAAACGACTCTAAGCCTTCGGCAACAATGGGGATAGAGCAGCTGCTAGAGATTATGTCGCAGCTACGCGACCCAAGCACTGGATGCGACTGGGATAAGAAGCAAACCTTTAAAACCATTGTCCCTTATACGTTAGAAGAAGCACACGAAGTTGCCGATGCTATCGAGCAAGGCGACTTTGTTCACTTAAAAGAAGAGTTGGGGGACTTGCTGTTCCAAGTGATTTTTTATGCTCAGCTTGGAAAAGAGCAGGGGTTGTTTGATTTTGCTGACATAGTGCAAACTCTCAATGACAAATTAGTGAGACGCCACCCTCATGTATTTGAAAAGCAGGAAAGCTTAAGCGAAGCAGAGCTTGAGCAGCAATGGCACGCCATTAAACAGCAAGAAAAACAGGCACAAAAACAAGGGGCGTTCGCGGCAGATATTCCAAGCAGCTTGCCTGCATTATCAAAAGCCTACAAAATTCAAAAGCAAGCAGCCAAACTTGGATTTGACTGGCCAAGTTACCACGGCGCGTGGGATAAAGTACAAGAGGAAGTCGCAGAGGTGAGCGAGGCGCTGCAAGTTGATCCACGCTCTGAACATACAGCGGAAGAGGTGGGCGACTTGTTGTTTGCAACTGTGAATGTGAGCCGACATATAAAACGAGATCCGGAGCAGCTGCTACGTCAAGCCAATGAGAAATTTAAAAATCGCTTTGTGCAAGTCGAAGCCGTTTTGAATGAGTCCTCACTATCACTTAAAGATGCGAGCTTGGAGGAGATGGATGGTGCTTGGGAGACAGTGAAACGTCGTCAACGCAGTAAAAACTGAGACTGATTTTACGGTTTGTTCGTTACTTAAAACGACCTCCTGATAAAATATATTACCGCGCTAAGTCATTTTTAGCTGGAATGACTTAGCTGCTTTTGCTATACTATCGCCCCGTCTTGATTCTTATTTAAATTCCAATTTTCCTGAAATTTCTAGGGTTCGCATGAGTACAAAATTTATCTTCGTAACGGGCGGAGTAGTATCCTCCTTGGGTAAAGGTATTGCAGCTGCTTCTTTAGCCGCTATTTTAGAAGCACGTGGCTTGAAAGTAACGATTCTAAAGCTGGATCCTTACATCAATGTTGACCCTGGGACCATGAGCCCTATCCAACACGGTGAAGTATTCGTAACCGAAGACGGCGCGGAAACTGACCTTGATCTTGGTCACTACGAGCGTTTTATTCGCACTAAAATGACCAAGCGTAACAACTTTACACAAGGCCGTGTATTTGAAGACGTGTTGCGCAAAGAGCGTAGAGGTGAGTACTTAGGTGCCACTATTCAGGTTATTCCTCACATCACAAACGACATCAAGCGTCGCGTGCTTGAAGGCGCGGAAGGCCATGATGTTGCTATCGTAGAGATCGGTGGTACGGTTGGTGATATCGAGTCACAACCTTTCCTAGAAGCAATTCGTCAGCTAGGCACAGAGCTTGGTCGTGAGAGCGCTTTGTTTATGCATTTGACGCTGGTGCCTTTCTTAGGCCCTGCGGGTGAAGTGAAAACTAAGCCAACTCAGCACTCTGTGAAAGAGCTTCGTTCAATCGGTATTCAACCTGATATTTTGATCTGTCGTTCAGATCGTAAACTACCAGCGAACGAGCGCGCGAAGATTGCACTATTCACTAACGTGGAAGAAAAAGCAGTTATCTCGCTACAAGACGTAGACAGTATTTATAAGATCCCTGCGCTATTGAAGTCGCAAGAGCTTGATAACATCATTTGTCGTCGTTTCTACCTTGAGCGTCCGGAAGCGGATTTATCTGAGTGGGAACAAGTACTTTATCAAGAGTCAAATCCTACTGGTGAAGTGACAATTGGTATGGTTGGTAAATACATCGAATTACCGGACGCATATAAATCAGTTAACGAAGCATTGAAGCATGCTGGTTTGAAAAACCGTTTAACGGTGAATATTGAATATGTTGACTCTCAAGATATCGAGAGCAAGGGCACTGAGTTACTTGAGCACCTTGATGCTATCTTAGTACCTGGTGGCTTTGGTAACCGTGGCGTTGAAGGTAAGATTTTAGCTGCAAAGTATGCACGTGAAAACAAAGTACCATACCTAGGTATTTGTTTAGGGATGCAAGTTGCGCTAATCGAGTATGCACGTAACGTTGCAGGTCTTACTGGTGCTAACTCAACTGAATTTGATCTTGAAAGCCCACACCCAGTGGTTGGTCTGATCACTGAGTGGTTAGATGCAGATGGTAAGATTGAAGTACGTGACCACGACTCTGATCTTGGTGGCACTATGCGTCTTGGCGCGCAGCTTTGCCACTTAAAAGAGGGCTCTAAGGTGCGTGAAGTATACGGTAATGCCGAAATCGTTGAGCGTCACCGTCACCGCTACGAAGTAAACAACAACTATGTTGCTGAGCTTGAAAAAGCGGGTCTGCAATTTACTGGTCTGTCAGAAGACAAGAAACTAGTTGAGATTATCGAGAATAAAGATCACCCTTGGTTTATCGCGGCTCAGTTCCACCCTGAGTTCACGTCAACGCCTCGTGATGGTCACCCATTATTTGAAGGTTTTGTTGCGGCGGCATACAGCCACCAAAAAGCATCTTCGTAATAAGAAAAAGCCGTGCTCTTGCACGGCTTTTTTGTTGCAGAAGGTTTTGCAATAGGCGCTAAGAGTAGTGTTTATCGCCAAACTTTTTCTTATCTGCCGGCGCGTCAATGTGATACGTGTAAATTCTTCACTTTGCGAAGCAACAGAGATAAGGCAAACTTTAAAGCGGGTTTATTGACCCTGAATTCGCCTGCGACAGAAGCAGTGCAACACACACCACTTTGGGAATAAGAGGAATCAAGATGTCAAAAATCGTTAGAGTGATTGGCCGTGAAGTTATGGACTCACGCGGTAACCCAACAGTAGAAGCGGACGTACACCTAGAGTCAGGTGCATGGGGCCGTGCATGTGCGCCATCAGGTGCATCTACGGGTACCCGTGAAGCACTAGAGCTACGTGATGGTGATAAGTCTCGTTACTTAGGTAAAGGTGTATTAACAGCGGTAAACTACGTAAATAACGAAATCGCGGCAGCACTTGAAGGTCAAAACGCGCTAGAACAACGTGCAATCGACCAAATTATGTTGGACTTAGACGGCACTGAAAACAAAGAAAAACTAGGTGCGAATGCCATCCTTGCGGTATCTCTAGCAACAGCAAAAGCAGCTGCACAAGACAAAGGCGTGGCGCTATACGAGCATATCGCAGACATCAACGGTACAGCAGGTCAGTACTCAATGCCAGTTCCGATGATGAACATTATCAATGGTGGTGAGCACGCGGATAACAACGTTGATATTCAAGAGTTTATGGTTCAGCCTGTTGGCGCAAAGAGTTTCCGTGAAGCACTACGTATGGGTGCTGAAATCTTCCATAGCTTGAAAAACGTACTTAAGTCACGTGGCCTGAACACTGCTGTTGGTGATGAAGGTGGTTTTGCTCCAGACCTTAAGTCAAATGAAGAAGCGCTAGAAGTGATTGTTGAAGCGGTTGCAGCAGCTGGCTACGAAATGAACAAAGACGTAACACTAGCACTTGACTGTGCAGCGTCTGAGTTTTATGTCGATGGCAAGTATGACCTAAAGGGCGAAGGTAAAACATTCGACTCGGAAGGTTTTGCAGGCTTCTTGGCCGATCTTGCAGCACGTTACCCAATTGTATCAATCGAAGATGGCCTAGACGAAAGCGACTGGGCTGGCTGGAAAGTCCTAACAGATAAAATCGGCGATAAAGTTCAGCTAGTGGGTGATGATCTTTTTGTTACTAACACTAAGATTTTAAAGCGTGGTATTGAAGAAAGCATTGGTAACTCAATCTTGATTAAATTCAACCAGATTGGTTCACTGTCTGAAACGCTTGATGCCATCAAAATGGCGCAAGATGCTGGCTTTACTGCCGTTATTTCACACCGCTCTGGTGAAACTGAAGACGCAACCATTGCTGATTTAGCAGTGGCGACAGCGGCAGGTCAAATTAAGACAGGTTCACTTTGTCGTTCGGATCGTGTAGCTAAGTACAACCAGTTACTACGTATTGAAGAAGCGCTAGGTGAAAAAGCGGTATACAAAGGCCGTAGTGAAATCAAAGGTCAGTAATTAGCATTACTTGATGTATTGTAAAAACGCCAGTTTAGTTACTGGCGTTTTTGTTCCTAACGTTCATCACCAAACTTCACAATGTCCTTGGCCATATCGGAATGTCCAACAGACTTGAAGTGAATTACAAGTATCATCCATCGTTGCTGCTCCATTACCTCCAGCAACAGCTGGTGTCATCTTGGTCACAAGTATTTTGTTCACACTAAGTTCTTTAATCGATTTTTTGTTGAACTTTAATTTCATTGTCGTTTCCTTCTATAAAAAATATAAATGTTAACCAAATCCATACAAGATGTTGGTTGTGTTACATTTGTACTTTTTGTATAAAAAGTCAACAGGTGTTTTTAAGCACCAAATTCTTGCGCTAATATCGATTGAGTGAAATTGATTTTCAAATAAAAACCTCTTGGCAAAGTTTGCACTATTTTACCGTTAGGCCCAATTGCATCGGTGAGCGCTTTGGCATTTGCCGCTTTTGGCCTTATCTGCATGACTTCTCCAAGATGCCCTGAGATTTGCTCTACATGGCCCGTAGCGATTAACTCGATTTGCTCTTCCCAGTCTCTTCGTAACAATTGTTCTTGATGCGCGTCTGGCCGCCATAAGAAGCCGTGTCCAATAACCCTATCTATTAAAGGAATTTCTCGCTCGGCTAATATGGGTAGCCAAAGAACGTGAGCTAATTTCTTTTTAACACTCGACGCTTCCCATGTTAATCCTGTTAACTGAGTCAGCGGCACGACAGAAACATAGGTGGTCTCTAGCGGTTTGCCTTGATAGCTTATGGGCAAAGTCTTGAGTTCAACGCCAATATGCTCAAAATCAGGCACAGGCTTTGAGCCCGCGGTGGCACCTAAGGCCGCTTCTATGAGTTGTCCTACCCAGCCTTTCTCTTTGAGCAAGTCTTGCGGTGTTTTAAACGAGAGCTGATGAGCGAGTTCACCTAATGTTAAACCGGCTATGTTTTCAACACGCTGCATAAGTTCGCCCACAGAGCGTGGTGGTGTAACTGATGGCAAGCGATACTCCTGAGTCTATCCCCTAAAAACACGATTATAAAAGAAATCATGTGGTGAAGTAAGTTGGTTATTTTGCACTCAACTTAAGTGTGGTTTGTGATTTCAACATACGGTTAAAGTAATAACTTTATTATCTATATGATAAATATGAAGTTATTTTTATTTTGCTACAGTCAGAGCGGCTTGGAAATCTTATGGCTTTGGATAAATACAAGACTATAAACATAATTATCCACAGAATATGTGGAAAACCTGAGGTTTGAAGTGTGTAATTGTGGATTTGTTCGTAATTTGAACTGAAAAATACTTAATTATGCACAAGTTGTGGGTAACTTGAGAGTATGCTGAGATAATTTAGGTATAGAATGGAATTAAATTTGCCGTGGCGCGGGAGTTGTGGAACAATCATTAAAAATCGACTTATAAATGAGGCACTAAGGTGATTGATGCCGAAGGGTTTCGTGCCAATGTCGGAATAGTGATTTGTAATAATCAGGGGCAGGTTTTTTGGGCCCGTCGTTACGGACAACACTCTTGGCAATTTCCTCAAGGCGGAATAGATCAAGGGGAAACACCTGAGCAAACGATGTATCGTGAACTTCATGAAGAAGTTGGACTTAGGCCAGAAGATGTTGAAATAGTAGCAAGTTCTAAACATTGGTTACGTTACAAACTACCAAAAAGGTTAATTAGACGAGATTCAAGCCCAGTTTGTATCGGGCAAAAGCAGAAATGGTTTTTATTGAAACTTAGGTGTAAAGATGAAGACGTAGACTTATTACGTACGCATCACCCTGAGTTCGATGATTGGCGCTGGGTTAGCTATTGGTATCCAGTACGTCAAGTTGTATCGTTTAAGCGTGATGTCTATCGTCGAGTGATGAAGGAATTCGCTCCGTTTGCGATGCCATTTGGTAAACGTGAACAGCAAGGGCAGAAGGATTTCTGGCGCACAAAACGATAAAAATAGGAGCAGCAGGTGTTAGCAACGTTAAGATCGATTGCTGAGTCAGTGGCACAGCAAAGTGACCTACAAAGCGCGTTAAATTGCTTTGTTACTATGGTCAAAGATGCCATGCACACTGAATGCTGCTCAGTTTATTTTGCCGATTACAGTCAAGATAACTTTATCCTGATGGCAACGGATGGCTTAAACCCTGAAGCAATCGGAAAATTCCGAATGGGATTTACCGAAGGCCTAGTCGGTCTTGTTGCCCAGCGTGAAGAGCCAATTAACGTTGCCCACGCCCAATCACATCCAAGATTCAAATTGTCACCTGAGGTCAATGAAGAAGGCTACAATGCTTTCTTATCAGTGCCCGTTGTACACCAGCGTAAAGTGCTTGGGGTTATTGTGGTGCAGCAAAAGATTGCTCGTGTATTTAGCCATGATGAAGAGTCCTTTCTTATTACGCTTTCAGCGCAATTGGCTTCACAGCTTGCCAACACCGAAATTCAAACTTTACTTCAACAAGATGCAAGCAGTCACAGAACCTCAGTGTTAAAAGGGGTATCGAGTGCACCAGGTATTGCCTTAGGTGATGGTTATGTGGTGTTACCCCATATTGATTTTGCGAGTATTGAACCGCAGCATAGTGACAATATTCAGCAGCAAATTCAGCTGTTTCATCAAGCGGTTGCCGCGACTCGGCAAGAATTCCATATTTTAGCCAAAACTCTGAGTGATGATATTCCAAAAGAAGCGGTAGCTGTGTTTGAAGTTTATCAGCAACTTTTGGATGCCAAGAGTTTAGGTAAACAAGTGGAGTCTGAGATACAACAAGGCTGGAACGCAAAAACCGCGCTAAAGCTTGTTATCGAAAAGCTTGTGGCTCAGTTTGATATGATGAGTGATCCTTATATCAAAGAGCGTGCGATTGATGTTAATGATATTGGCCTGCGCGTGCTCCAGCATTTAGTCTCAACTGAGCAAGCTGTAAAACACTATCCAGATAATACGATTCTAATCGCCCATACCTTGACCCCGACTATGTTAGCGCAAGTACCAAAAGAAAAGCTCAAAGGGGTAGTCAGTGTGCATGGCTCGGCCAATTCTCATGCCTCCATTCTCACTCGCGCGATGGGCGTTCCCGCTATTTGGGGCATAGAAGACATTCCATTATTACAGTTTGATGGTAAGTCTATGATCATGGATGCGTATTCTGGGAGGCTTTATATTTCGCCTTCGCAAATGTTGGTCAATGAGTACGTTGAAATCAAACGTAAAGACAACATTCTGCATGATAAGTTTGAAGCGGAACATGATTTGCCGCCTATAACACTCGATGGTGAGCGTATAAATTTACTCTTAAATGCTGGGCTTGATCTATCGACCGAGACATTAAGCGCCAGTTATTGCGATGGCGTTGGTCTTTATCGTACTGAGTCTTGGTTTATGCAAAAAGGCCAATTCCCAACACAATCGGAGCAAGAAGTCTGGTATCGCGAGGTGTTATCACGTTATCACCCTGAGCCCGTAGTGATGCGGACTTTAGACATCGGTGGCGACAAAATTCTAGATTACTTTGATATCAAAGAAGAAAACCCATTTTTAGGATGGCGGGGCATTCGTGTATCGCTGGATCACCCCGAACTTTTCTTGGATCAAATCAAAGCGATGATCAAAGCAAACGCAGGTCTTGGCAACTTACAGATCATGTTGCCTATGGTGGGTCATAGTGAGGAAATAGATGAAGCGATGGCACTCATTGAGCAGGCTTGTTTTGAGTTGCAAGACGAATGGGCCGATCCTTTTTATACCATCGACCGACCAGAAATCGGCGTGATGCTCGAAGTACCGTCTAGCGTGTACTTGTTACCTGAGTGGTCGAAAAAAATTGATTTTTGCTCTGTGGGCAGTAACGATTTGACGCAGTATTTATTAGCCGTTGATAGAACCAACGCGCAAGTAGCGGATCTTTTTGACCCTTATCACCCCAGTGTATTACGAGTGTTAAACCAGATTGCACAGCAGTGTGAATTACACGAGCTGCCTTTTAGCCTGTGTGGAGAATTAGGCGGTGAGCCTGAGGGAGCAATCTTGCTTATTGCAATGGGGTATCGCCGTTTGAGCATGAATATCTCATCACTGAACAAAGTAAAATGGGTGTTACGTAGACTGAGAGTAACGGATATGGAAGCTTTACTTGAAAATTGTTTAGCACAGCCGTCATCTAAGCAAGTGCGCCGAATTATTAAAGAATTTATGATAGAACATCATTTTGCAGAATTACTCTATACCAGCCACCAAGCAAAGGGTGCTTCTTAAGGCTATTTACGCTACCATTACGGCGCTATAAGAATAAGAGCTTGTTGATGGAAACTATTATACTCATCGTTGTACTTTGCGCTTTGCTCGGCTGTGCAGTTGGCTTTTTGGCAGGTCTACTTGGTATCGGCGGCGGGCTGCTGATAGTCCCTATTTTATCTGTCATCTTGACCAAATTTAATGTTATACCCACAGATCAAGTGGTGTTAGTTGCAATTGCGACGTCTCTCGCCTCCATTATTTTCACTTCGACATCTTCAGCCAAAGCGCATCATAAAAATGACAATGTTCCATGGCACATTGCTCCATGGGTGATGTTAGGTGTGGCAGTCGGCGCGTTGGGCAGTGGTTTTGCCGCAGTGATGTTGCCTGAAAAACTCGTCAGAATTATTTTTGTGGTTAGTGTTGTGGGCATTGCATTGAAAATGGCGTGGAGTTCCAGAAGACCGCCACAATCAACCAGAGTTATACCGCAAGGACCGATACTTGCGATGCTAACCTCGGTAACGGGGGCGCTGTCTGCAATGATTGGTATCGGCGGGGGAGCATTAATCGTCCCACTACTGACATTTTTCTCTGTTGATATGAAAAAAGCGATAGGATGTGCGTCTGCCAGTGGTATTGTTATCGCTATCTTTGGCTCCTTTGGCTATATCGCCTCTGGCAGCCAACATGTGGATATTGAACATGGATTTTTAGGTTTTGTCTATTTACCGGCTTTGTTTGGTATAGTGGCAACTTCATGGTTTATGGCACCTATTGGTGCTAAAGCTACGCACCACTTACCAGTCACAACGATTAAGAAAGTGTTTGCGGCGTTACTCATTGTTATCGCTGGCAATATGTTAATGAATTAAGGAAAGGCTATGGCTTTGCAGTTTCCACAGATAGACCCTGTGATTTTCTCCATCGGACCGTTAAGTGTTCGTTGGTATGGATTAATGTATTTAATCGGCTTTATGTTCGCCATGTGGTGGGCAGGGAAAGAAGCAAAAAAACCAGACTCTGGTTGGAATAAAGACCAAGTTGGCGACCTAGTTTTTTACTGTATGCTCGGTGTGATCTTGGGCGGGCGAATTGGTTACGTGTTGTTTTATCAATTCTCTCATTTTATTGAAAACCCGCTTTATTTGTTTAGGGTGGACCAAGGCGGTATGTCTTTCCATGGCGGTGCATTGGGCGTTATCACGGCAATTATCGTGTATGCGCTTAAAAACAAACGTTCGATTTTATCGGTAGGTGACTTTGTCGTTCCTATGGTGCCTGTTGGGCTTTTTGCTGGTCGTATCGGTAACTTCATTAATGGCGAATTATGGGGTCGTGTAACGGATGTTCCCTGGGCATTTATTTTCCCAACGGGCGGACCACAGCCGCGCCACCCATCGCAACTTTATGAAGCGTTTTTTGAAGGGTTGGTATTGTTTGTGATGTTGGTATGGTTTAGAAAAAAACCGCGCCCAGCGGGCAGCGTAGCAGGTCTATTTTTAGCCGGTTACGGTGTCTTCCGCTTCTCAATCGAGTATTTCCGTGAACCAGATGCACATATTGGCTTATATGGTGGCTTTATTTCTCAAGGTCAGATCTTATCCCTCCCTATGGTGATTGCAGGGGCTATCCTTATGGTATGGGCATATAAGCGAGAAGGTAGCAACCCATCTAACGAGCAAGTTAAAAGTTAAAGAGTAGCGAACAATGAAGCAATATTTAGAACTGATGCGCCATGTGCGTGATAATGGCACAAAAAAAGAAGACCGCACTGGCACTGGCACAGTGAGTGTTTTTGGATACCAGATGCGCTTCAACTTGCAAGAAGGCTTTCCGCTTGTAACGACGAAAAAGTGTCATCTACGCTCGATTATCCACGAGCTACTTTGGTTCTTGCAAGGCGATACTAACATCAAATACCTAAAGGAAAATGGCGTTAGCATTTGGGATGGCTGGGCAACGGATGAAGGGGACTTAGGGCCAGTTTATGGCAGCCAGTGGCGCTCTTGGACGGGGCCAAATGGTGAAGTGATAGATCAAATCAAAGATGTTGTAGAGCAAATCAAAACCAACCCTGACTCTCGTCGCCTGATTGTGAGTGCTTGGAACCCTGCGCTTTTGCCTGATACTAACTATTCACCGAAAGAAAATGCAGCGATGGGCAAACAAGCGTTGCCACCTTGCCACACGTTATTCCAATTTTATGTACTAGATGGCAAACTTTCTTGCCAGCTTTATCAGCGCAGTGCGGATATTTTCTTAGGTGTGCCCTTTAACATCGCAAGCTATGCGCTGTTAACGATGATGATTGCACAAGTTTGTGACTTAGAAGTGGGTGATTTTGTACATACTTTCGGCGATGCCCATTTATACCTAAACCATATGGAACAAGTTGAAGAGCAGTTAAGCCGAACGCCGTTTGCGAAGCCGCAAATGCAGATCAACCCTCAAGTAAAAGACATATTTGGTTTTAAGTTTGAAGACTTTGAGTTGGTGAACTACGAATGTCATCCGCATATAAAGGCACCGGTCGCGATTTAGGAGCATTTATGAAAGCCGTTATTCCAGTGGCGGGTCTTGGCACTCGCATGTTACCTGCGACGAAGGCCATTCCAAAAGAAATGCTGCCAATTGTCGATAAGCCTCTGATCCAGTATGTGGTAGATGAAGCAGCGGCCGCTGGCGTCAAAGAAATTGTCCTGGTAACCCATTCAAGTAAAAACTCAATTGAAAACCACTTTGATAAAAGCTTTGAGTTGGAAGCAACACTGGAAAAACGGGTGAAGCGTCAGCTGCTAGAAGAAGTACAATCTATATGCCCCAAAGGCGTTACGCTGATCCATGTGCGTCAAGGTGAGGCTCGTGGCCTTGGTCATGCCATCAACTGCGCTGCACCTGTGATTGGCGATGAGCCCTTTGTGGTTATGCTGCCCGATGTATTGGTCGATGACGCTGCATGCGATCTAACAAAAGATAATCTTGCTGATATGATCGCGCGTTTTAAAGGGTCAGGTAATAGCCAAGTGATGGTAGAAGCGGTAGCGCCTGAACTCGTCTCCCAGTTTGGTATTGTGGATTTGGGAGGAGCAGCGCTAGTGCAAGGAGAGTCAGGCGCAATGCAGTCTATTGTCGAAAAGCCTGAACAACAAAATGCGCCTTCAAACTTAGCTGTTGTTGGTCGTTACGTGTTAAATAAATCTATTTGGCCACTTTTGGCAAAAACACCGCTAGGTGCTGGTGGTGAAATTCAATTGACCGATGCGATTGCCATGTTGATGGAGCGAGAGCAAGTTGATGCATACTCGCTACGTGGAAAAAGCCATGATTGCGGAAGTAAAATTGGCTATTTAAAAGCGATAGTTGAGCATGCGATGCGAAGAGAAGAGTATTCAACTGAGCTTGCTTCTCTTATCGACTCTATTGCAAAAAGTTAAATGTACCGATATTTGCGGTAAAAGCATTTGGTTATTTACCGCGATTTATGTACCATAGCAGAAAATGGATTTTTGTTATAACTTATTGTGAATATTCAGTTTTTTAAACTTTTACTACTCGGCTCTGTAATCACCTTAGGTGGCTGTAGTCATTCAGTTCAACAGCCCTCGCAGTTAAGTGAGCAACAGCTCAAAAGTATTAAGCGATTGAGCTCGTTAGAACAGGATCTCTCAAACCTGCTGACTTTGTTAGAGTCTCAAGCTAGCGTCGATAATATCCAAGCAGCATCGACTACTGACGTAGAGGTTAAGCGTTATTCCGCCAGTAAACAAAAGGCGAATCAAACGACTGGAATTCAACTCAAGTTGTTTCCAATATCCATCAATTCCATGCCTCAAGTTGAGCAACATCAAGCGCTATTAGCGGCAGTAAAGCGAAAGTTTCCTAGTATATTCTCTGAGGCAGAATTTCGAATTCAAGCATTTGAAATGTGGGATTGGGCAACAGTTTCTGGATTAAGATCAACTCAAGAAGCAAAAATCTACTGTAGACTATTTTCTATCCAAAGCATTGATTGTAGGAGATTAATGCTTTAATTTTTACTAAAGTTTTCCCATTTGGGAACGATAAACAATAAGTCACCAAAAAAATGGCATTGCGGTGATGATAAAAATGACTCCTAAAGGAATTTAAAGATGAAAACACTGATTAAATCTGCGCTTGTTGCAAGCTCTATTTCCGCTGCTTTACTTACTTCTTCAGCAATTGCTAAAGATACTGCCCGTCTTGAAGTTAAAGTAGAAGTTAAAAACTTATTTTCAGCGGAAGCTGGTGATCCGCTTGATTTCGGTATCATTCGAGTGCAGGGCGATGCAGCTGATGTCGCCACGATGAAGATTGAGGCGGATCCAACACTGACCGATCCTGAAATCAAGAATACTGGTGACGCAGTAATAAACCTTATTAGTACAGGTGGAGCAGGCTCTATCAATATTACTGATGCAGCGCCAAACACTGAGCTAACGATTACAGTTCCGGCCGCAACTACGGTTGATAGCGTGGGTAATGCCTCTTTTGATTTAAAGGATTTTGAGTTTTATGTGGTAAGTGGTGCACAGCCTAATAGTGAAGTGACAAACAACAAGTTTAGGGTTGATGCAAATGGTGCCGCAACGCTTTCCGTTGGTGCGACATTAAGTACGAAAGCACTTTCTGGAACAGATACGTATGGTGGTGGTGTATACACCAGTAAAGTTGATATCGAAATCGCTTACTAAAACATGTGGCGTTACATGGTACTGGCATTGCTTTTTGCCAGTCACTGGGCCAAAGCTCAAGATATATCGGTCGTTAAGAAATTGAGCTTTGGCACTATTGCGATTATTGACCAAAATAGCGCAGGCACTGTGACAATAGAACCTAATGTTAGGCCACAAACCTCAAGCAATATTCTATTCGTAGAGTTTGGTCATGCGGCAGAAATCCTCTTGACCGATTTTCCTCACAATCGCCAAATTAGCGTCCAATCTACCATTTACAACGACTGGTTTGGATATTGGAATCTTGGTGCATCCGATGCCTTCCAATTGACAGAGCTGTATCACGAGAAGGCGATTTACACCGATAGTGTTGGGTCTGGTGAGTTTAAGGTCGGTGGTCAATTGCGCTTTGCTGGCAATGGTAAATCGCTATCGGATGGAGTGCAAACCTTGAACGTTGAAATAACTTTGTCTTACTAAATTATGAATAAATTAATATTAACGCTGCTTTTGTTTTGTTGCTGTAAAGTAAGCGCCAATCTGATGATCACCCCAACACGGGTTGCTTTCGAAGAGCGTCAGAGAATTGAGAGGGTTACAATCATTAATAATGGTGATGTGACCAAATCTTATCGACTTGAATTTCAAGAGAAGCTAGCACTTAAAGAAGGTGGTTATGCCAACTTTGCCGAGCAAAAAATGAACCCTATGGCTGCAAGCCATTTCATTCGTATTTCACCTAGGCAAGTAACACTAGGGCCTGGTGAGCGTCAGGTAATAAAGCTGGCTGTGCGCAGAAAGGCGAATATGGAACAAGGAGAGTATCGCTCACATTTGCTTTTTAGGGAGCTGCCGAATAATAAAGGCAAGCTGCAAGAAGGTATCAATATTGACGTGCTGATGAGCTATAGCATTCCGGTGATGCTACGAGTTGGCGATGCGAACCCGCAAGTACAGCTTGAGGATGTCATTGTAAGCAACGCGAAAAATGGTCGTCAGGCAATTACGGTACTACTTAATCGAACCGGGAAATATAGTAGCTTTGGCGAATTATCCGCTTATTGGCAGGGGAAAAATGACGTTAAACCAGTGCGGATCGGAGTATTAAATAAGTTTGCCGTATATCCAGAGCTTAATCAAAGGAGTGTAGAATTCTCGATAGACCCTGCAATTAAGCTTGGGCCATCAGGCAAGGTCTTAATCAAGTATGTGGGTGATGAGGAGTACACTGACCGCACCTTTGTAGATGATTCGGTATCTTTGTAGTTTAGGGTAAGCGAACGTAATGAGAGCCCCCGCTATTTGGCGCGCGTTACTAATTGGCATACTATGCTATCAACCTGCTATGGCATCGCAGGTTGATACTTTGCAACAGCTATTAGAACGGGTTGAACGAGTGAAAGCAAAACTTGCGATACAGCAAAGTGAGCGGGTGGTCTCTCGGGTTGATGTTGGTACGGAACTGTTTTTATCCGCTTATAAAGGAAATTTATATTTAGGTGAAGTGATCGCGGTGACGTCGGAACAAGGCGTCAATGTGGAACTCTTGAGCTTGTTTTCAGCTTTGGGCTTTGTGGTATCAGAAGATGTATCAGGAACTTTTGATGGCTGGTTCTTCGCACCTGAAAACACCTTTAGTCTTAATGCCAAAGCGCATTTAGTTGAGAGCAAAGGGCAGCGAACGCAATTGAGTGATAAGGAAGTTCAGGTTATCAATGGTGAGGTATTTCTCGCCGATTATATCGTTGCGACCTTATTCGATGTGAGCCTGTTTACCGATATACAGGATTTATCTCTTACGGTTAAAAGTAGGCTAATTCTGCCAATAGAAGCGCAGCAACAGCGATTAGGAAGAGAAGTTGTCAGGTTTGACCGCAATGCCAGCGCAACATTACCGTGGCGACCAAGTCCTTATCAAAGCATCGGTAAACCAGTGCTGGATGCTCAGATAAATGCGCAGGTGACTGAAGACATTAGTCAGACGTCTTATTCCCTTATTGGTTCGCAAGACATCGCCTATTGGCAAGCTCAGTATTTTATTGCTGGTAGAGAGGGAGATGTGATTAATCGCTCACGATTATCCCTAAACCGTGCTTCTAAAAAAGCCGATGTTTTACCGTTTGGCAACTTTACCAAGGTATCGCTCGGTGATGTACAGAGTGTTCAAGTTGGAGTTGATGCGCTAAATGAAGAAGGGCGAGGAGTGAACTTCAGTAACGCGCCGTTAGATAGCCGCACTAACCGTCAGCGTATTGTCATCTCAGGTCCTGTTCAGGTAGGGTGGGACGTAGAGCTTTATCGAAATGGATTGCTAATAGGGCAAGAAAATAATGTTCAATCTGGGCGCTATGAGTTTGAAAATATTGATTTACTATTTGGTGAAAATACCTTTGAACTGGTGATGTATGGAGGGCAAGGTCAAGTATCAAAAGAAGTGCAGACCTATTATGTTGAACAGAGCACCGTAAACGAAGATGAAGGCTTTTTTGCCGTATCAATTACTGAGACGGGCAAAAGTATACTGGGCGACAAGACTGCGGTATCAGGAGCATCAAGCTGGCAGGTAAATGGTCGATTTGACTACGGTCTTACTAAAAATTTTGCGGTGTATGCAGGCTTGCAGCATCGTCAAGGTGTAAAAAATAGCGCCTCAGAACAATACTTTTCTACAGGATTTAACACCAATATTAATAAACGACTATTACTGGATGTTGACTATAGTAAGAGCGAAGCGAACCAACGTCTCTCTGCAAATACTCGAACCCGTCTATTTGGCCAGCAGGTAGGTGCTAAATTTGAGCTAAAGGAAGATTTAGAACGGGATGAAAATGCGACCGAGATAAAATTAACGGCGGCGGGAGATTGGTCTCTTTTTGATGCCGCTAAAATTTACTATCGTGCTGAATACTTTCAGCTTAATAGAGCTAATATAGACACCACCGAGCAAGCGTCGCTGCTGTTTAGCACGGGGAATTATTGGGGCACTTTCAGTAACCAATTTGTGTGGCAAGCGCAGACAGATCAAGCCAGCGATGTGAGTGGCTACTTGCGCTGGCAGCGAAGGATTTTTGGGATATATAGTCGTTTTACTACTTGGTATGACATAAAACCTGCTAATGAAATTACAGCCGCTGAGCTAGAGTTGAGCAAAGCGCTAAGTCCTGAGCTTGCTCTTGGCATTACCTTATACAAAGACTTTGCTGCGGAATACTATAAAACCGAACTTGGATTGAGCTGGAACCATGATAAGTTTCGGTTGTTAACAGACTTGCAATACGATAACGATGATAACTGGCAACTAGGCCTCTCTGGACAAGTAAGTATTGGAGCAGGCGAAACCGTAGATCAGGTTTTTTTAACTGGCAAACGCTTGTCGCAGTTTGGCTCTTTGATGATTCGTGCTTTTATCGACCAAAATAATAACGGCTATCTTGACGATGGGGAGTTACCGCTGAAGGGGGTAACTATAAAAGCATTGCAAAACTTTGCACAAGGTAAAACTGACGACGACGGTGTGGCTCTATTACCCGCAATGGTTAATTACAAACGAACAGATATTATTGTTGACAAAGAAACGATCCCCGAACCCTTTTTAATTCCCGCTAACGATGGCTTTTCATTCACTCCAAGACCCGGTCATATTGAATATGTTGAAATACCATTTGTAAACTCGTCGGAAGTTGAAGGTATTGTTGAAATCAATGAGGGTACTGAGCGCCGACCTGCAGGGTTCACCACCGTTAGTTTACTTGATGAAATGGGTAACGAAGTCGCGCGCACTCAGACGGCATATGACGGCTACTATGTATTTACTAGTTTGAAGCCTGGGACTTACCGTACAGCGATAAGTGATGCGAAAAGGCTCGCGGTAGCCAGTACTCAACAGATAGAAGTGGAGTTAAGTGCAGAGGGAGACTTGCTGCTTGATGTAAATCACGAATTACAACGACAGCGCGCAACCACGCAAGAGTTTGCTGTAGTTGGACGCTTCAAGACATTAACGATATTAAAAGTGTATGCGGCGATTTTGGCTAAGCGTTATCCCGCGTTATTAAGCGGTGGTTTTGGGTATGCGCAACAAGAAGGCGACGCCACTTATTTACTTATATTAAGAGATGACACCACACAAAATGCGGCAAATATTTGCCAAAATCTACTTCCCTTCAAAGTTTCTTGCACGGTGGAAGCCTTAACTATTTATGAAAGAGAAAACAATGCAATCAATTAAGTGGCATCTCATTATGCTCAGTTTCGTTGCGTTAAGTGGTTGCCAAGCAACTGCGAGCAAGAGTCAACTTGACTCATTACAAATGAAGAAGCAGCTATCTTTACTGGAACAGCAGGTAAGCACCTTACAACAAGAAGTAGAACAGCTCAGAGCGCTAAAACAGCAGGTTGCTAAGTTTGAAGAAGTGCAGGAAGATTTAGATGTTATTGCGATGCAGCTATCAAATTCGCTTGCAAAGCAAAAGTATGCTGAGCTTTTAGCAGAGCAACCCGAGCAAGTGATAGAGCAAAAAACAAAGCCCACCGAGAAACAAGAACAGCCTGTCGAGATAGCTGAATTCGCAATTCAATTGGCCTCTACAACGGAATATACCAAGCTTAGGCAAACCTACGAGCAACTCAAGGATAAGTTACCGCAAGACTTTGCAACAAGCGAAGTGAATATCGAGCAAATAGATATTCAAAATACGAAATATTATCGGCTCAAATTAGGTGCATTTGCAGATAAGGCCTCTGCATACAAAGGTTGCCAGCAACTTAAGCGTGCAGGTTTAAGCTGTTTGGTTAGCCATTACACCAGTCATCGACTTTAAAACTTGGTGCGTATTTTGCATTTTATCCAATAAGTTTATCGTGGGCTTGGTGAAATGAAATATCTAGCACTCATAGTGATTATGTTGTTGGCAGGGTGTACAAACAGCCAACAGGTCGGCAAAAGAGAAGCGACCCAGCAGCAAGAAATCTTACCTGACTTAGATGGGTTTGGCGCTCAGTTAGCCGCGGAACTCGGGCGGTATGTACGGCCGTTCAAGCCGAACTCAACGGTTGCTGTGACAAGTTTTTTTAAGGCTAATCAGCTGGATGATACCGTTGCTGGGCAAGGTTCAGGCTTGAGCGTGGCCTTGCAAGAATCCCTCATGACCCATTTAAGTCAAATGGGGGCAGATGTCGTGGAATATCGACTCAGAAACGCTTTATCTTTACAAAGTTCTGCCGATAGTATGTTAAGTCGAGAATTGAATGTGCTGAATCAGCGCCAGAAAATTGACCTCGTGGTGGTCGGGACAATCGTAGAAAGTCGGGATATCTATTTGGTCAATGCGCGTCTGGTCGATACGTTACATAATCGAGCCGTCTCAGCCGCATCAATCAGCATTCCAAAAGCTGTTATGTGGGGTACGGAGCGTGTCACAAATCGTGACGGTCAGATTATACGAAGCCAATATTAGTGGAGATGAAAGTAATGAAAAAAGTATTAAGTTTGGTTTTGCCGCTTTCATTGATGGTTGGCTGTGCTCAGAGTAACTTTTTTGCGGTGGATAATGCTCAGGCTGAGCCCGTGCGTAATGGCTTTGAAAAATCTTCGATGTATCAAAGTAATCCAAACGGTATGAAACAATTCTCTGTTTCTCAGCAAATGGCTGGTAAAAATGTCACTCACTATGTCCAGTCTATTATGCAAGACATGGTTGCAAACTTGAAACACGTGAATGAGAAAACGCCGGTAGCAGTGACAAGCTTTGTATTTTTAGATAAAGAATTTGATAAAGGTTCCTTGCTGGGTAACCAGTTGGCTGAAAGCTTTATCCATGAGCTTCATGCATTTGGGATCCCTGTTGTGGACTTTAAAACAACAGACTATATCCGGGTGACACCTGAAGGCGATTTCATTTTTAGCCGTGACTTTTTAGAGCTATCTGACGACCATCCTTTTTTGTATGTGCTAGGTGGTACTTTGGTGAATCATCAGGGCGGGGTTATGGTTAATGCCAGAGTGGTTGGGCTTAGAAGTAAAAGTGTCGTGGGTTCTGCTCAAGGCTTTTTACCGCAAAACGTAGTTAACGCCCTACAAGATGGTGCGGCATACGATGGCATTCGTATAGAGCGTGCGAACTAATTCGGAGGCGATGATGAAAAATGTAGTGCTATTCGCGACGACACTTGCATTACTCGGTGGCTGCGAAATGACAAAACAAACGGCTTCCGAACCTACAGAAACGCAGCAATCCGACATGGAAATATTGTATGCCATGATGGAAGAGCAAGAGCGTAATGAAGATTCACAAGCCTCGGTATTGCAAGATATTGGTTTCGTTAGCTATCGTCATCGCAAAGAAATTGCTAACTACGCCAATCAAATTGCGTTGGAACTGTCAGATACTGTATTAGGGCAAAAGCCTGAGTCGATAGCGGTAGCCAGTTTTGTCAACTTTAATGAATCATTAAGGGATACAAACCAGCTAGGAAACCAATTGGCTGAGTCCTTAATGCATCAAATGCAAAAGCTGGGTTATCAAGCGTTAGACTTTAAAGCATTGGGGAAAATTGAAGTGACATCCAGTGGTGACTTGACTTTTTCGCGTAAAGCAAGCCGCTTGAAAAACACGCAATCTCCCAGCCATTTGCTCACAGGCACTATGGTTTACCGTCCACGAGGCGTGGAGGTAAATGCAAGATTGTTAGAGTTTAACACTAACTTAGTGATCGCAAGCACGGTGGTGACCATCCCGTATTTTATCCTTGATGATCAGGCAACCGCTGCAAGGTAGTACTTCAAATAGCGGTTTTTAGAAGAAAATACCGTTTAGGTTTTATTAAACGAAGAACTATCCTACTTCTTATTCACACCTCAAGTGAAGTAACTGATAGCGCAGTAGTGGGTCTTAACTGCTGCGTATTCACCTACTGAGCCAGCTCATTTATTACCGCGAATAAATTGACTATTAACCTTTAAAAGTTCATTAAGATCAGTATACTAAAGCGAAGTCACTGAGATGCAGTACAACAGAGAATCAACAATTCTCGACTTTCATTGGTATTAAGTACCGCAGATCCCGCTAGTGAAGGTCAAAAAAGGCGATTGTTATCTGACTTTAGAGATTGTCCCCATAGTTTAATGGATAAAACAAGGCCCTCCTAAGGCTTAGATGTAGGTTCGATTCCTACTGGGGACGCCATTGGTATCACTTTTGCGTGGAATTACCAAAGTAAATGGGCGGCGGAAGCATGATGTAGAGTGTGTAAAGTCGTCGAAAATCTTGTCAGCGTCATAGGTAGTCTTAACCTTACAGTTCAAACTCATTTTCATTTTCTATTTGAATTTCAACCAAATCATTAATTTGCACATTGTGAAGTGGGCGATTACTGATATTTACCGCAATGGCGTTTTGCGCATTCACCTGGATCACTTGCAGTTTATTAATGGTTTTAATTTGATGCATAAATATTTTACCATCGATATTAGTCAGCGGATTACTATGCGCTACGTTAAGGATCTGGCCATTCTCTAAGCCATGCATGCGGCCCAAATTAATAACGACTTGTTCATCATCGATATGTAGGATTTTGCCGTTGGTTGGTAAGCAGGCCACCGCTGCGTTTAAATCAGTTGCGATTTGTGTCAGCGTGGTTTGGATCTCATCAGCATAATCTGTCTGCCAAAAGCGCTCACTGTACACATCAATTAATTTGGTCTTCTTAAACGGCCACACGCCTTGAGTGGCATATTGCTTTTGCCACACCCTTTCATGAGAAAGTGCATCAAACAGCGCAAAGTCTACCTTGAAGCTTCTTAAATATTTATCACTTTGCCAAAATGCGAAGTCGCTATTAAGTTTATCGACACCTGCAATATCAGTAATTTGACTCAGTAATACAAATTGGCTGTTCGTATTTGCCGTAATGGTCTCGATTAGCTGTTCATTATAATCAAACCGCTGGCTGAAAAAGCGGTTAACGTCTATGGTCTGTGCGAAATAAGGAACAGGTTCTAAGCTCAACTTTTGTTCAGACATTGTCTGGTATAGGCGCTCGCTCACCGCTTTATTTATGTCAAAAATTTGACCTAGTGTTGCTTGGTGTTTATTTTTTAACTGACTTTGTGTGACTGCAACCTGTTTGTCGTAAGCACTAGTAGGGCACTGAGCACTCTGTGGGGTAATATCGATATGTAATGTCACCTGCCATGAGTCACCAACTTTTGCTTCAGCAATTACGTTGGCACTTTGGATTTCAGCATTTGAGCGGATCTTAAGTTGATCTTGGGTGAGTACACCATCGGTGACGGTTTGCACACTACTCACCGAAGCGCCAGAAAACAGCAAAGCTTGTGTGATGGCGTCATTTACCGCCTTTCTTTTGGCTTTTTGATGGTCGCCATTTTTAACGTCAGCTATGCCGGTAACTTCAAACCATTCAGCATAAGCTGGATGAACCAGGGTGATACACAACAGTGATAGACTGGTCGCGAATTGCTTTTTCATGTTTAAATGCCCAGATCAAAAACTACTCTTCAACTCAGCAATACCTGTGCCAAATTTTGGCAAGGTTCGTGCATAATCATACATTATGAAAGTTAATTTTATTTCTTGCCAATACTCAATGAAACCACGACAACCCTTGCGAGACCAAGATGTTGGGGAAGTGCTTAATTTTGATTGGTATATATTGTAGCGGAGTGTGGTGAAATGCGTATCACTAATTCTATCAGTTCAGTTGTTATGGTTTGTTCGCTAGCAGGGCTCAGCGGCTGTTCAAGCCTCGTTGATAAGCATATTGAATATGAAACAGTGCAACCGGAAACTTTTCCTGTTTTACGGGCTGTGGGGTACGCTCCTTTGAGTGCTCAGCCGGGTAAAACTGCGGGTGAGAAGCAGCTAATGGCCATTAAAGTGTCAAAATTAGAAGCGTATCGTGAATTGGCTGAGCAACTGTATGGCCAGAATTTGACATCCACTATTACGGTAAAAGGAGCGGTTGCGCAAAACGACGGTCTTAAGAGCCAAGTAAATGGACTTGTTCGTGGGGCTAAGGTGCTGAAAAGTTACGCAGTTGGTGATACTTACGCGACGGAGTTAGAGCTTGATATGAAACGCGTTTATGATTTGTATATTACTCAAGTCAAGCCGCAGAAAATTAAGAAGATATCTTATAGCTTTAAGTAAGCACTCATCACATATCGCTTACTTAATGCGCTTCACTTCGATTGTTCTTCAATACTAAAATACGACAGGCGTGGCTACGCCTTTAGGTTACGTACCAATTCACTGTCGCTACTTTTCACGCTGCCATCTTGACCATATGTAATCGAAGTTGGTGCGCCAATTAAGATCCCTTTTAGTTCACGTGTGCTTACATTAGCCTGATGAGCCGTTTTAGCATTGATTTCATTTTTGGTTTGGCACTCACTGAGTAGTGCTCGCACTTTAGCAACGAGCGGGGCTACTTCACTGCTTTCAAAGACGTGAGACTCAGTTTTTGACAATTCATTGTCGAGCTTTTGCAGTTTTGAAATGAGAGTTAGCTTTTCACGAGCGATTTCTTTTAAGTTGTCGCCACGCCGAGACGCGAGCTCGTCAAGCTCACGAGCCAGAAGCTGGGTCATCGCTTCTAGCGTCGAGATTTGTTCTGAAAGTTTGTGGTGGCAGAGCCGAACCAAATCATCCATATATTTCGAACTCAAATGCAGCTATGTTTTTGGCTAGTTTTTCCGCGTCAACTTGATACTTGCCTTCTGCAATCGCTTTTTTCAGTTCTTCGACTTTCTTGTCGTCAAAGCCTGATGACTGCTGCGCTTTTTCGTTGACCGTTTTCAGCTGTTGCGCTTGTGGAGTCAGGCTCACTGAATCCGCAGCTGCTTTCGGTGTAGCTGGTGATTTAACTGACGCACTATTAGCATCATTTCTTTGCAATTCAGCCTTCTGTTGCTTAACATTATTAGCAACGGATGTAGACTGATTCTGACCGTTAACTTGATTAACCATGATTGTAGACCCAATAAAATTATACTCTCAGCCTTGTTATCGGCGTTTAATAGTATTACTTTAGCAAATTTTTTATAAATTCACCTCTACTGTTTCCACTTCTATTACTCTAGCACGTAAGGTTTTGCCAGAGCGAGCGTTTTTAATATTAATAAGTTCACCACGGTTGCCATCTTGCTGCGCTTCTCCTTGAGTTTTGATCACAAGCCCACCTGATTTAGCAATAATCGTCACCGTATCGCCTTTGCAGACCATACAAATATGAGCCTGAGTAAAGGCTTGACCTTCTCTGATATTACGTTTGCTTCTACTGCCTATTAGTATCGACTTATCTTCTATATAGGAAACTCTACGAAAACGTTTCGGCTGATACTCTATTTTCACATCGCCATCCTGAATAACACGGCCTTTTTCTAACATGGTCGCGCTAACTAAAATAGGGAAGAGGTGATCGATACGCACGTGGACGTATTGAGTCCAGCTGAGGGTATCGTTGCATCTAATTTGTACTGTCACTTGAGTGTCAAAAGGCGGAGTCATTGCTGTACTATATTGCAACGGCGATTGACAATCCCTTGCTGGAATTCTTGAATCAAGTGGTATAGCAGTTAGTGATAGCTGGCTGTCGGGATCTTGCTCTACATTTGGTTCAACAAATTCTATTGCGCTTTGTTCTAAAGTTTTGTTGTCATATTGCTGACAATAACCATAGTCAACGCCTATAAAATAAGCGAACAAACAAAAAAACTGAATGTAATGGGTTTTTTTTAACAAACTCATGATGTTTCGACTATGCTTATGGGGTGAAACAAGGTATAAAGATTCTGCTTTAATAACTGCACCTAATCAAGGGTGGTAAACCATATCAGAGTCGAAGCAAAGATCGTTCCGATTAGCGGTTTATACAGTAGGAGATTGAAATGGCAGGTATTTTAGACTCGGTTAACCAACGTACACAGCTGGTTGGACAAAACCGTCTCGAGCTATTACTTTTTCGACTTCAAGGTCGACAGCGCTTCGGCATTAACGTTTTCAAAGTCCGAGAAGTGCTTCAATGTCCAGCATTGACAAGCATGCCCAAGTCAAACCCTTTGATTCGAGGGGTTGCTCATATTCGAGGCCAAACAATATCCGTAATTGACATGTCACTTGCGGTTGGTGGGCCTCCTATTCAAGATATTCGCAATTGTTTTATTGTAATTGCGGAATACAACCGTTCAGTTCAAGGCTTTTTAGTCAGTGCGGTAGAACGCATTGTGAATATGAACTGGGAAAAAATAATGCCCCCGCCATCTGGGGCAGGCCGTTATTCCTATTTGACAGCGGTTACAGAAATTGAAAACGAGCTAGTTGAAATATTAGACGTAGAAAAGATCCTCAATGAAATTTGCCCGATCAACACGGAAGTCAGTGCTGACATTGTCTCTGATGGTGAAATGCAAAAAGATTTAGGCGAACGTATTGTCTTTATCGCTGATGACTCTGCGGTTGCTCGTAATCAGGTCAAACGTGCATTGGAGCCATTAGGTGTTCAGACTGAGCTGGCAAAGAATGGTAAAGAAGCACTTATCAGGCTTCGTGAAATTGCCGAAATGGACTGTCAAAATAATGTCACCGAGCGAGTTGGGCTATTGATTTCTGACGTTGAAATGCCAGAAATGGATGGTTATACGCTAACGGCTGAAATAAAAGCTGATCCAAAATTAGCGCCATTGCATGTGATACTCCATACTTCACTGAGTGGTGTATTTAATCAGGCCATGATTGAGAAGGTTGGCGCTGATGATTTTATTGCTAAGTTTAACCCAGATGAATTAGCTTCAGCGGTTAAAAAATGGGTTCATTGTGATTAAAGCTGGTGGTAGCACTTGGAAAATAAGCATTTAGAGCAAAAAGAGTACGACCAATTTAGAACCTTTTTGGAGCAACAGTGCGGTATTGTACTGGGTGACAATAAATTGTACTTGGTCAAAAGCCGACTCGCTCCTCTGATGGCTCGCTTTGGTGTGGAAACACTATCGTCTTTAGTAGCTAAAACACTCAGTCCCCATGAGCGGCAATTGCGTGCCGCTGTGGTGGATGCGATGACAACGAATGAAACACTTTGGTTTAGGGATACTTATCCGTTCGAGCTAATTAAATCGAAAATCTTACCAGAGTTTAAAGACTTGAGACGTCCAGTTAAGATTTGGTCGGCGGCAAGTTCATCAGGACAAGAGCCATATTCAATTGCGATGTCTGCGAGTGAATATGTGAGTAAAAGCCCAGGCGCGCTGAAAATGGGTGTTCAGATCGTCGGTACAGACATTTCTAACACGATGCTTGATATGTGTAAGAATGCTGAATATGACGCGTTGGCGTTGGCGAGAGGGTTGTCGCCTGAGCGCAGAAAGAAGTTTTTTATGGATAGCGGTAATGGAATGGCTAAGGTAGTTGAACCTATCCGTAAAATGGTCAGCTTTAGACATTTAAACTTGCTAGATTCTTACGCGTTGATGGGTAAGTTTGATGTTATTTTCTGCCGTAACGTCCTGATCTATTTTTCACCTGAAGTGAAAGCCAAAATCATTTCGCAATTTGCTCAGTCGTTAAACCCGAATGGCTATTTGTTTTTAGGGGCGTCGGAATCGATGGCGGGGTTGAGTGACGACTTTAATATGATCCGTTGTAATCCTGGGATTATCTATCAGAAAAAGACTTAATACTCACATATAGCGGCAGGGATAGTCGCTATAGCTAGTATTTGCAATGTGTAACGTAATTCTAATAACCATCTCCTACCTTTTAGCCTCAAATTGCTTCAGCCAAGTTGTCAATTATTCGAATATTTGCTCTTATTTACGTTACCGACTCAACATTGATTCAAGTTTAATTATTCCAAAAATATAGTTTAATTGTATGAAATTTAAGGGATAAATTTAACCTTAAAACTGGCCTAAAGATTGCTTTGTCATACCTGAGTCAATTTTTTGGAGTCAGATAATGGCAATTAGTTTCGATAAAGCGTTGGGTATACATCAGCATACTATGCTGCTTCGCTCACAACGCGCTGAAATTCTAGCAAGCAATATCGCAAACGCAGACACTCCAGGATACAAAGCTAAAGATATCGACTTTGCTAGTGCTTTGAAAGCGGCAAAGACAATGCAAAGAAGCGGCAATGATATGGTTAGAACAGATGCAAAACACCTCAGTGGTGGTACTAAAATGAGTAACTCATCTGAACTATATCGTTCGCCAAATCAAGCAGATACAGGTGATGGTAACTCAGTAGATATACAAGTGGAACGAAATTTGTATGTACAGAATGCATTAGAGTACCAAGCCAGTTTGCAATTTCTTGGTGGTAAGTTCAGTGGCCTTAAGAAGGCACTCGGCGGACAAGGGGCATAATTATGAGTTTATATAACGTTTTCGATATTGCGGGTTCAGGGATGAGTGCACAGAATGTGCGACTAAATACCACCGCAAGTAATATCTCGAACGCAAACTCAGTGAGTTCTAGTCAAGATAATGTTTATCGCGCTAGACACCCTGTATTTGCCGCTGAACTTTCCAAAGCTTCAGCTTCCCAAAGCAATGTCGCGGGATCGTCAGTTGGAGTAAAAGTATTAGGTGTGGTTGAGAGCGATAAGCCGCTTCAAGTTGAATATAACCCAAACCACCCAAGTGCTGACGCAAATGGCTACATTTATAAACCGAATGTGAATGTGGTAGAGGAGATGGCAAACATGATTTCTGCTTCTCGCTCTTACCAAACCAATGTTCAAGTTGCAGATGCTGCAAAGCAAATGCTTAGTAAAACATTGCAACTAGGCCAGCGCTAAATTGGGAGTAACAGCTGATGAGTAATAATGTAAATGCCACTTCTTCAACGGGTGTAGATTCACTCTACTGGGACAGGCAGAAACAGGCCGAGGAGAAAAAGCCCAGAGATGAGCTATCGCAAGAAGATTTCTTCTCGCTGCTTACTCAACAGCTCTCTTTCCAAGATCCAAGTAAGCCTGCGGACAACGATCAAATGATCGCGCAGATGACAAGTTTTACCATGGCCGAGGGGATCTCAAAGTTAAATGAGAACTTTGACTCGTTAGCTGCATCGATGACTTCTAACTCGGCGCTTCAAGCATCAACGCTGATTGGTAAGAAAGCATTACTCGAATCAACGACGTTAGAACATGGTGACGATGCACTTACAAAAGGTTCTGTGATTGTACAGGAACCAGTTCAGAATCTATCAGTGGGTATCTATGATGAATCTGGAGCGCTTGTAAAGACGCTTGAATTTGGCGAACAAAGTGTGGGCGCTGTGCGATTCGATTGGGATGGTAAAAATAAAGACGGTGAGATGATGCCTCCAGGTGAATACACCATAAAAGCGGAGGGTATGATTGAAGGTGAATATCAAACTTTACCGTCGGCCACATTTAGAAATATAGACAGTGTTAATGTTAATGGTGCTAACGGCATCGTCATTAATACCAAAGAAGGCGCGGTGCGCTTAACTGATATTGCTGAAATAGCATAGTAGTTTTAAAGAATTAACCTTAAGAACTTAGAGGTGAGAGTATGAGTTTCAATATAGCACTGACAGGTATTGCCGCCGCGCAAAAAGACTTGGACGTAACAGCAAATAACATTGCTAACGTGAACACGACGGGTTTTAAAGAGTCTCGCGCAGAATTTGCTGATGTTTACGCGTCTTCGGTTTTTAGCTCTGGCAAAACGAAAAATGGCGATGGTGTACAAACTACCATGGTTGCACAGCAGTTTCACCAAGGATCATTAAAGTTTACGCAAAACTCGCTAGACTTGGCGATTGAGGGCGAAGGCTATTTTGCCATGTCAAACTCGCTCCAGTCACAAGATTTCACCTATTCTCGAGCGGGTGCATTTAAGCTCAACAAAGACAACTTTATCGTGAATGCTAAGGGTGATTACTTGCAAGGCTTTCCAGTCGATCCATCTACAGGTGATACCACGTCTTTGAGTTTAAGCACAACATCACCCGTTCAAATTCCAGATGCATCAGGTTCTCCTCGTGCAACATCGCAAATCTATACCTCGTTTAACCTAGATGCGACTGCGCAACCACCTACGATTGCTTTTGATCCTGAGCAACGTGCCTCATATAATTCAAGAACAGCAATTACGGTATATGACTCGTTGGGTGAATCACATACATTGCAGTTATTCTTCAGAAAAACAGCGGATAATGAGTGGTCTACTTACGCAACAATGGACGATAAACCTTTTAACCATAATGCGCAGCAAATTGATCCAGCAGCAACACCACCTGTTCCTTATACGCCAGTTAGTGTGTTCCGTTTCGATGCTAGCGGTATTCCATCACAGACGGCTGCCGATCCTTCAGCTACGCCGCTTGTTTTTAACAACAATACTGGCTCGACATTTAACCCCTTAAGTCTTGCTGGACCTCAAGATGCAGTTGACCCAACTATCGGTATGTCAAACTTGCTTGATAACGGTGCAACTTTTCCGAATGATATTGTTGTTAACTGGCGTGATGAAGCAAATACTGCTCAAAAGCTACCAACGCAATATTCATCAGGTCGATTTGAAGTCAAAGCATTGGAACAAGATGGTGCGACCGTCGGCCGTTTAGCAGGTATTGATATTGGTACTGATGGTAAAGTTGTGGCTTCATATACTAACGGCGACTCAACGTTCTTAGGGCAAGTCGCGCTAGTACGCTTCCCGAATTCTCAAGGCCTTCAGGCGATTGGTAATACTGAGTGGAAGAAGAGCCTATCTTCTGGTGAGCCACTTGCAGGCGAGCCAAACACAGGTACTCTCGGTGGTATTAGTTCATCTGCGTTAGAGCAATCGAACGTCAACCTCACAAACGAGTTAGTTGACCTTATCAGCGCCCAACGTAACTTCCAAGCGAACTCTCGAGCGCTTGAGGTTAACTCAACATTACAACAAAATATATTACAGATCCGATAATATATTATGCCCTCCAAAGGCTGCTACAAAGGCAGCCTTTTTTATGTCCGTCAAAAACATCTCGTCACTTTGGCACTGTGCTTGCATTAACTAGACTAAGTTTGAATTTTATAGGTCATCGTCATGGATAAAATGGTGTATATCGCAATGTCAGGCGCTAAGCAAAGCTTACGTGGTGTGGCACTTAAGGCGAATAACCTTGCTAATGCCAATACGACTGGCTTCAAAGCAGATTTTGCTCAAGCGCGCTCAATGCAGGCGTTTGGTGAAGGGCTACCTACACGGGTTTTTGCTATGCAAGAACGCCCAGGGACCAATATGACCGGTGGCGCAATCGTTGAAACTGGCCGTGAGCTAGATATTGCAGTAGATGATAAATCATGGATCAGTGTTGTTGATGCCTCGGGTGAAGAAGCTTACACCAAAGTCGGCACGCTCAATATTCGTAATGACGGCGCGTTGGTCACAGCTCATGGGCGTCAACTTATTGGCGAAGGTGGACCTATTGTCTTACCTATCCCCGTTGATAAAGTGGTGTTTAGTGACGATGGCTCTATTCAAGTGCGTCCACAAGGCGCTCCTGCTAACTTTCTTGAAGTGGTTGATCGGCTGAAAATTATTGAAGCAGATAATAATAAGCTGCAAAAAGGCAATGACGGCCTTTATAGACCAAAAGAGGATAAGCTAGAAGATGGGATCTGTGGCTTTTGTGAAATATCACCAACCGCAAAAGTGATGAGTGGCTTCTTAGAGATGTCCAACGTCAATCCCGTTCATGAGATGGTGGATATGATCAACCATCAAAGACAATTTGAAATGCAAATTAAGCTGATGAAAACAGCTGAAGAAATAGATGAGCGACACACTTCGCTCCTACGCATAGTTTAAGAGTGAGGTAGAGATCATGAATCCGGCATTGTGGATAAGTAAAACAGGCTTAGATGCTCAGCAAACTGATATTTCAGTTATTTCGAACAACTTGGCGAACGCCAGTACCGTCGGCTACAAAAAGAGTCGGGCGATATTCGAAGACTTATTATATCAAAACATCAATCAGCCAGGTGGCCGCAGCTCTCAAGATACAGAATTACCGTCTGGTTTGATGCTTGGTGCAGGTGCCAAAGTAGTCGCCAACCAAAAGAACTTTTCTCAAGGTAATATGTTAAGTACCGAAAACTCTTTGGATTGGATGATCCAAGGCCCGGGCTTTTTTGAGATTCAGATGCCAGATGGCACAACTGCGTATTCAAGAAACGGTCAGTTCACGACGGATGAAGAAGGTCGAATTGTTACCTCAGGTGCGGGTTTTCCTGTGTTACCTGAGATGAACGTACCCGACGATGCACAGTCAATTACTATTTCTCAAGATGGTGAAGTATCGGTGCGCGTTGCAGGACAAGCTGAAAACGTTGTTATCGGACAGTTGACGATCAGTGACTTTATTAATCCATCAGGTCTTGAACCGATTGGACAAAACTTGTACACAGAAACTGCGGTAAGTGGTGCACCAGTACAAGGTAATCCAAGCGTTGAAGGGCTAGGTAAGATTGTGCAAGGCGCACTTGAAACGTCAAACGTTAATGTGACCGAAGAGCTTGTAAATCTAATTGAGACACAACGCGTGTATGAGATGAACTCAAAAGTGATTTCAACGGTAGATCAGATGCTGAGCTACATTAATCAACAGCTGTAATTGGGTAGGGGGTATTATGCGTGCATTATATTTAGCCATCGTAACGGTCGCTGCATTATCTGGATGTAGTACAACACAAAATAAAAATGTGGTGCGTGACGATCCGTATTATGCGCCTATCTATCCCGAGGATAATCAAGCCCAAATGGTGGCAACAGGGTCATTATTTAATACGCAGTTTTCCAATGATCTTTATGCTGACAAAAAAGCGTTAAGAGTCGGCGATATTATTACCATCGTACTCAGAGAAACGACTCAGGCGACCAAAGCTGCAAATTCTGAGCTGGATAAATCCAGTGATTCGAGCTTAGACCCTGTGATTGGTCTTGGTGGCAATGCCATCAATATCGGAAAGGAAGCGATACAGTTTGGTGCTAAATCCAGTTCTTCTTTCTCTGGTGATTCGAAGTCTAATCAGTCAAATAGCTTATTCGGGAATATATCGGTCAATGTAACCCGAGTATTGCCTAACGGTAATTTAGTGATCCGCGGTGAAAAGTGGTTAACCCTCAATACTGGCGAGGAATTTATTCGCTTAGAAGGGTTGGTAAGACCTCAGGATGTGACCGCAGATAACACTGTTGAGTCTAATCGAGTGGCAAATGCCAGAATTCAATATTCAGGTAAAGGTGACCAACAAGAAGTGCAAAGTGCAGGTTGGTTAACGAGTTTCTTTATGAGCGCGCTGATGCCGTTTTAAGGTGCTGAAAATGAACAATATGCTTAAGAATATTTTGCTTATCGGTGCGGCCATTACGTTGGTTGGTTTTTCTTCTTTGGCTTCTGCTGAGCGAGTTAAAGACGTCAGTATGGTTGAAGGTGTTCGTTCAAACCAACTGGTTGGCTACGGCCTAGTTGTAGGCTTGCCTGGTACCGGTGAGCAAACCAGATTTACCGAGCAAAGCTTTAAAGCGATGTTGAATAGCTTTGGCATAACGATGCCCGCAAGCTTAAAGCCAAAAATTAAAAATGTTGCGGCTGTTGCGGTTCACGCAGATCTGCCACCTTTTGTTAAGCCCGGCCAAACCATTGACGTTACCGTTTCATCTATTGGTAGTGCTGGTAGTTTACGAGGCGGTACTTTACTTCAGACCTTTCTAAAAGGGGTCGATGGTAACGTATATGCAATTGCGCAAGGAAGTTTGATTGTTGGTGGTTTGGGTGCTGATGGTGCCGATGGGAGTCGAGTTGTGATCAATACGCCGACTGTTGGTCGGGTGGCAAACGGCGCGACAGTGGAGCGAGCGGTACCGAGTCCGTTTACTCAGGGTGATTACATTACCTTTAACTTGAATAGACCAGACTTTACTACTGCAAAACGCTTGGCCGATACTATCAATGGCCTTGTTGGACCAAATAGTGCAAAACCTATGGATGCAGCCTCAGTTCGAGTAATTGCACCAAGAGATCCGTCTCAGCGCGTTGCGTATTTATCTACGCTAGAGAATCTTGAATTCAAACCAGCGGATACCGCTGCGAAGATCATCGTTAACTCGCGCACTGGCACTATCGTTATCGGCAAAAATGTCAAGTTGCAGCCTGCGGCAATTACTCATGGCGGCCTTACCGTAACAATTGCTGAGCAGCAAAATGTGTCACAACCTAATGCGCTGGCGAATGGCGAAACAACAGTGACGCAGCAAAGCATTATCGACGTAAATCAGGATGACTCTCGAGCGTTTGTGTTTGACCCAGGCGTGAGTCTTGATGACTTGGTTAGGGCAATTAACCAGGTTGGCGCAGCACCTGGCGATTTAATGGCGATCCTTGAAGCGCTAAAAGAAGCAGGCGCGATAAATGGTCAATTAGTCGTCATTTGATGTTCCATTATTAATCAACTAGTTAGCCCCGCAATTGTGGGGCTTTTTTTTTGGCTCGGATTTTGCATTTCTATTTGTATAGTTATTAACGTCAAACAGTGCTGAGTGTATGAACACCGACCAATTGAAAAATCAAAGCTTTTTTGACCTAGGAAACCTTGATTCGATCCGTAAAGAGGCGCTGAAAGGTGCTGGCGATCAAGGTGCCTCAGATCAGGCATTGAAGAAGGCGGCACAACAGTTTGAGTCTATCTTTACGCAAATGTTGTTACAAAGCATGCGTAAAGCGAATGAGGCGCTAGAGGATAAAGACAGTCCATTTAACTCTAGTGGTGTCAAATTTTTTGAAGAAATGCATGATCAGCAACTTTCGATGCACTTATCTGAGCAAGGCAGCTTAGGACTGGCAGATCTGATTGTGCAGCAGTTGTCTCCTAACTCTGAAAAGTATAAGCCTGCCTCAGTAATGAGAGCTGACGGCGATATTTCCTTTAAAAAGCAGGCTACAGCGAGTGAGAGTGTGAATAAACCCGAACCGCAGGTTGTCAATGTAAAGGCAGATGCCTCAAGCGATGAACAAACAGGCTTTGGTTCTCCTGAGGAATTCGTCGACAGAATTTGGGAATACGCTCAAACAGCGGCGAAAAAGTTGGGCTTGAACCCTGCGGTAATGGTTGCACAAGCTGCACTGGAAACCGGTTGGGGTAAACACATCATCAGCAAAAAGGATGGTAGTAGCAGTTTTAATCTATTCAATATTAAAGCGGATAGCCGCTGGAGTGGTGAAAGCGCCAGAAAATCGACACTTGAATTTGAGCAAGGGTTACCGGTGCAAAAGCAAGCCGATTTCCGTGCTTATAAGTCGCTTGAACAAAGCTTTGATGATTATGTCAGTTTCCTAAAAGGTAATCCGAGATACGAGCAAGCCTTAAATAAGGCTGGTGATAGTCACGCCTATTTAAGTGAACTTCAAAATGCAGGCTATGCGACCGATCCGAATTATGCCAACAAAATTAAGTCAGTTTTAAAGCGTATTGATGTATCCGATTTCTTATCCGGTGCGCTAACAAAGGGAGTCAGATGAGATGTCATTTGATCTATTAAATATTGGTGCAGCAGGGGTTAGGGCTAACTCCGAGTTACTACAAACCACCAGTAAAAACATTGCTAACCTAAATACCAAAGGGTATATCCGTGAACGGACTGAGCACGGAACGATGATAGGTGGCATGGTTGGTCGTGGTGAAACGGTGCGTTTGATCAACCAATTTGCGCAGCAGCAATTAAATCGTGATATTTCTAATCAATCTTACTATGAGCAGTTTGTCACTGAGGCAAGCCGCGTTGATACGTTGTTTGCACAAGACTCAAACAGTCTGAGCAAGAGCATCAACTCGATGTTTAATAATTTACAAAGCGCGATTAACTTACCTTCATCGACAACTAACCGCTCTTTATTTATGACGGGCGCTCAAGGCCTAGTCGATCAAATGGATAGATTGTCAGGTATTGTTGTTGATCAAAACAGTATCGTGAACGAGCAATTGGATATTTTCTCGGAAGAAGCCAATAACCTTGTTCAAAAAATCAGTGAATTGAATAAACAAGTGGCGAGTAAGTCGGCGCTCAATCTTAACAATGTCGATCACAGCGTGCTTAATGAGCGAGATCAAGCAATTAAAGAGCTTGCTGAGCTCGTAGATATAGAAACACTCGACGGTGAAAATGGCGAGAAGCTCGTATTTTTAGGCACTGGGGATGCGCTTGTGATGCAAGGTGGTGCCTTCAATTTATTCGCGATGAAAGGCAATCCAGATCCTAATCATAAAGAACTAATCCTAGACATTAAAGATAAAAATGTTGTGCAACTCGAGTTAGATAGCGGCAGCTTGAAAGGCAAAATCGGCGGGTTACTGGCATTTAGAGATGAAGTGTTGATCCCGGCACAAAACCAACTAGGTCAAATTGGCCTCGCATTGGCAGATGCTTTTAATCAGCAAAATAGATTGGGAATGGACTTAGATGGCAATATAGGTGGAGATATATTTAAAATACCCACCGTGGGTGGCTTTGCTTACAGCGAAAATACAGGCACTGCAGCGCTTACGGCAACACTTGAGCCTGGGCGCGGCAATGAGTTGCCAGCTACCGATTTTCAAGTTACTTATACCAGTGCAACAACCGTTGAAATAACAGCTGTAGATGCCAAGGGCAATCCTATCGGTACGCCGACGACTGGTAATATTGCAGGTGGAGTCATCACAGGAACGGGCGATTATTTTGGCTTACAGATGAACGTAACTGGTAGTGGTGCAACAGGCGATAGATTTCTTGTGAAATTAAACCAACAGGCTGCAACTGGGTTGGAGCTTGCAACTCAAAGACCAGAAGCTCTCGCATTAGCGTCGCCAATTCGTACTGAAAAATCAGCAGACAATAATGGTACGGCGACCATTTCAGCTGGGGTTGTCACTGATACCGATCCAGCAACCAGTGCGTTTACTGCGGGAACGCCGCCAACGTTGAATGATGGTCCTTATACTTTGACTAAAACAGCCAATGCTAACGAATATACGTTAACCAGTAATTCAGGTACAACGCATACCTTTACGGCTCCTGCCGATGGTAAAGATATTCTCTCTGGAGTGGGAGTTGCACCTGCACCTTTTGATAATCTTGGCTTCACTTTCGATATCGAGGGTACACCGAATACCGGTGATAGTTTTGAGATTAGTTTTAACACCGGTGGTTTTGATGACAATCGTAATGGCGCGGCGCTCGATGGTCTGAAATCGTCGGATTTAGTTAGGCAAAATGTAGAGTCTACAGGTAGTACCGAAAGCCATAAAACCTTTAATGAAGCATATGCCGATATTGTCACTGGTGTAGGGGTTATTACCAATCAAGCGAAAACCAATGGCGCGGCATTTGAAGCGCTGGCTAATCAGTCGAGTGCATGGTTTGAGTCTCTATCGGGTGTAAACCTAGATGAAGAGGCGGCCAACTTGTTACGTTTTCAACAGTCTTACTCGGCTTCGGCTCAAGTCATTTCGGCAGCGAGAACTGTGTTCGATACCTTATTAAGTGCAGCGAGGTAATTATGCGTTTATCTCAAAATCAAATTTTTAATTCTAATCTTAATTCTATTTTGCGTAATCAGCAGGACGTGAATAAAGCAACACAGCAGCTGAACACGCAAAAGCGGGTACTGAGTGCTTCTGATGATGCTTCAGCGACTGCTAGAGCCATGCTTTTTGACGACCGGATCCAAGCAAACGATCAGTTTACCAAGAACCTGACTATGTTGTCTTCGAGATTAGATACTCAAGAATCAGTGCTTGAAAATATTAAAACGGCCATTGATAGCGCTTATGCGAAGTCAATACAGGCAGGTAACGGTGGGTTATCTGACGTTGACCGTGAAGCGATTGCTGATGAGCTAGAGTCCATCCAAGATACTATTTTGGATTTAATGAACTCAAAAAGTGAGGATGGTAAGTTTATATTTTCCGGCTACCAAGATAATACTCAAACCTACAGCTTTGATTCTGCCACTGGAAAGTACGTATATAACGGTGACCAAGGACAGCATAAAATAAAAGTTTCTGAAGGGGTTGAAATACGCTCAAGTGATAACGGTTTTGATGTATTTGAAAGTGCAGAGAAGCGACTGAATATTACGTCAAATACAGGTGTGGTTTCTGGTGGAATTACATCTGCATCGGTTTATGTAGATGAGCAAGCTGTGTTTGATAAGTTTCATAAAGCAAATTACAACGCCGATCCTAGTGCGCCTGCAGGTGCAAACACCTTTGACTTAGTGGTGACAGCGGGTACGCCAAATACTTACCAGCTTGAGCAGGGGGGAACGGTTATTTCAACAGGTAGCTTTGAAGGTAATTCGGTCAAAGTAGCAGGTATGGAATTTAAATATGAGGGTGCCGGTTCTGGTCAAATCAGTTTTGATTTAGAAAAGCCCCAGAAGGAAAACATTCTAAATACATTAGAATCTATGATTACGTCATTAAGAGACCCCAGTATTACGGGCGATGATTACAAACAGGTACTTGCAGATGGGATCTCTGGACTAGACAATGCCAAAATCAAGATATCGCAAGGACAAGCGGGGCTTGGTGGTAGGTTAAATGCTGCTAAGCTTGTATCTGATGCAAATTCAGACTTGGACGTAGATAATAAGGCAAATAAAGCGGCTTTAATAGAAGTCGATTTTTATTCTGCGATTTCAGAACTCACCAAGCATGAAACTGCGCTGCAGGCCTCTCAGGCAACATTTGGCCGCCTAACTAACCTTTCTCTATTAGACTATATTCGTTAAAAGACGGCCTTTACGGGCCGTTTACTCTCACACCGCTCTAAACTCAACTTTTCCTCGTAACAAGCTGAATAATAATACAGTTTTATATAATTACCTGACCGTAACCTAGGTGCGTCAAAACTTTGCCATATTTGTTTGAGCAATAATAAAAGCATATAGAAATCATGACGATAATTTTTTTTTAAAAAAAATACTAAAGGAAATTTTTTGCCGACCGATAACTTAATTAACCAAGCCGGAGAGTGAAAAACATTCAAAGGTTGGAAAAGAATCTAAGTTTGAGAGTGAAAGACTCGATTTAAAGTGGGAGAACCATCATGGCACTTTATGTAAATACTAACGTAAGTTCATTGAACGCACAAAGACAATTAATGCAATCTGGTAATTCACTAGATACATCATTCAAACGTCTATCATCAGGTTTTCGTATCAACAGCGCTGCTGATGATGCTGCAGGCCTACAGATTTCTGACCGTTTGAGTTCACAAATCAATGGTCTAAACCAAGGTAACCGAAACGCGAACGACGGCATTTCACTAGCGCAAACAGCCGAAGGTGCGATGGATGAAGTAACGTCAATGTTCCAGCGTATTCGTACACTGGCACAACAAGCATCAAACGGCTCAAATACAGACGAAGATCGTTTGGCGATTCAAGAAGAGATTCGTTCACTATCTGAGGAAGTAAACCGAGTCGCTGCTGACACGACCTTTGGTGGTCAAAACTTACTGGATGGCAGTTACTCAGCAAACTTTCAGGTAGGTGCTGATGCGGTACAAACTATCGGTTTCAGTATGCAGAATGTTGCTGGTACAGCAAATGATATGCAGGCAAACGGCGGTTTTACACTGTCAGGTATCGCGGGTATCGCAAGTGGAGTAACAGGTGTAGCACTAAGTGCAACAACAGGAACTATTAGTACAAACATTGGTACTGAAGCTGATGCAAAAGTATTCTCAGATGTATTCACAGCTGGCGGCATCTCAGTATCTTCGCAAGCGAATGCTCAGGCTGTACTAGCTGGTATGGATAACTTGATTGCGGTAGTTGATAAGAAACGTGCAGAGTTAGGTGCGGTTCAAAACCGATTCCAATCAACGATTCGTAACCAAGCAAATATCTCTGAGAACTTGTCGGCTGCGAAATCACGTATCAAAG
The DNA here is from genome assembly GCF_002850255.1 of Pseudoalteromonas sp. NC201. Classification (NCBI taxonomy): domain Bacteria; kingdom Pseudomonadati; phylum Pseudomonadota; class Gammaproteobacteria; order Alteromonadales; family Pseudoalteromonadaceae; genus Pseudoalteromonas; species Pseudoalteromonas sp. NC201. The sequence goes on from NZ_CP022522.1 coordinate 1,422,807, forward strand.
ATACTGACTTCGCTCAGGAAACTGCAAGCTTAACCAAGATGCAAATCCTTCAACAGGCTAGCCAAACAATCCTAAGTCAGGCTAACCAACGTCCTCAGGCTGCTTTAAGTCTTCTAGGATAACAGTTGGAAGGTAAAGGTGCCTAAGCCGAATGGGGTATTTGCTTAGGCACCGAATTGGATGATAAAGCGGAGGTGCTTAAATCCAATAGCGTTCATTAAAACAATGAACACGTTAATTAAAGCATTAAGTATGCCAACTTTATGCTAGAAAAATGACACTCACTCTCAAATTTATCTAAAGAGGCCAACTGGCCTCTTTTTATTTCCCTACACTTTGAGCTGAAGCCTCTCCACCCATCAAAAAAGCCGCGGCTAGATGCCGAAATGCTAGTTAGTCGTTCCTCGATAAACAAAGTATTTAATACCTATTTTTAAGTTCCCTGTGTTATTTAATCATAGCTTTGGATTTTTGGCCTGCTATTTGCTTGCTACTAGTTACAGTAAATTCTGGCGTCAAAGTGGCAATTGGTTGCCTTAGTTGGTTGAATACCCGATGCATAAGTGCCGCTTTGTCATTTAACTATCTATCAATTAGATATTGATTTGACAAAAAGAGAGTGAATTATGGCTTTATATGTAAATACAAATGTTAGTGCTATTAATGCACAGAGACAGCTAACTAACTCGGGCAATGAACTAGATACATCTTTCAAACGTTTGTCATCTGGTATGCGTATTAATAGTGCTGCTGACGATGCGGCCGGGTTACAAATCTCCGATCGATTACAATCTCAAATTTTAGGTTTAACCCAAGGGAACCGAAACGCCAATGACGGAATTTCATTGGCTCAGACCGCTGAAGGGGCAATGGATGAAATCACTTCTATGTTCCAACGTATCCGTACCCTATCTCAACAGGCAGCGAATGGTTCTAACACTGATGAAGATCGCTTAGCCATTCAAGAAGAAATTAGACAGTTAGCCTCTGAGGTTAATAGGGTAGCGTCTGATACCACTTTTGGTGGACAGAACTTACTTGACGGTTCTTATGCTGCTAATTTCCAAGTTGGTGGTGATGCGGTTCAAACTATTGGGTTTAGCATGCAATATGTAGGTGCGACAGCAAATAGTTTGGCTGACAATGGTGGCTTTACACTTTCTGGGATTGCAGGGGTAGCTAGTGGTGTTTCTGGCGCTGCATTAAGTGCAACAACTGCTACGATTAGTACAAATATTGGTACTGAGGCTGATGCCAAAGTGTTCTCAAATGTTTTCACAGCAGGAGGGATCTCGGTTTCTTCACAGGCCAATGCACAAGCTGTTATGGCAGGTATGGATGCGCTGATTGCGGTAGTTGATAAAAAGCGTGCAGAGTTGGGTGCTGTACAAAACCGATTCCAGTCAACAATACGGAACCAAGCTAATATTTCTGAAAACTTGTCGGCAGCAAAATCGCGAATTAAAGATGCTGACTTTGCACTAGAAACAGCCAAATTAACTAAGAATCAGATATTACAGCAAGCAAGTCAGACGATTCTCGGCCAGGCAAATCAGCGTCCACAAGCGGCACTGAGCCTACTTCAGGGCTAGAAATGAATAAAAAATAAAAAAATTACAAATAAAGCTCAAGCTTTCGCTTTAGCAGCCGATAGCAGAATTAGAGAACTATAAATTTAGGACTCTTATTCATCGTTGGTAGCAGGGTAGGGGTATCCCGCTCCAGCGAGTTATGTTGATAAAGCGGAGGCTATTATGGCTTTATATGTAAATACCAATGTGAGTTCATTGAACGCACAGCGGCAACTAAATAAATCCTCAGGTGCGTTAGATACATCCTTTCAACGCTTGTCGTCAGGTTTGCGCATTAACAGCGCAAAAGATGATGCTGCAGGTATGCAAATCACAAACCGTCTAAATGGTCAGATCAATGGTCTGAATCAGGGCATGAGAAACGCCAACGACGGTATTTCATTAGCGCAAACAGCCGAAGGTGCACTGGATGAAACCACTCAGATGTTCCAGCGTATTAGAACGCTTGCTCAGCAGGCTTCGAACGGTTCGAATACGGATGAAGATAGGCTTGCACTACAAGAGGAAATTCGTTCATTAGCTGAAGAAGTAAACCGCGTCGCTGCGGATACGACATTCGGTGGTCAAAACTTGCTTGATGGCAGTTATGATGCGAACTTCCAAGTCGGTGCCGATGCAGTTCAAACTATCGGCTTTAGTATGCAAAACGTAGCAGGTACTGCAAACGATTTACAAGCGGATGGCGGCTTCACACTGTCTGGTATCGCAGGCATTGCAAGTGGTGTAACTGGTGTGGCACTCAGTGCGACTACAGGTACAATTAGTACCACGATTGGTACCGAAGCAGATGCGAAAGTCTTCTCAAATGTATTCACGGCGGCTGGTATTTCTGTATCTTCGCAAGCGAATGCCCAGGCTGTATTAGCTGGTATGGATAACTTGATTGCGGTAGTTGATAAGAAACGCGCAGAGCTGGGTGCGGTTCAAAACCGATTCCAGTCAACTATTCGTAACCAATCGAATGTTGCTGAAAACTTAACGGCTGCACGTTCTCGGATCCAAGATACAGACTTCGCACAAGAGACTGCAAACTTGACTAAGATGCAGATTTTGCAACAAGCAAGTAGTTCTATCTTGAGCCAAGCGAATCAAAGACCGCAAGTAGCTTTATCGCTACTAGGTTAATTGATTAGTATTGTAGCGTCAGGTTTGTGAATAATTCTCAAACTTGGCGTATACTTTACGGTAAAAGGTTTGGAGGTGTGTTGTGAAAGAAGTTCAAGCGTCTACACCAAATGGATTCGTCAATCATACAAAACCAGAAGAATTAATTAGGACGGCATCTTCTGCTGAGACGACTCGTGCGGTTGAGTCTACTAGCAAAACAGAATCTAGTACGAAGCAAAGCGAGGAACAAGGTGCTGTAAAGCCTGACATTTTGGAAGAAATTAAAAACAACTTAGAAAAGCTGAATCAGTTTATTCCTGTTACAGCAACTAATTTGTCTTTCGAGTTTGACGAACGTGGAGATCCTCCCGTTGTAAAGGTGATCGATACGAACAATGATGAAGTAATACGGGAAATTCCTTCCGAGGAGTTTCGTGAAATGGCTAAAGCTCTCGAAGAGTTTGCCGATAAGGTGTCAAGTAGAGGATTGCTGTTTGATAAAACAGCTTAATATTGGGTTGGAGGTTGTATGCCATTAATTACATCTGCGGGTATAGGCTCGGGGCTTGACTTAGAAAGCATCATTAAAGCGACAATTGATGCTGAAAATGTTCCTAAGTTACAAGCGTTTGCCAAAAAAGAAGACTCTTTAAAAGTGGAGTTATCTGCGGTTGGTGAGTTAAAGTCAGCAATCTCTAAACTCAAAGATACGATGGCGAAGCTTGCAGATCCTGACAACTTTGGTAAGCGAGTAGCAAACATTACCCAACCTAGTGGCGGAGATATAATCAGCGTTACTCCAACATCAGATATATCCGTAGGAAACTTTAAAGTTGCCGTCAAACAATTGGCAGAGGGTAGCCGAATCATTTCAGCAGACGACGCATTTGCATCGACTGATGCGGTCGTTAGTGCATCCGGAGGTACACTTTCGTTCGGAGCTGGGCCAGATAAGTCATTTGATTTAGATGTGACAGCGGGAATGACACTTGCTGAACTCAGAGACGCAATAAACTCTTCTGAGTCTAATTTCGGGATAACCGCGAATATCGTGAATACGGGTAATGTTGGTTCCAAGCTTGTACTTACTTCCAATGTCACCGGCGACAATAACGACTTAACAATAACTTCGGATACTGCAGAGCTTGATGCAATCAGCACAACTGCATCTGGTGGTGGTGCTGGTGGAATGACAACAGTTCAAGCTGCGCAAAACGCAATTATTACTGTTGATGGCCTTGAAGTGACAAGTGATAGCAACACATTCAAGGATGCGGTGCAAGACATGACGATTAGAGCCCTTGAAGTTAGTGAAGGTAACGATACTGATGGTTATGCGACAGCTAAATTAAATATTGATTACGATCGTGAATCTATTAGCAAAATGATTGACGAGTTTATTGCAAATTATAATAATTTGATTGGCACTATTGGTCTTCACACTCGAGTTGGTAGACCGTTAAACGGTGACTCCTCAATGAGGACATTGAGCGACCAGATGATATCGACTCTATCGTCAGAGCTTACAGACGCAGGTCCATTTGGTTCCATTTTTGATATTGGCCTAGGCGTTAAAAAAGATGGATATCTTGAAAAATCTTCACTGGTAAGAAGTCTTAATGAAGCTATGGACGATAACTACGATGATATTGGCAAGGCTTTTGCAGGTGATAACGGTGTAGCTAAACAACTTGAAGAGTTGCTAGGTAATTACGTCGATTCTAAAGGCATATTGAAGCAACGTGAGACGAGCTTAAATAGCCAGTTAGATGATTTAGAAGATGACGTCCTGAATCATGAATATCGAATGAAATCGATGGAAGAAGGGTTACGTCAAAAATATGCTGGTCTAGACGTGTTGATTGCTCAAATGCAACAAACACAGTCCTATTTAGGTGCTCAATTAGCAAATTTACCTGGCTTCACTAAATCTAAGTAAACTAAGAGGCATGTGATATGTATAACGCCCGAGTCAAAAATTACCAAAGAGAAGCATTGAAAACGAGAGTTGCAGGTGCAGACCGTTATGAAATAATTCAAATGTTGATGGCTGGTGCCGTTGAAAAAATGGTACTTGCAAAGGTATCTATTGAAAAGCGTCACCTCGAAGCCAAAGCAGAACATATTTCTAAGGCTTCAGCCATCATTGAAGCACTTCGTGGAAGCTTAGACTTTGAAGTTGGTGGCGAAGTAACAGAAAATCTGTATGCCCTCTATTCATACATGTTAGACAGGTTGTTAGATGCTAGCATGCAAAATGACCCCGCTATAGTTGATGAAGTATCGAATTTGCTGAAGGAAATCAAGTCTGCTTGGGACGCGATTCCAATTGATGTACGTAAGCAGACACTGGATGCTAACGGCGCGGATGCTAATGTCGGCTGAGTTAGCTCACATAGAAGCAACCCTCAATAAGCTGGATGCTGCTTGTCAGGCAGGTGAGTTGGAAGAGGCTCAATGTCTTTTCATTCAGATAGACAAACAGCTCCGGACAACATTAACAGCTGATGTGTTAGCTGATTCAGAACAAGCTCAACAATCGGCTTTAGTCATATTCAATCATATCCAATCAATAATGAGCCAGTTGCAGCAGGAAAAAAGCGCTGTTGCAAAAGAACTATCACAAGTTATTGGCAATAAAAAAAAGATCAAAGCGTATAAAAATATTTAATACGACACCGGCAAATGTATGAACAAAGACCCCTTATCACAACAATTAGAGTCTCTGAGTGAGCAACTTTCGGATACCGCTGCTCATCAGGCTAAAGAAGCCAAGTTTGCTGAAGAAGCTAACGAACGTTTTAATCTAAATTTAAAAAGTTTCGAAAAATATTTCCCCAGTATTGCACAGACCATCAAGGAGTATCATGTTCGTGAAGACTTTTGTCTGCACGTGACTGCATCAGGGCATGGTAACTTTATTCCAAAGGGCTGCACAGCGCCAATTTATTCTCAGTCACCGATAGAACAAACCCAAACTCAAGTTGAGAAGCAGCTCAGTAAACCTGTACTAAGTCTTACTGATTATACCGGATACGGTCAAAATCAAGAAGATGATCGCCTGCATGTCCGTTATATGACCGAACTGACTAATTTGATGGTTGATATTCGAAACCAAGGCGAAGAAAAACTAACTAATTTACCTGAACATTTCCCAACAGCAATTATTTTTGGTATTGGTTTGGGGTATCACATCCCATTATTGTTTGAACGGACTCAGTTTGATTATACTTTCCTAATAGAGCCCGACTTTGAGCAGTTTTTTGCGAGCCTATTTTGTACCGACTGGTACCAGATTATTTCAGATATTGACGAGCAGGGTGGATGCTTATTTTTTCACTTGGGAGTTGACCACAGTACGTTTATCCGAGACATTGAAAAAATAGCGGAAGATGTTGGTGCATTTGCTCTTGTTAGAAGCTTTTGTTATCAGCACACACCAGATGCACGATTGAATGTGCTTATTCAACAATGGGCGAAGGATTATTTCCGCTTTCAGTTTGGACACGGGTTTTACAATGACGCCGTGACAGGATTAGCTCACAGCATTCACCATGTTAGAAACAAAGCGGCATGGCTTACCAAAGCAAGCACAAGCTTAAATAAAGACACACCTGTTTTCATTATAGGCAATGGTCCTTCGTTAGATGAAGCTGAAGATTTTATTAAGCGCAATCACAAAAAAGCAATTGTAATTGCTGCAGGCACATCGATCGCCACTTTGTACAGAAAGGGGATCCCAGTTGATTTCCACGTTTTAGTAGAAAGGCCATATTCAAATTACAAAATCTTTGGTGATATTGTTCCACCAGAGGTTTATCAAAATACCAATCTAATCGGGTTAAGCACCTTATACCCAGATACAAATAAAAGATACAAATGGGCTGGCATCGCTGCGAAAGGCTCTGAGGCTGGTACTTCGATGATGGACATTATCGCATTGCGCTATATGTCACAGACTTTGCCAAAAATCCCGTATAGTAATCCAGTTGTTGCGAATACCGCTTTATCATTTGCCTTGTATTTAGGGTTTAGAAATGTGTACCTATTTGGCGTTGATAATGGAAAAGACCCAAGAGGTGCTCATCACAGTAAAGACAGTATTTACAGGCCTAATAATGGCGATGATGAATCTTTAGGCCACGCTCACTTGGAGATACAGGGCCACACTTTAGAAGGTAACCTCGGTGGTACCGTTGTATCAAACGATCTATTTATGATCGCTCATGCCCAACTAGAAAAGCTGCTTAATTATTATGATGTCAATACATGTTTAAATATCGGGAGCGGCGCTAAAATTGAAAAGGCACTACCAGTAAAAGCAGATGACTTACTCGATATTGAAGAAGATTATGATATTACTGAAACTGTAGAGTTAATTAAGTCTGATTGCTTTGATGTATTTAATCTTGATGATGTAAGTGACGAATTTATTGCACTAGATAGCCTTAATGAACTTGTTTTGCATATTTGTGAGATAGCGTCAGAACCCGTGAAGTCTAGGCAAGAAGCAGCGGATCAGCTAAGACGTCAATCACGCTATTTGTTTTCATATCGAGACTCTATTCTGGGACACCTATTTCACTTGGTAAAAGGGTCGCTACTGTATTATCACTGTCCGATGATAACCTTACTTTATACATACGAAGATGAAACTTTTTGTTTAGCACAATATGAAAGGTTGAATCAGCTTTGGATGAGTTATATCGAGGAAATTTATACTCATTTTTGTGATCATTACACTGAAAAATGTGATCTAGGAAAGGAGTGGCAGTAGTGCACTACGAAGAAAGTGAGCAATTTTACAGTGACCTTTATGACGAGTTGTTTCCAATCTTAAGGTCTATCACAGGGCCTGGGCTCAGACAAAGTTACGACATTTTTGGACGATATATGCCATTGGAGAGACTATCTATTCCAACTGGTACTGCTTTATTTGACTGGCAGGCCCCTCAGGAGTGGCACTGTGATGAGGCTTACTTGGTGGGCCCTGACGGCGAACGTATTGCTGACATAAAACGGTTTAACCTTGAAGTTGTTAATTATTCTGAGCCAGTAGATAAGATCTTAACGCTAGAAGAACTCCAGCCTCACCTGTATAGCTTACCTGAATTACCAGAAGCTGTTCCCTATGTTACTAGTTATTATAAAAAGCGGTGGGGCTTTTGCCTGAGCCAGACACGTAGAGACGAACTAAAGGCTGGTCAGTATCGAGCTGTAATTAAAAGCAAATTTGTGGACGGTCATTTAGATATCGAGCACACGCTGCTTGCAGGGCAATCTAAACAGGAAGTGCTACTTAGCTCTTATCTATGTCACCCCTCTATGGCGAACAATGAGCTTAGTGGTCCTCTGGTGTTGCTTGGGCTTTATCATCGAATAAAGCAATGGCCAACGCGCCGCTACTCATATCGTTTTGCGCTTCACCCCGAGACCATTGGAAGTTTGGGGATGTTACATGTAATGCAAAATCATTTCCGCCAAAACTTAGTTTCAGGGCTTGTACTGAATTGCTTGGGCGGAAGTCCACGGGAGCTAGTGTTTAAGCACAGTCGAAATGATAATGGGTTATTAGATAAGCTGCTTTATCATCTTAGCGAAGAAGGATATGGCCATAGCAATATTCCGTTCACACCACTGAGTGGCTCTGATGAGCGTCAGTATAATGCCCCTGGGTTCCAGTTTCCAGTTTGTTGCGTCAGCCGCAGTTTCCACACAGGTTACAAAGAATACCATACATCATTAGATAACAAAGAATATATGGGGATCAAGCCGTTATTAGATAGCATAGACAAACTGGAAAAGATCTTCCTAGCCTTTGAGCAAAGTGCGCGGTTTGAAAACACGCATCCTTATGGTGAGCCCAATTTGGGTAGTCGTGATTTATACCCAACTCTCAGTTTTTTTAGTGAAGAGCGAACCCGCCAGCTGGATGAACTAAATCATATCAAGATGTTACTTTGCTACAGCGACGGGGAACATGACACGATAGATATTGCACGTAAGTACAGTCAACCGGTTACGGAGTTTGCAAGTGCAATCAGTAAACTTGAGGGGCATGCGCTGCTAAAAATGTTATCTCCTAATAGGGAGGAGTCATGATGGCAAATAGTCAAGCGGTAGTCGTTGGGGGAGGTATATGTGGTCTGGTCGCAGCTTTACTGTTAAAACGACGCTTTACCAATGTGGTACTGATTGAACAGGCAGAAACCGTTGGTGGTTTGTTTTGTTCCGTGAAAGATAGCTCTGGTGCTGCTTACGATATGGGTTCGCATATACCTAATGCTACAGGAATAGAAGAGCTTGATAAGATTTTGTTTTCGGATGCTGATAGTGGCAGTTGGAATAAAATATCTAGACTACGCTCAGGAAACTTCTTCGGCGGTAGTTGGGATTTGAACAGTCCATTTCCAGATGCGACTAAGTTACCAAAAGAGACTTACTTAAGTGGCTGCGGTGAACTGATCAATTGTACAGAACTACCGGATACTGACCTGATTTACGATTATTGTGTAGACTCCTTAGGCATTGTTTTTACTGAAAGTATTGTGCTGCCTATTTTAGAAAAGCTCTATGGTAAGGATGCGCCACTGAAGGAGTTAACAATGGCCGCGGGGTTGTTTGGATTTACACGCATTCTTGCATTACCTGCAGATGTGACTGCGAACCTCAAGCAGTTACCAGCATTTGATGCTAAGCTTGGATACCAGCGTGAATCTGACTTTCAAAAACGTAAGGTGCAAGATAACCTCGGTGAGGTAACCTATTACTATCCAACCAAGGGGGAGGGGATTGGTTACTGGGTAACGCAACTGCAACAGCAGGTTGAACAAGCAGGAGTAGAAATCATTACTTCAGAGCGAGTTACGCAAATAGTGCATCGCAACAGTAAGGTTACCAACTTGGTGTTAGCTAATACTGAGCGAGTGTTAAAGTGTGACTTTTTATTCTGGAGTGCTCCACCTTTCATTGCCTTGAGAGCAATGGGGCTGACGCCTTCCAGAGGCCAAATTACCTTGCGAACTGCGCTGATTTTTCACCTAAATTTTGACCGTCCTTTACTAGATAGAAATTCCCATTATCTTTGGGTTTGGGATCCAGACTGCGCTATTTTTCGTTTGACGTTATATCCAAACTTAATTGGCCGAAGCACACATCATCACATATCTGCGGAGATTTTGTGCAGTCCTGATGAAGTAAGTTCCTTTACAGAAGCTGAGATTATCAAGCAACTCAAGGAGATGGGGATTGTTGACCCAGAAGCGAAGCTTGTAAGCGGTCATACTCAAGTGATCAATAACACTTTTCCAGTTCCAACAACAGAGTTTCAGGCCGTTAATCAGCAGAACTACGAGACATTGATAAACTGCGTCGACAACGTCGTTGTTTCGGGTCGTTTCAGTGGAAAATGCTGGCGTCAGGCTGAGGTATTGATTGAGGCTTATGAGTCAATTATGCGGGCAGCCGACGCGAGTTAAGCGTCGGCCGGTGTTAGCCAAGCCTGATATGAAAATATGGTTCGATATTGCCACCGAAACTCAATTTGAACCAGCCCCTCTGCGGACTGTTAATCCCCTCTAAATCCAATCGCGAGATACCTTTTTGCGCTAGTAGCGGGAAGGCTTGCCACAAAACAGCCGTCCCAGTATGGCTATCGCGCATGTCTGGGTGGTTTGCGCCGTAAAAATAGTAAGCAGTATCTTGATGAATTAAATAGGTCGCAAAACTACCGATTTTTTGGTCCTGAGTTTGTGCTTGATACATACATAGCAGCCCCTGTTCAGCTAAGCTTTTTATTCTTAGTGCTAGTGACGACAATTGCCTACCATCGACCTCAATTCCCTGACGCGCCATGGTCAACCCATAATATTGAGCGAACAAATCAAAGTCTTGTGACGGCTGGAGTGTTACTCCTTTTTTAATGCCATAGCGTATCTCCTGACGCCTTGATACTGAGCTATTGCTGTAGTTATCAGACTGTTCAAGTTCTACTTCTGTGGTGTTAAATTCATCGAGTTCAAGTATAGAAGTATAGCGCGGCACAGCAGCAAACATAGGGCCGTCATTATGATAATTGATCCACAAAAAGGCACGAATATCTTTAATGGCCGGGTGCAATTTGAGCTGCACCTGAGTGTAGTGCTCTGTGAGGTACTCGGCAATATATTCTTGCGCTGCGAACAACTCGGAGTGGCCCTGAGCACGATTAAGGTGACTGATATTGCGATGCGCTATGCCGTCATGGATAACATCATGGTGGCCGATGACCTGAGTTTCGCTTTCATCTACGATCAGTAGCACAGCGGCTATTTTTTCCTTGCCTTTACAGCAATAATAGGCGTGATACTTCACACCCAGCAGCGCAATAAACTGGCTATGAATAAACGGACTACCATGGGGAGATGTGGCGATAAAGCTGTCCCAGTGATGGTCCAGCTCACAACGCTCAAGAGTAAACTTATTCTTCATGAGTTGGCTTTTTCAGTACCATACTCCAAGCAGCATGTACTCCATCGCTGCCGTACTCGCTAGACTGAGCGTGACTGAGTGACACAATTTCAAATCGCGATACTAGCTGGTGGATGAGGTCTGCGTTAAAGAAATTGACGTTTCCAACACCTGCAAATGGTCCCCAAGTGTAGCCTGTTTTAGTATATTCATCGACCGACTCAGGCGCTTTAGCATAATCAGAGTGCTCAGTGCTAAACCAGTCAGTGATCAGTAATACACCGCCAGGCTTAAGCTTATCGTAAGCCTCATCTAGGTAGCGCTGAATGCTACTGGCTGGATTGTGTACGGATGCGCCCCGGTCGACGATTAAGTCGAACTGTGTTTGAAAGGGCCAGGGTTGTGTAAAGTCACCCACATACAGATTATTTGAAATGTTAGTGAATCTTTGTTTCAGCTCACCAATAATGAAATCGCTGCCATCAATAGCATAAACGTTGGGACAATAACTTAGAAAAAAGGGAAAGTTTGCGCCAGCACCACATCCGACTTCCAAAATAGTAAAGTCTGGATTGCCCTCGCGTAGCTTAGTGTTGCGCAGAGCTCCGCTCACAATTTCGCTCCATGGCCAAACGGACATGTGCTGATTACTGCGGTAAAGTTGATCCCAGTTTTGACAAAATGACATAAAAAGCTCCTTTAATTGTTTACTACAACCTAGCAATTTTCATTCCAGTATTTTCTGGTGTTATAAATTGATCAGAGCTATGGTCTGAATTTGGCATCTTGAATTTATACGTAAAGTACGCGCTAAAGAGATTGTAACTTTCCTCAAGCTTGCCTCTAATGATAGCATGAGCAAGTGATATAGTTGATAATGTTTGTAAAAATGTGGAAGAATCAAACATGTTTCTCCATAAGGTATAGAGTAAGGAATGATTGACATGCTCTGGAAAGGCGTTTGTCAATCAAGCGAGTTGAATTGATTATAATTTATGTGAGGAGTTCTCTTTTTGGTTGGTTGAATTTCAATCAATTCAGCTAGTAGCTATATTTTCAGGAAACTGCGTTTTTGGTAGTTTCCGTAACTCGTTGGAGATATTTATGTCTGATTTTCATTTAAAGCTAATCAAAGAAATTAATCGGCAATCTAGACAAAAACCTGATAATGCGTGTGTCAACAGGTTTAGACCTCATGTCAGCTCGAGGGTAAAACTCATACACTATTTCCAAGTTATAATGAACAATTTACAGCGAACTTTCTCAAAGTTAACCAAAAGTTATCTTTCTAGGTATGAGCCGACACTACTTTTGCTGGATCAGAACAATTACTTTGTAAATAGTATTTATTGTTTTGAAAAAGCTTATGAAAAGCTAGGGGATGAAGCTAGTAAAGAAAAATATCTCAGTTATATTTCCTTCAATTATATCAGAAGGTACGGTGCTCGATTACCTTTCGATATAGAAAGCTTTGATGCTTATGAGCGGGAATTATCGAGCATAGTTGACACAGATGGATATCAATTGATCTCAGTAAATGAAAATGAGGTATATCTACCTTTTGATCCTATCGGGTTTACTATCAATTTTAAACTTCAGCAGTATGCTTACCAGAACAGAGTAGTCATTGAAAATGGGGATGTGGTCTTGGACTGTGGTGCTGCTAATGGAGACACTGCGCTTTATTTTACCGCTTATGGTGCTAGTAAAGTGTATTCATTCGAATTTCTAAAAGAAAATATCATAAAATTCAACAATACAATGTTGCGAAATAAAGCTTTTAGCAATCTTATTGAGTTAGTTGAGCGCGCCTTATGGGATGAAAGTAACATACGATTAAGCTTTTCAGAAAATGGTAATGCAACCTCAGTCCAGAAATGTTCAAGTAACGAAGGTGATACGGTTCAAACAATCACTATTGATGAATTCACTGCCCAAAAAGGAACTCATGTTGATTTTATTAAAATGGATATTGAAGGGGCTGAACTTAATGCACTTAGAGGTGCGAAAGAAACAATCTTGAAATATAAACCCAAGCTAGCTATTTGTGTCTATCATAAAGATGATGATTTAGTCAGTATACCTGATTTTATTGATAGCCTTAATTGTGATTATGAGATGTATTTTGATTATTATACAGATACTGGTGCAGAAGCGGTACTTTACGCAAGAGCAGTGGATAAATGAGGAAAAAATATATAGTGTTCGCCCCTAGCTATGATGAAAACGTGGGCGGTTCGATTTCCATGCATAGGCTTTGTCACCTTTTAAATACTCAAGGTGAAGAGGCGTATTTATGGCATGATGGAAAGTCAAAATTGATTAAAAATAAAGACTTTATTACACCTGATATATGCACTAAACAGCTTGATGATTTTATCGTTGTATATATGGATGTTGTGAGTGGAAATCCGCTTGATTGTCCTCATGTGGTTAGATGGTTTCTTAATAAACCTGGTTTTTTCACCGGAAACATAAACTATGGTGAGCAGGAACTCTATTTTTTCTTCCAAGAAGTATTCAAACATGAGCAATACATAGCAAAAGAAAAGCTATATGTTGCCTATTTTCTCACTGATTTATTCAAGAATGAACAACGAGGTAGCAGAGAAGGAAGCTGTTATATGATGCGTAAAGGTGCAGGTAGAAAAATCCAGCATAATATCGATAATTCAATTATGTTAGACGGTAAGTCCCACCAAGAAATTGCAGAAATTTTCAATCAAAAAAAGTATTTTTATTGTTATGACTTACACTCAGCTTACACATATTTTTCCGCATTGTGTGGGTGCATTCCAATTGTTGTTCCACAAGACGGATTGAGTGAACGTGATTGGCAGCCAGAAGAGAGATTGAGGTATGGAGTGGCTTATGGAGACTCGGTAGAGCAATTATTTTATGCTAAAAAAACAAGAGCTCATTTAATAAAGCTTATCGATGACTTAGCAGTTGAGTCAGAAAGTTACGTTGAACAATTTATTGAAACCTCTCAAACTTTTTTTGCTGAAAATGGTAAATCTAAAGCTCAGCTTGATAATGAAAAGTTAGGCTACTTTGAGGCTTTAAAAAACAGTCAAAACCAAGTAGTTTTTTTTGGCGCTTCAGAGGCTCTCAGGAGTATGTACGCAGTGCTAAACATGAAGAATGTGCACTGTGACTTTATATGTGACAATTCTGTGGATAAGCACGGAAAACAATTTCTCGGAAAGTGTATTAGCGATCCAAATGTCATCCTTAATCGAGACGGTCACTTTGATGTCTTAATTACAACGTCCTATCATAAAGAAATCAGAGTACAGCTTCAGCAATATCAAAGTGTAAACAATATTTATAGCCTTTTTTAATAAAGGCTATAAATATATTGAACTAAAAAATAACCTTATCAAAAAGTCTACTCTCGGGTATATTATACTTAGTAAGCTGATTTTTTATCTGCTGGTAGCTTTGTGAAGCTGCTATGATAATCGGTAGGGCTGATGATGCAGCTTTTTCTGGTGTATACACAGGGTAACCCATAAACTTTTCAGAGTTCTTATATTCTTGATCAATAATGAAAAACTCAATGTTTGCTTTGTTGAAAAACAGTGATCTTTCAACTAAAAACTTTGCTTGCCAACCGGTTCCCCAGAGAATTATTTTCTGATTCTTTTCAGGATCTGCCAGGTAGTTATCGAAGCCATATAGTGCTAGCTTGCTTTTTACTCTATAAAGTTGATCGTTATCGATAGTTGCAAGCCTAGCAATAAGCAAATCATCGAAAAATACGTTGTTATGTCCGCGAGTCCGAAGACCTCCAAATATCATTGTAGCAGCGAAAACAACTTGATCTGTCAAACATTCACTGTTGAAATCACAGCTAATTTGAAAACAGCTGAGCTCAAATATATTTCCTTTAGTTACCTTATCGAGGTAGCTTTGTATTTCCTCATGTGAACTATTATCATTCCTTAAAATATACTTGATAGTAATATTCTCTGGTTTCTTCTTTGCATACTTAGCTAAATTCTGTAAGGTCTCGTTGAGCTTACTTTTCCCTCGTATTTTCTCAAATGTATGATCCGTCCCGGCATCAATACTAGTCACAATTCGAACATTTGGGTTGTCGAGACATTGAAATAAAGTGTCTGAATATTTTATCGAGTTCGTTAGAACTCGTTGGATAGCTGTGGGGGCTTGAGCCAATAATGTGGGTAGTAGGGTATCAAACTCTCTACCAAGGCTGGGCTCACCTCCCCCCCAGATAATCGTCTCGCAGTTATATAGATACGCCCTTCCTGCAGTTGAGTCTAGAAGTTGCATTAAATCATAAGTTGGCTTCTTGCCACCATAATATTTCTCACTGCAGTAGCTACATTTGAGATTGCAAACTGAGTGGTGCTCCAATGAAAGGTATTTTATGTAGTCCATATTACTTTTATCCCATTGCTTAAACTCGAGATAAGGACAGCCATCGCACGCTGTGGACTCCCCACTGTTCAGTTCAGTCTTTAAGGCTTTTTTTGCTTTTTGAATATCCTCAATCGACACATTTGCTTGAATATTGTCGATTAATACTACATCTCCACGGATCTCATTGTTAATAAAGAATCTTTTACAGCATGCTCTAACTTGGTCAGGCGCTAAAAAGAGAGAGTGTTCTAAGTCTTTACAGCTCCACGTTTTAACGCTGAGGTTATTAACCTCGTCTAGCAACATTTGTTGCTGAGATGTTGAATCTAAAGTATTAAACGACAGGAGAGTTTTAGTTATTTGGTGATATTGTGTTTGATTAAACTCAAAACCAGTTGGCAGTCGCCGCGTCAATTCGTCGCGTAAAGTAAGCAAAATTTCTTTCATTTTTTGGCGCTCCACTTTTGCTAACAGCTTTGTATTCCTTATTCTTGTTGCAACTAGAGCTATAAGTCCATTATGAAATGCATCTTGAAACTTTAAATTTTGTCCTTCAGCTTCCAGTAATTTCCACATTTCATCAAATGCTCTGAAAAAACCATAGACATGTTTGGTTGAAATTGAGTTCACTATTGAGTTATCTCGAGAGTTTTTTATGTACACTCTTTCATCCAGAAACGTCAGGTCTCGACATTTCCAATAGAGTTTAAATAAGAAGTCGACATCCTCGTGGTAACCAGCTGAAAACAGAATATTGTTCTTCTTAATCAGATCTTTTTGTACTGCACTAAAAATAACCGAGCCATCCATCTTAAGTGCCAAGTAGTCAGAAAGCATGTCAGTTTTTTCTTTAACTAGAGAAGATCTGTCTTTTTTAAGTTTGATTTGATCGGATTTACTGTCTGACCAGCAAAAAGAAATGATATCTGCGCCGTGTGGACTGGAATTAAACAGTAGTAATTGTCCTAATCCGTCTAAACAAAGTGTGTCATCTGAATCAACAAACAATAACCAGTCACCAATTGCATTATCAATAGCAAAATTTCTGGCAGTTCCGGGCCCTCTGTTTTGTTCGAGACCATGTAGTTGGACTGGCAAAGTGAGAGGCATCAATTTTTCTTGAATAATTTCTTTGGTCTTATCTTGAGAGCCATCATCAACGATAATCCATTCAATCTGTGGAAATTGTTTCAGTACGTTTATTACATGCTCGGTAAACTTCTCAACATGCATTTCAGCATTATAGATTGGGGTAATTATGGAGTACTTGATAGACATATGCTTGCTCTCCTAGCGGCTTCGATAGATATTCGAAAGCTGCAAAAATTGTTTGCTCATAATGGCAAGTTTTTCAGTCTGCCTAACAGCAAAAGTATCATACTTTTCGGTAGTTTTAACCACAAGCGAGCCAGCCCCAATGAAGTTATACTCTGCTATTTCAATATTATTTCCAATATTTGCGCCGACTCCGATTACAGTGTTATCTCCGATAACCACATCTCCAGCGATTGTGACACCAGAGTTTATCCAAACATTATTGCCAATTCGGCAGCCATGACCAATATTTACTCCAGTGGAAATAAAAGTATTTTCACCAACCACTGTACCTGCATGTATAGAGGTGTTGTCCAATATTGCACTACCCGCACCAATTGAAACGTTATGTTGTGTGATTTGAGGGTTTAGGATCAGTTTAGCGGGCAGGTAGCCTTTGTGCTTTAATTCATTGAATTTTCGTTGCCGAACTTCATTCATATCTTGAAAACCAATCGCTACTACAAAGTGGGATTGTTCGGGAATAGTGTTTTTTTCAATTGCTTCAAGTGAATGAACAGGAAGGTCCAAGAATGTATCTGTGGTACGGTAATTATCATCTACAGCGAATCCAACAACTTGATAAAACTCTTTAAAATAGGCGAAAAGTGTGAGTGCCATATTCCCACATCCAACGATGAATAAAGGTTTCATCTAAAACCTCCTTTGCTAATAAACTCGGTATAACGATGTACAATTGTGTATTTCTCAATACTTTAAGGAATGAAGTCACAAATCTTTTCTATTTGTGTATTTTTCTGACCGTAATATAAAGGTAAGCATAATATTCTTTGAGATACACTTTCGGCGTTGGGCATTGATACTTCGGTTTGTTTCTTAACCACAATAGGCATTCTATTTAGAGAAGGATAAAAATACCTTCTGGGGTAAATATTGGCGTTATTCATTCTATTCAAAGTCAGCTCAAGTTTGGAAACCTGATCAAATAAAATCGGCATGTAGGAGGGTGAAACTTTTTCACTATTGGTGTAGGTTTGAAATGACACATTAGATTGTAGCTGTGAGTTGTAAAAGTCTTTTTGCCTAGCTCTATCTTCCTCAATTAATGGTAGGTCATCGAGTATGGCTAAGCCCATGGCTGCGTGAAACTCACTTAGCTTTCCATTTATGCCGGGTTTAGATGCTAGTTCTCCATCAAGACCAAAGTTAATCATCTGCTTTGCAGTTTCTAGCTCTCTGTCATTTTTAAAAACAAGCGCGCCTCCTTCAACTGTATGGAATAGCTTTGTCGCGTGTAAGCTAAAGCAACTGATATCGCCATAGGTTAGAATACTTTTGCCTTTATCGTCCAGCGTAGTGAGGGCGTGAGCTGCATCGTAAATAAGACTGAACTTATATTTCTCTTGTAGTTTCTGTAAATGCTCCACTTCACATGAGTTACCAAATGTATGTACAGGCACAACGCAGTCTATTTTCTTACCTGAAGAAAGTTGTTCTTCGAGTAAATATGGATCCATATTCCATGTTTTAGAGTCTATATCGCAAAAGTCGACGTGGGCTCCTTGCCACTCCAAAGCTGAATAGGTAGCTTGAAAAGTAAATGGCGTAGAAATAACGTTCTTTTGCTGTAAGTTCTTTATTCTAAATGCAATTTGAAGGGCCATAGTACCGCTTGAGACCAGCAATAAGTTTTTTACGCCGAGGTATGCTTCAAGTCTTGCAGTGAGTTCTTTGACTAAAGGACCGTTATTAGTAAGCCATTTCCGTTCATAGATCCCCTCTATGTACTTGATGTACTTTTTCATAGAGGGTAAATAAGGTGAGGTTACATGTATCATTTCAGATCACTCAGTACTTTTGATAAGTACTCTCCGTAGGTAGTATTCTCATATTTAACACTAGCACTCTCAAGCATGGATGCTGGAATCCAACCTTTTTGAAAAGCAATTTCCTCAAGACATGCTATTTTAAATCCTTGCCGTTTTTCAATGGATTGTATGAAGACAGATGCTTCCATCAAACTTTCACTAGTACCCATATCTAACCATGCATAACCTCGACCTAACACTTCTACAGACAATTCATTTCTATCGATATAAACATTTAGTAAGTCCGTGATTTCTAACTCACCACGCGCAGAGGTATTAAGTTGTTTAACATGGTCAATAGCATTTTTATTAAACATGTATAATCCGGTTGCGACTGTGTTCGATTTAGGTTCCGTTGGCTTTTCTTCAATTGAGTCAACTTGGTTGAATTGGTTGTATGATATTACCCCAAAACTACTTGGGTTTTTAACCTCATATGCAAAAGCGGTAGCTTTATCGAAACTTGCTTTTGCATTTTTTAATCGGGGTGTGAGTCCTGGACCGAAAAAGAAGTTGTCTCCTAGTATTAGACAAAAAGCTGAGTCACTTAGAAATGCACTAGCTTGCTTTATTCCGTCAGAAATACCAGCCGCTCTGGACTGATTTATATACTCAATTTTTAAACCTAGATTGGAACCATCGCCTAGTAATCGTTCGAATGCAGGACGATCAATCTCGCGGCATACAATACCAATCTCCCTAATTTCTGCCAGCATTAGCACTGAGATTGGATAAAATATCATCGGCTTATCGAACACTGGCAAGAGATGTTTATTAATACCTAGGGTGACAGGAAACATGCGAGAGCCAGTCCCCCCAGCTAAAACTAATCCTTTCATACTTAATCCCTATCAAGGTGTAAAATGTTACCGTTTAGCTCAGTCTGTTTGACTATTTGATGCCATTTAATAAGAGACTTATACCAATCTAGAGTGATTGTATCTGGGGTATCTTCCAATTCCCCACTTGCCAACTTAGTTAAAATTTCTTCTACACCAAAACTGATATTGTATTTGGGTTGCCACCCAAGGACTCTTTGGATCTTATTAAAGTTGACCTCATAGCTGCGTTGGTCTGGGTCTCCATACCACTTTATACTCACTTTAGTTTTAAAAATATTCTCAGCAACTTTGCAAACGCTATCTGCGAGCTCATAAAGTTGGTAGTTTTGTTCATTACCGCCAACATTGAAGATTTCACCATTAATTAATTCTGTTGGGGTATCTAGCAATAAACACATCAATTCTGAGGTATCTTTCACATGGAGCATGGGACGTTTTTGGGTACCATCTCGCATTAAGGGGAGATAGCCATTCTTAAATACCCCAAGTGCCATACCATTAACAGCTAAATCAAAACGCATTCTAGGGCTAAAGCCGAATAACGTTGCTTGACGTAGTACTGTCACACAAAAAGAAGAATCAGCTAAAGTTAGCACATCCGCTTCAGCCCGTTCATTTGCTATAGCATATGTAGTTAGTGCATTTGTTTTGGATGTTTCATCGACCTGGGCTTCTTGGTATCCGTAGATACTGCAACTTGATGGTAAAATGTATTGCTTGACACCTTGTTGTTTGGCCAGTTTAGCGGTGTTAGCTCTAGCCTTGTGATTTATATCAAAAGTAATATTTTGAAATAATTCACCACTGGGATCATTTGAGAGAGCAACTAGATCTATTACAACATCTATATCGGTGAACACATCAGCAGTAAGTATGCGGCAATCAAGTTTTAGTTTAGACAAACGCTCATGCTGAGGTAGCCGATCGCCAAAATAAAATCGATCTATTGCAGTTACTTTACAACCCTGTTCAAGCAATAGTTGGACTAGTACGCTACCAACATAGCCTGATGCGCCTGTAACTAGTACATTTTTCATATTTTATGCTCGAGTAAGTTTATTGTTTAACATTAGCAAAATTTGTGCCGCTAATAAATTTTTTGTTCTACATGTTGGTTGATTTTTGTGATATCAGGTCGGGTGAGTAACGCCTTTAGTAGCTGTTCGAATGTAAAATCAGTTTTGTAGTTGAAGAATTCGAACAACTTGTTGAGCATTTTATAGTCATCAGGTTCGTCTAAAGTGATTCGGTAATGGCTAAAGTCTTGAGTGGCGCTAATGTTATAGACTTGAATATTTTTGAATTTTGCCATACCGAGGGTTACGTGTTCTCTATCAGGCCTATTGCTTGCTTTTTGGTGAGTCAGTTTTAAGAGTGAAAATGAGAATACACAAGTGTCTAGCCCTCTTGGAAATCCAGAGTGAGGACCAAGAGAGACCATGTCGTGGTCATTGGCTTTAAATTTATTTATTGCTGCTAATACTAAGTTTATATCGATGAAAGGACAGTCACTTGTCAGCCTAACGATGACATCGTTATCTGTTGCCCCAAATGACTCTGCAGCTTCGTAGTAGCGGGAGAGTACATCCTCTGTTGAACCTTTGTAAAATTTGATCTTGTTTTTTATGCACACCTCAATTATTGGAGTTTCGGAACCATCATTTGTAGTGGCTACAATGATATTTTCCTGTAGCAGTGATAAGCGCTTTAGCATGGTTTCTAACACTGACTGAGTTCCAAAAGGCAGCAATACTTTACCTGGAAGACGGCTAGATGTCATTCTGGCTTGAATTATGACAAATAATTTACTCATCAAGTGATAATTTTCTTGGACTTAATTCCTTGAAACGATAGCATATTAAGGCGAGCTGTAAAGCTTTGTTGATATCAGCCGATATCCTTAAAAGCAAAAATCAGAATAATTGATTGAAACTTTAACAAACGAAATGTCGGAGGATAAATTTGTTTGAGCAAAAATTGAGAATCCACGACAAGGTCATTGGACATGATTCTCCCTGCTATATTATCGCAGAGATGTCGGCGAACCATGGGCAGTGCTTAATCAAAGCGAAAGAACTAGTGCATGCGGCATATGAATCCGGCGCTGATGCAATAAAATTGCAAACCTATACAGCAGACACCTTAACAATGGACTGCAAACTGCCGCATTTTGAAGCCACGGGACCTTGGAAAGGTCAGTATCTTCACGATCTATACAAAACAGCTTACATGCCATGGGATTTTCATGCTGAGCTTTTCGAGCTAGCTGCTAAACTTGGCTTGACGTGTTTCTCATCGCCGTTCGATAAAACCGCGGTAGATTTGTTAAGTCAGTTAGATGCGCCTGCATATAAAATCGCTTCGCCAGAATTGATCGATCACCAGCTTATCCGAGATGTCGCTGCAACAGGTAAGCCTGTAATTATATCTACCGGGGGCGCGACGCTACCAGAAATAGCTGAGGCTGTGAAAGTAGCTGAAGAGGCGGGTGTAACTGAGCTTGGGCTGATGAAATGTACGAGTACCTACCCAGCCCCTGCTGAGACGATAAATTTACGCACAATTCCACATATGAGAGAAGCATTTAAATGTCCTGTGGGGTTATCCGATCATACGCTTGGCAATGATGTACCTTTGGCATCAGTTGCGGTAGGGGCATGCATGATTGAAAAGCACTTTGTGCTCGATAAAAGTGACAACACCGCGGATAGCTTTTTTTCAATGACACCAGATGAATTGAAGGCGCTAGTCCATGGTGTTAGACAGATTGAAAAAGCGATGGGAGAGGTTAATTATCCTACTGAAGCGTCAAAAGCGCGTCGCTGTGTCTACATTATAAAAGATATTAAATCAGGCGAGCGCTTGACTGCCGAACATTTAAGGCAGATGCGCCCCGGTGGCGGTGAAATCATGCCAAAAGAGTTATCAAGACTAATTGGTCGTACTGTGAACAGAAAACTACGCTGTGGTGAGCAGCTAGCATGGAGTGATTTATTGTGAGCAAAACAAGAGCTGAGCTAATATATTCTATCCAACAGTTCTTATTAATAAGAGGCGTAATGGTAGATGATACTATCATCGAAAATCACAATTTTATTAGAGAAGGAAGCCTTGATTCGTTTGAAATATTAACTTTAATTATGCAATTGGAAAGTGAGCTGTGTATACCGATACCGATAGAGCTATTATTGGAGCAAGGTAATACAGAAATAGGGAAATTAGTAGACTCACTGGTTAAGCTTGTTAATGATCGCGATAAGAGTTGATACCTTATGTGGCCTTGGTCACTTTATGCGTTGTAAGTGGTTAGCGTTAGCGCTTCAAGATTGTGGCAAAGAGGTGATAGTTCTCGTCGATAAACCGGTTTCCGAGCAGTTATCACTTGAGCTAAAGAGCAACATAAAAACTTTACCTTTTGCACAAACACAAAAAGAAGATGCTCACAATACTTTGAAGGTACTTTCTGAGATACAAGAGCCGGTTGAAAGCGTTATCGTAGACTGCTACCGTTTTGACTCAGAGTGGGAATTAGAAGCTGCGAAACAGATCCCTTCCATCATCGTAGTGGACGATTTAGAAAGAGCGCATAGTGCTAAGCTACTTATTGATAGCAAGTGGTGTGGTGATAAGACTGGTGAGCGCTACGCAAGCTCGCAGTATAAGCTACTAGGCCCTGATTTTGCTATGCTGTCACCGGCATATCAACACTGTACACATCAAGAGCGTAAGCCAAATCGTGTGATGTTTTCTCTTGGCGGTGGAGGGGATTGGTATAGTGTTTCTGACTGGATAGCCTTGTTGCTAAATATGGCACCGGAAATTGAAATTGACGTTATCTTAGGGCCGATGGCTGAGAGAGTAGAGGCGTTAACTCTGCTTGCGAATACGACTTCTCGATTGCAGCTAATTCGGCAACCGGCTTCTCTTGTGTCTTATTATCAAAGTTGTAGTCTATTTGTGGGAGCACTTGGTACTTCGCTTTATGAGCTGGCCGCAACCAATACGCCAGCGTTGACGTTTTCGATTGCTCCAAATCAAGACAATCAACAAAACGCGCTTGATGACTTAGGTCATTATTTTCATGTACCAGAGCTCTTGACGCGAAAGGCTAGTGAGGTTGTCGCGTTAATTTTGACGTTAGTGAAACAGTCTACGCGAATAATAAAAGCGCGAGAGACTGCACCGGTTAAGGTAGATGGCCGAGGGGCAATTCGAGTCGCAGAGTTGGTTTTAGCGAATGACATCAGATCTTCTGTGACACAAAGAACTCTACATAGCCAAGAGGAAAATGTATGCCAGCTAACCGCACAGGTGAAGATCCGTCAAGTCAACGACTCAGACGTAAATAGATACCTTGCAGCGAGGAATTTACCAGATAACACTTGGCGTATGACAATTACTTCTGGTATTGACGTGCTGGAGCATTATCAGTGGTGGTTTGCTAACAGTAGAGAGTCATTTGTGATGGAGTCTAACGGCAAACCGTTACTATACGTTTGGCATCAAATGCATAATATTGAAGCACAAGAATATCTGGTTGGTGGGTGGTTTGCAGCCTCTGATGAGGTGAACTTTGCCCACGCACAAATGGTTTTGGAGTGGCAACTCCGTGAAACCGCAGCTAAATATCCTAAAGCCATTTGGCTTGCGGTAATAAACAAAGAAAATAAGTTTGTGAATCTGCTCAACCAGCGTGCGGGCTTCGTGTCTATCGAACATGATGAAAAGAAAATGCGCGCAACGCAACAGTTGTTTCCAAATGCATCGCTCTGCGAGTTTAATTATGTTGGTAAAGAGGTAAATACATGACAAAGAGTATTTACGAGTTATTCGAAGAAAATGTTAAACAGACTCCCAAGAAAGCAGCGGTTGTCTATCTAGATCAGCAAGTGAGCTATGAGGAGCTGAATCGACAGGTATTAAAGTTAAGTGCACACTTTGTACGGTCGGGTCTTACCCCCGGTCAACGAGTGGGTGTATTTGCGCCTAATGGCATCGAATTTGTCGTAACACTACTCGCTATTGCTAAGCTGGGAATCGCAGCTGTACCATTACCAATTAGCCTCAAAGGTAATGCATTAATAACAGCGCTGAAGAAAACGCCGGTTGCCATGGTTGTGGCATGGCCGACGATAAGTAAAATATTACTCGATGCCAATTTGATAGAGCCTAGTAACTTGGTAACTCTTGGTAAAGCCGTGAGTGAAGAGTTAAGTTGGGAAGCGGTTCAATCTTGTGAAAAATTAGATGACTTGCAACATGGTGTTGATCTTGATGCGCCGTTTATTTTGACGATGACCTCAGGCTCCACTGGGCAGCCGAAACCAATTGTGTTAAGCCAAGCATGTAAAATAAACCGCGCTATGGATGCAACTATCCAATATTACGGTTTGACCAAACAAGATGTGATCCTAGTAGCAACGCCAATGTATCATTCTTTAGCACAAAGAGGGGTGCTAATGCCGTTAATGCTTGGCGCTACAACCGTTGTTATGCCCAAGTTTAATCTTTCACAATGGCTAAGTGCGATTGAGCAGTATAAGGTCAGTTTTTTGTTTGCCGTAGCTGCTCAACTAGAAAGTTTGATTGCAAAAGGTACATCTGGTGCAGATTTAAGTTCTTTGAAATGTATCGTTTCATCATCTGCTGTGCTTGAGGATACGACCAAAAAGCGTTTATTAGGTATGCTAAGCTGTCGCTTTCATGAGTGCTACGGCGCTTCAGAAGTGGGTGTGGTCACTGATTTTGCGGTTTCAGAAAATCCTGAGCAAAGTGGTAGTGTTGGCAAAGCACTGCCATTTGTCTCATTGAAAATTACGGATGATCAAGGGTGTGAAGTCGCAGCTGGTCAAGTAGGAGAAATATGCTGTAACACTTCTACCATTTTTGGTGGCTACCTAAAAATGCCAGATCAAACTCGGGCGGCTTTTTATGTGGGAGATTTCTTTAAAACCGGAGACTTAGGTTATGTGGATGAGCACGGATACCTCTACTACGTTGGCCGTAAAAAAGAGGTGATTTCTAGCGGTGGGATAAATGTATTCCCTCAAGATATAGAGACAGTTGTCAAATCAATAGAAGGCGTAGAAGATTGCGTTGCGTTTGGGATAAAAGACGCGCTATTGGGCGAAATTGTAAAAGTGGTCATAGAGCAAAACCAAGACACCGACTTAATTCCTGTAATTAGAAAAGCGTGCTTGCAAGAGCTAACTGACTATCAACAGCCTAGATTTATAGAAAGAGTGGAAGCTTTACCGAGAAACCAGATGGGAAAAGTGCTTCGTAACGACGTTAAGACACAATTTAGTCAATAGAGTTAATAACCTAAGCAGGCGAAGTCAACTACTTCACCTGCTGCCATGTACCACTTTCAGCGGAGCGCTTTGCGGCTTCAAATAACGCCAAGCCTTGCTTGGCTTGCTCAAACCCAAAAACGTACTCTGAACGGCTTGGTTGCTTGCTTAAGTGTAATTGGAGTGCTCCCGCAATATCGCTATATAAATTGGCAAAGGCCTCAACAAAACCGGTGGGGTGGCCAGGTTTCATCCGATTATATCGAAATTGATTCGCATACTGGCATTGGCCTGCTCTATCTAACACTTCCCGACGCCCATCATTATAGTTAAGTTCTAATTCATCAGGATTTAACTGAAACCAGCGAGCACTTCCTTTGGTGCCATACACGCGTACGGACAGACCATTTCTATGACCAATTGCTGTTTTAGACATCCACATTGAGCCAACGATACCATTTGGGTATTTCAAGAGCATATTAACGTCATCAACTAATCCTTTGAACTCGGAGTGATTAGCAAATTGCGCGCAGGTGGCTTCAGGCTCGACTTCTAATAGATAGCTAGATAAATGGTGAAGGTGCACACCTAAATCGAGACAGATAGTGGGGACGTCGTAATCTTTTAAACGCCATGATTGAGGTTGGCTAGGCTTACCTGCGATATCTGGTGGGCGTTTAAAGCCTTCTTGGGGCATTTCAAGATGAATTTTTTGTATTTCTCCAAGCGCACCATTAGAAATGATATGCTTGAGCTCCCTCACCATAGCATAACCACTGTAGTTGAAAGTTACTGCAAGAAAGTGTTTTTTGGGATCGTAACAAGCTTCAATTTCCTTCGCCTCAGCCAATCCACAAGTCAATGACTTTTCACTAATCACGGCTAAGTCTCTTGCCAATAAGGCCTTTAACACCTCAGTGTGATGAGGGGTTGGTGTTAAAATAACAAAAGCGTCTACCGCGTTTTGCTCTGCTAAAATTAACTCCTTCCAGCAGTTATAGGTACGCTCTGTACTTATATTCCATTGCTCAGCCGTGTGCTGATTGACCTTAGCATCTCGGCTAAATGCACCCGCGACGACCTGAAACTTATTATCTAAATGTGCTGCAGAAAAATGTACATAGCCGACTGCAGAGTTATTACCTCCGCCAATAAAAGCCAGTTGCAATGGTCTATTATTCATAATCTTTCCTTTAGCTTTCATCACTGTTGGTACACTCAAGATAAAGCGCTTCAATTGTGCTAATGATATACTCTTGTTGGGTTAAAGTGAGGGTTGGATACAAAGGTAAAGTGATTGCACTGTAGTAGTAGGATTCAGCTTCAGCGCAATAGCCTGCCTTAAAGCCTAAATTCTGATAATAGGGCTGCAGGTATATTGGAATATAATGAACATGCGCAAAAACTCCTTTATTCCGAAGCGCGCTGACCATAAAGTTATGCTGTTCAGGCGTACAACTTTCGAGTCTAATAACATATAAGTGATAGGCAGAAACTGAGCTTTCAGAGCACGCGAGAGGCGTGATCCCAATACTATCGGCAAATAGCGTATCGTACGTGTTAGCAAGGTTATTTCGCTGCTTAACAAATGCATCGACCTTAGTAAGCTGTGCTATCCCTAAACTCGCATGTAAATCCGTCATACGGTAGTTAAAGCCTAAATCTTGCTGTTGGTAGTACCAGACCCCATGGCTGGGTTCATTAAATTCGTCAGGATTTCCAGTAATACCATGACTGCGAAGCATCGTCATCGTATTAGCCAGCGCTGGGTCGTTTGTCAGCGCAGCACCACCCTCAGCCGAGGTAATTATTTTTACCGGATGAAAGCTAAAAACGCAGATATCGGAGTACTCACAACAACCCACCTTTTTATCATGATAGGAACCCCCAATAGCATGTGATGCGTCTTCAATCACTTTAAAACCATACTGCACAGCTAATTGATGGATTGCCTTCATATCGCATGATTGCCCTGCAAAATGCACCGGTATAACTACTTTGGGGAGTTGGTTTTGTTGCTTTGCTAGTGCTAGCTTATCACTGAGTGCTTGAATGCTCATATTACCGGTACTGACTTCAATATCGACAAAATCGACACTTGCTCCGCAATAGAGTGCGCAATTAGATGAAGCAACAAATGAGTTTGGTGAGGTCCAAACAATATCACCGTCGCCAACCCCAAGCGCAAGGCAGGCAATATGAAGTGCGGATGTTGCACTGTTTACCGCAACAGCGTAAGTTGCTCCGGTATAACTGCAAAGTTTTTGCTCAAACTCTGGCACTTTAGGGCCTTGTGTTAACCAGTCAGACTGCAGTACTTCGATAACTGCGTCAATATCCGCTTGGTCTATTGATTGCTTTCCGTATGGGATCATAATATTGCTTGTAGGTTAAACGCTTCTATCTCTTCCACGCTCATATAAACCGGGTTAGTCAAAGAGTTGTATTCAAATCCAGGTTGCACCGCTTTTCCTTGCTCACCAAGCGCATTAAGGTCAAAAGAATTACTTCTGCTACTAAACTTGATCCCCGGAGCAATAACAAAATGATCAGAAAATTCAAAAGTATCAAAACTTAAATCCTGAGGACACATTACTTCGTGAAGCTTTTCGCCAGGGCGTATCCCGATAATTTTTTGAGGTACATTGGGCGCCATTGCAGTTGCTAGGTCAACAATCCGAATCGATGGAATTTTTGGCACAAAGATTTCGCCGCCAAGCATCCGCTCAAAATTCTTAAGTACGAAGTCAACGCCTTGCTGAAGGCTAATCCAAAAGCGAGTCATATCTGCATGAGTAATAGGAATATGACCTTTCCCTTCATCAATAAACTTTTGGAATACCGGGACCACCGAACCTCTTGAACAAACCACATTGCCATACCGAACAACAGAGAATCGAGTTTTATGTCCGCCAGCCATATTATTGGCGGCGACAAAAAGTTTATCTGACGCTAATTTTGTAGCGCCGTACAAGTTGATTGGATTAGCTGCTTTATCGGTAGAAAGTGCGATTACCTTTTCGACGTCATTATCTAAAGCGGCTTCAATCACATTTTCGGCACCATTGATATTGGTTTTGATACACTCCATCGGGTTGTATTCGGCAGCAGGTACTTGTTTTAACGCCGCGGCATGAATCACATAATCAACCCCTTGCATTGCTCGGCGCAACCTGTCTTTGTCTCGTACATCGCCGATAAAGTAGCGCATACAACGTTGATTAAACTCTTGTTGCATTTCGAACTGTTTTAGCTCGTCGCGCGAAAATATGATGATTTTCTTTGGCTTATAACGATCTAACAATGTTTTGACATATTTTTTGCCAAAAGAGCCTGTGCCGCCGGTTATTAATATGGTTTTATTATCAAACATAGGGTGTCCACCTACAGGTGCAATCAAAACTTTACAGTATCGGGTATCGAAACTGCTTTAGATATCTTATCGATACAATAAATTAGCTACTACTCAATACTTTATATCACTTCTATGTGTTTTGCAGTATTTATGCCAGTCATTGCAGGAAATTTAACGACTATGGTGACTTTTTGCTCACAATAGCGTAGATTTAACCTAATGATAGTGAATGGGGGTATATATGAAAATCCAATCACAAAGTACTGCTTTTTTTAATCGCACGGAGCAGACTGCTAATAAACTCAATCAACAACTGGCTTCTGGTAAGAAAGTTAATTCTGCTGCAGACGATGCTGCGGCTTTGCAGATCATTAATCGTTTGACGTCTCAACAGGACGGCTACAGTCAATCTATTCGTAACGCATATGATGGTATCTCGTATTCGCAAACCGCTGACTCGGCATTATCTGGTGTGAATGATGCGGTTTCCCGAATTAGAGAATTATCGATTCAAGCCGGTAATGGGGCGCTGACAGATAGTGACCGTCAAGCATTGCAAGAGGAAGTATCGCAGTTGCAAACGCAAATCAGCGAAACGTTTGAAAACACTACATTTGGTGGCGCACAAATTTTTGACGGTGAGTCTCGTAGTTTTCAGGTAGGTCCCGACGCTAATACCACTCAGTCGCTACAGCAGACTGATGGTGGTTTTGCCAGTGCAATATTGAGTGTGGACATTTCGACGCAGGCGGGCGCACAAGCAGCCATTGATGCGGCAGATACAGTCTCTGAGGATTTAAACAGCCAACGCGCGGAGCTTGGCGCATTTGAAAATGCGGTATCTAGTACAATTCGCTCTGCAAGTAACCAACGTGAGAACATTGCGGCGAGCCAAAGTCGAATTCAAGACACCGATTACGCGCAAGCGGTGAGCGATCAAGTTGCCAACGATATTTTATCGCAAGCTTCTATTGCTTTGCGTGGTCAAGCTAATCAGTCTGCATCATCGGTACTAGGTTTATTATAAATTAATACCAAAGTATTGATATAGAACAGCTCTAGTGGCGATTTTTTGGCGTTAATGTCAAAAAGTTGCCACTTAGGTATTGCATCCCCCTTAATCTCTCTTACAATCTAACTATTGAAAAAATTTTAAGTAGATTGGTTCTCAAGCAATGGTCTTGATCTTAGATAACAACAACAAAAGAGCGATCGGATTAGGTGCGGCACTTAGTTTTGTCGGTCAAGCAAATGAAGTGCTGGCCGAAGACCGTTATGAGCCCAAGATCCTTGATAACAACCAAGAACCAATTTTTGTGCTAGGCGCTTTGCAAAGCTTAACACACGAAGCGTTGATAAAATCTCATCCCGCCGTCCCGTTTTTATTAATAGGTGAAACGCTCAGGCCGCTACTTGCATTACCGAATGTAATAGGGCTCATCACCGAACCCTTTGGGCAAGAAGTCACGATGCAATTGCTACATGACTGTCAGCAATATTTACGCATGCTTCCAAATAAAGAGAACAAGCTACTAAATAAGAGCTTTGATGGTTTAGTTGGGGAAACCGAAGCGGTTAAAAACGTTCGTTTCTTGATTTCTCAAGTGGCTAAAACCGACGCCAATGTCCTTATTTTGGGTGAATCGGGAACCGGTAAGGAAGTGGTTGCACGTAACGTACACTTATTGTCTAAACGTGCGCAGGGACCATTTGTGCCAGTTAACTGTGGTGCTATCCCTGGAGAGCTGTTAGAAAGCGAGCTTTTTGGTCATGAAAAAGGTGCGTTTACTGGCGCGATTTCAGCCAGAAAAGGGCGCTTTGAACTTGCGCAAGGCGGTACGCTTTTTCTCGATGAAATCGGTGATATGCCACTGCAAATGCAGGTGAAATTGTTACGAGTTTTGCAAGAACGCACCTATGAACGAGTCGGGGGCACAAAGCCTATTCAGGCAGATGTTCGTGTGATTGCCGCGACGCACCGGAATCTTGAAACCATGATTGAAGATGGCAAGTTTCGCGAAGACTTATTTTATAGACTCAATGTATTCCCCATTGAAAACCCCTCTTTAAACGAGCGTGCGGAAGATATTGCGCTACTGCTAAAAGAACTAACGCGTAGAGTAAATGAGCAAACGGGCAATTCGGTTAAGTTTACGGATAGAGCCGTAGACAGCTTAAAGTCGCACGCTTGGCCTGGGAATATTCGAGAGCTTGCAAACCTTGTGGAACGAATGGTGATTATGTTCCCAGACAAGGTTGTCGATGTGACGGATTTACCACAAAAGTACCGCTATATAGAAGTCGAAGCGTTTGAGCCTGAATATCCAGAAGAACTATTAGAAAAAGATGCGTTCAACGAACTATTTAGCGATGGTTTTAGTGACGACGAAGAAGACATGGTCGCGGAAGATTTTGCGCCGCAAGCACCGAATGTTGGCTTACTGCCGGACGAGGGGATAGAGTTAAAAGAATATTTAGCAGAGCTTGAAATTGATTTGATCACTCAAGCTTTAGAGCGCTACGATTATGTGGTTGCTCGAGCGGCTGAAATCTTGGGCGTTCGCCGTACAACATTAGTTGAGAAGATGAAAAAGTATAATCTCAATCGTGACTGATAGTTCATCAATTACTACCTAACCTGAACTCGGGATAAGAAGTAAGTTAATCTACTAAAATCACTAAATTCAAAAGCGAAGTATCACTCTAGCCAGAAGTTATTTCTTAATACAAGGCAAATTTGTGCGTCAATAGCTGGCCTATTGCAAGCAAATTTAACGCAGTAGTAAGGGATAACAGCTGCTAGAGAACAAGTTGTTATTCCAAGTTCAGGTTACCTAATCAACTCAGCAAGGCCGCTTAATATGCGGCCTTGTACTTTATTGTTTAAAGTCGAGTAAAATCCAAGTCTTGATAACTGGCAATAATGGTTTGTTTGCAAAAACAGTTATCGGCATGGTCGTTAACCATGCCGCAAGCTTGCATATGCGCATACACGGTCGTTGAGCCTAAAAACTTAAACCCACGTTTTTTTAAGTCCTTGGCAAATTTGTCGCTGAGTTCAGTGGTGGCAACGGCATCGTGTTTGTCACGCATGGGGTTGATAACAGGCTTGTAATTAACAAATTGCCACTGGTATTTTGCAAAGCTGCCAAACTCTTGCTGAATTTCAATAAATCGCTTAGCGTTGTTTATCGTTGCTGCGATTTTTGCGCGGTTTCTGATAATTCCGTCAAATGCTAATAGCTGCTCGATATCTTGCTCTGTCATCTGGCTCACTTTATGTACATCAAAATCGTGGAATGCTTTTCTATAGCCTTCACGTTTTTTTAAAATGGTATACCAGCTTAAGCCAGCTTGCGCAGATTCCAATGTGATAAACTCAAACAAGCTCTGGTCATCCAGTACAGGTCTTCCCCATTCCTTATCATGGTACTCAACATAATCGGGTTTGCTCTCGTCCACCCAGCCGCATCGTATTGTCATTGTTGGCTCTCTTCTATCTAATTGTGAATATGAATAAGCTAAATGATTTACTACGCCAACTACTCATTGCGGCTTCACATTTGGCTTTCAAAAACTCTAGCATAATGCTGTATATAAAAACAGTGTCAATAAATTGATATTGTTAAGTGTTCTGTAACTCTATGTTTTATATCAAATATAAAGTTGGATCGTTTTTTGCTTTTATCCATTGAGTTTATTTTTAAGAGAGCGGAAAAATGGCATTAGCACATGTTATTAATCCACAATTTGTACCAACGACGAATCGCTACAATCCCTGTTTGCTGCAAGAAGCCTACGTTGGTGAATTGAGCGACCTTAGACAGCAGGCGAGTTGGTTAAGTCATCTAGTTGATACTATGCCTGCAGGTGTTGTGGTACTTGATGGTCAAGGTATGATTGCCAAGGCGAATCAAATCGCGATGGATATGTTGGGTGAACCACTCGAAGGTGAAAAGTGGTTTAGCGTTATTCAGCGTTCATTTCGACCACAGCAGGACGATGGTCATGAAGTCTCTCTTAAAGATGGCAGAAGAATTAAGTTAGATATAACCGCGCTAACACCGGAACCTGGGCAACTCATTTTGATGACAGATCTTACCGAAACGCGCCGACTCCAAAGTCGTGTTGCGCATATGCAAAGGTTAAGTGCGTTGGGAAAAATGGTTGCTTCATTGGCGCATCAAGTGCGTACGCCGTTATCGGCTGCGATGTTATATGGTGCAAATCTAGGTGCGGCTAATCTTCCTTCGGCTTCTCGAGAAAAGTTTCACGATAAGTTGATGTCTCGGTTAAAAGACTTAGAAAGCCAAGTTAATGACATGCTGCTGTTTGCTAAAAGCGGTGAACAACAAGTGGTTGAGCGAGTGTCAATGCAACAGTTATTGAGTGAAGTCAAAGCGGGTGCTGACGCTATGGTTGAGCTTAACCAAGCAAAGTTGGAAGCATTTTTACCCGAGCCAGATATCGAAATATTAGGTAATCGTACTGCGCTTGCAAGTGCGATCCAAAACCTGATCCACAACAGTATTCAAATAATTGGCAGTGCGGCACACATTGAACTTAATGCAGAGCGCGAGCCGTGTGGCGAGTATGTACGTATCTCAGTTGTTGATAATGGACCTGGCATCGATGAAACCTTAGTAGACAAGTTGTTTGAACCATTTTTTACAACTAAGTCGCAGGGGACTGGGCTAGGACTTGCGGTGGTTAATTCGGTCGCTAACGCGCACAAAGGATTTGCGCAGGCAGACAATGTTGAAGGTAAGGGCGCACGTTTTAGTTTGGTACTACCACTAATTGAGGCGGAGGAACTATGAGTAACAGAGTTTTAGTTGTTGAAGATGATGCTGGTTTAAGAGAAGCACTCATTGATACATTGCAGCTTTCAAATATCGAGTGCGTAGAAGCAAGTTGTGCGGAACAAGCCGTTTTATTGCTAAAGCAAGAAGCCTTTTCTTTGGTTGTGAGTGACGTGCAAATGGGTGCCATGAGTGGGCTTGACTTGTTAAAGACCATTAAACTCAACTATCCCGAATTACCGGTATTGATGATGACAGCATACGCGACCATTGATGATGCGGTTGAAGCGATGAGATTGGGTGCCATCGACTATATGGCTAAGCCATTTGCGCCTGAAGTATTGCTCAATATGGTTGGACGTTATCTACCTGAGAAGGAAAAAGAGACAGACGGCCCCATTGTTGCCGATCCAAAGAGTATTAAACTACTTGAACTGGCTGCAAAAGTAGCTAAGTCGGATGCCAGCGTTATGGTACTTGGACCGAGCGGTTCAGGTAAAGAAGTGTTGGCTCGCTATATTCACGATAAATCCGACAGAGCAGATGAGCCCTTTATCGCAATTAACTGCGCTGCAATCCCAGAAAATATGCTCGAAGCGACCCTGTTTGGTTACGAAAAGGGGGCATTTACAGGTGCCATTCAGGCGTGTCCTGGAAAATTTGAGCAAGCACAAAAGGGAACGATTTTGCTTGATGAGATCACAGAGATGGATTTGGGATTACAAGCAAAATTACTTCGCGTGTTACAAGAGCGCGAGGTAGAGCGTTTAGGTAGCAGAAAAACCATTTCACTGGACGTCAGAGTGTTGGCAACCAGTAACCGCGATTTAAAAGAAGCGGTGGAGGATGGGGTATTTAGAGAAGATTTATATTATCGCCTCAATGTTTTCCCACTAGAGTGGTTGCCACTGAAGGACAGAGCGGGTGATATCGCAGTGTTAGCCGAGCATTTGTTGGTAAGACATACGCAAAAAGCAGGCAAGCCAACACCTATATTAAGCAGCGGTGCAAAGCGCAAGCTCAGTTCACACAGTTGGCCTGGAAACGTAAGAGAGCTAGACAACGTTATTCAACGTGCCCTGATTTTGTTCCAAGGTAATGAAATTCAAGAAGATGATATTTTTATCGAAAATTTCTCACCGATGGCTTTGATTGAGTCTGCACCACTTGTAAATCATGAAGCATCAGCTTTAATGGAGCGCTCTCAAGGTGAGGATGAAATCATTAGCTATAAAGATGAGTTACAGGATAAAGAACACCAAATTATTTTAGATACGCTAGCAAAGTTTAATGGTAAACGTAAAGAGGTGGCGGAGGTGTTAGGTATGAGTCCTCGCACACTTCGCTATAAGCTGGCAAAAATGCGAGATTTAGGGATTGCACTACCCGCTTAACCTAAGTTAGCTGAGCTTAAAAACAATGAGTTAGCTCATTGCTTATCCAAACCTCAGGTTAAGCTTTATCTGTTAATTCGAATTTAATTAGGTGCCTATAAAGATCAGCAGATCTTAGGCGCCTAGTTTTCACTTCTATGCACTGCCAATTTTTCGACATGCTAAAAATATTTCAACATACTGAAAATTAACGATTTTAAGTTGGCACGTTTTCTGCTTTATTACAGGTAACTAAGAGTTATTTTGAGTAAAGCATCATGAAAGTACAATCATCAGCGCTATTTCAAGAAATGCAGGCAATGGCTGCAGAAGCGACGAGAAACACACAGCCATCAGTGCAGCCGGTTAAGACGGCGGCATCTTCGTCGGCTCAGTTTGGCGATTTACTCTCAGACGCACTTAATACGGTTCATGGCTTACAACAAGAAGCGAAACAAAAAGTCACCGCTGTTGAAATGGGTGACAGAAGCGTTTCTCTAGCAGAAGCCATGATAGCGAAACAAAAATCGTCGGTCGCTTTTGAGGCAACAGTGCAAGTTCGTAATAAACTTGTTGAGGCCTATAAAGAAATCATGAGCATGCCAGTTTAATTGAGTGACTGTGGAGAGTAATCGTGGCTACTAATCAATCAACAGATCTTACGCTTTCCGATGCAGCGCTGAATAATGACAGCGGATCGGATGAGCAACAAGAGCAAAAATCAGGCTACTTCAGTGCGCTAAGCGGTGTTGATATGTTGCGCCAGGTTACTCTGGTTATTGCCCTTGCTATTTGTTTAGCAATCGCAATCTTTATTATCATTTGGGCGCGCCAACCAGATATGCGCCCACTTGGTAAATACCCAACAGAAGAACTCGTCGAAACGTTAGACTTTTTAGACCAACAGAAAATTGAATACCAATTAGATGGTAATATCATTTTAGTCGCTGAGTCGGACTATCAAGACATAAAACTACGCATGGCGCGTGACGGTTTTACCCAGTCTCCGAGTTCTGGCACTGATATTCTGATGCAAGATATGGGTTTTGGTGTTAGCCAACGTCTTGAAAGAGAGCGCTTAAAACATAGCCGTGAGCAACAACTTGCGAGAACAATTGAAGAGTTACAAGACGTAAATCGTGCAAAAGTGTTACTTGCAATTCCAAAAGAAAACGTCTTTGCACGTCGCGAGAAAA
Organism: Pseudoalteromonas sp. NC201; assembly: GCF_002850255.1. Taxonomy (NCBI): domain Bacteria; kingdom Pseudomonadati; phylum Pseudomonadota; class Gammaproteobacteria; order Alteromonadales; family Pseudoalteromonadaceae; genus Pseudoalteromonas; species Pseudoalteromonas sp. NC201. Next base: position 1,459,347 of record NZ_CP022522.1, read on the forward strand.
AGCCCTCTGCAACCGTAGTTATTACCCTTAAACGTGGCAAAACGCTTGGCGGCGAAGAAGTTGATTCAATCGTAGACATTGTGGCATCAGCGGTACAAGGCCTAGAGCCTTCACGCGTGACTGTCACCGATCAAAACGGTCGTCTACTCAACTCTGGTTCTCAAGACTCTTTAGCTGCGCGCTCGAGAAAAGAGTATGAAATCGAACGTAAGCGTGAACAAGAATATCTAGAAAAAATTGATAGCATCCTGATCCCAACTGTAGGTCTTGGTAACTTTACCGCGCAGGTCGACTTAACGATGGACTTCAGCGCAGTTGAAGAAACGCAAAAACGTTATAACCCAGATTTACCTGCGGTTCGCAGCGAAACAACGTATGAAGAAAATAATATTGGTGGTTTAGCTGTCGGTATTCCGGGTGCGCTGACTAATCAGCCTCCAGTGAACTCAAATATCCCAGAGGTTGCTGGGCAAGGCGGCAATGGTCAAAGTGCAACACCAAGCAGTAATCAAAAAGAAGCAACCCGTAACTATGAATTAGACACCACTATTAGCCATAAACGTCAGCAAACAGGTGTTATTCGCCGGATCAGTGTGAGTGTGGCCGTTGACTACCTCGCAAAACCTGATGCTGAAGGTAACATGGCAATGGCGCCGCGTACGCAAGAAGAGCTAAATAACATCCGTCGTTTGCTACAAGGTGGTGTGGGCTTTGATATGCAGCGAGGTGATGCACTAGAGGTAGTGACTGTGCCATTCGTGCGTGAAGACCTCACTGAAATGCAAGAGATACCACTTTGGGAGCAAGATTGGTTCCAAAAGACAATCCGTCTTGCAGCAGGTACCTTAGTGATCATTGTGCTAATCTTAGCGGTAGTAAGACCTATGCTTAAGCGTCTAATTTACCCAGATGATACGCTTGAAGATTTTGATGAAGATGCGTTGACCAGTGGTGTAGATTTAGGTGACAGTACACTCGATATGCTAAATAACGAATTCGATGAGTCTGCGGTTGGCTTCTCTTCTGACGGTAGATTACAATTGCCAGACTTACATGGCGACGAGGACTTACTCAAAGCAGTACGTGCCTTAGTTGCTAACGAACCAGAACTCTCATCACAAGTTGTGAAAGCGTGGTTGACAGAAGATGACTGATCAAGAACAAAAACAATTGCCCGCAGCCTTTGACGTTGACAAGCTAGATGGCGTCGACAAGGCTGCCATCTTACTGCTTAGTTTGACTGAAGAAGATGCGGCTCAGATTTTGAAACACTTAGAGCCGAAGCAAGTGCAAAAGGTCGGTATGGCGATGGCCTCCATGGATGACCTATCTCAGGCTAAAATTGCAGCTGTGCACAATTTGTTTATCGAACAAATTCAAAGTTTTAGTACAATTGGTTTCCAATCGGAAGATTTTATTAAGAAGGCGCTAACCGCAGCACTTGGTGAAGACAAAGCGGCAAGCCTTATTGACCAAATCGTTATGGGCTCTGGTGCAAAAGGGTTGGATTCGTTGAAGTGGATGGACTCGAAGCAAGTTGCCAATATTATCCGCAACGAGCACCCGCAGATCCAAACGATTGTATTGTCTTATCTCGAGCCTGAGCAATCCGCCGAAATTTTGTCTCAGTTTCCTGAGAAAGTACGCTTAGATTTAACTATGCGTATTGCAAACTTAGAAGAAGTACAACCGGCGGCACTACAAGAACTCAACGAGATCATGGAGAAACAGTTCGCAGGTCAAGCTGGTGCACAAGCGGCGAAGATGGGTGGCTTAAAAGCCGCTGCGGATATCATGAACTACCTAGACACCAATGTCGAAGGCCAGTTGATGGATTCAATCCGAGAACATGACGAAGAAATGTCGCAACAAATTCAAGACCTCATGTTCGTGTTTGAAAACTTGATGGATGTAGAAGACAGAGGGATCCAAGCCATACTGCGTGAAGTGCAGCAAGACGTACTGATGAAAGCAATTAAAGGCGCGGACGAATCTTTAAAAGAAAAGATTATGAAGAATATGTCCAAACGTGCTGCTGAGATGATGCAAGATGACCTTGAGGCTATGCCTCCAGTGCGGATCAGTGAAGTCGAAGCTGCACAAAAAGAGATTCTGGCAACGGCTAGACGTTTGGCTGACTCAGGTGAAATTATGCTTGGTGGCGGCGGTGGTGAGGAGTTCCTATAAACCATGGTCGATAAAAAGTTGTATAAAGGCCGCCCAGTCAGCACCGAAGCACTGGATGAGTTATTAGAAAACTGGCCCATTCCAGATGTTACGGATAAGCCCGAAAAATACCGAGGTCGTTCTACGGCCTTCGGTACGCCGTTGGAAGAGTTGTATACTAAGAGAGAGGTGAGCGCAGAACCTGAGCCGCAAGAGCCTGAATTCCCTACTTTGACCATTGAAGAATTAGAGCAGATCCGTCAGGATGCCTACGACGAAGGAATAAAGCAAGGCCACGAACAAGGCTATATTGAAGGCTTTGACAAAGGAGTTTCTGAAGGTAAAGAAGCCGGTTATAAAGAAGGCGTAGAAATAGGTAAAGAAAAGGGGCTTGAGGAAGCACAACCTCTCATTGAAGAAAGGATGAAAGCGCTATCCACTATTTTAGATGGCATGCAAACGCCACTGAAAAAGGTTGATGATGAGTGTGAAAAGCAGCTGGTTGTACTCGTCAATTTATTGGCAGAGCAGGTTATTTTTAAAGAGCTCAAGACCACGCCTGAGCTCATTTTAAACGCGTTGAAAAAAGCGATGGACGCGCTGCCTGTCAAAGATCAATCAGTACGCATCCATTTGCACCCCGAAGATTTAGCTTTAGTGCAAGCCATGTACGGCGAGGAACATATACAATCACAGCATTGGCAGTTACTTCCAGAGCCGACGTTGGACAGAGGTGGCTGCGAGGTGAAAACACCACAGTCATCCATTGATATGACGCTTAAAAACCGTATTAGCGAAGTGTTGGAATCATTTTTGCAGGATAGCGGTATAAACCAATAATACTGCACTGTTATCAAGATAAGCGAAGCAATCAAATCAAGATAACGATGCCTTCCTAAGGTAATTGCGAACATGTCGACATCTGCTGCTATGAGCGAGCGCATCAGTAAGTATCAGAAATTTATCAAACCATATGGGGTTGCGGTTGCTGGCAGCCTCACCCGTGTGGTTGGCCTCACCCTTGAAGCTAGGGGGCTAAGTGCTCCCGTCGGCAGTCAATGTAAAATCGAGACGCTGGGCGGTTTTATTGATGCAGAAGTTATCGGTTTCAATCAAGAAACGCTTTATCTTATGCCAAACGACCATATTACAGGCGTCCTTCCTGGAGCGCGAGTGATCCCAAAAGTTAAGGATGCTGGATTACCTGTCGGAATGGGTCTACTTGGCCGCGTGGTTGACGGACTTGGTAGGCCACTAGATGGCCTTGGTGCCATTGACGCTGAGAAACACCTGAAATTTGCCGCAGCGCAAATCAACCCACTTGCAAGGCGTCCAATCGACTCACCAATGGATGTAGGCGTGCGTGCGATAAATTCGATCGTGACAGTGGGTCAAGGCCAACGTATGGGGCTGTTTGCAGGGAGTGGTGTGGGTAAATCGGTACTGCTTGGCATGATGACACGAGGCAGTGAAGCGGATGTTATTGTCGTTGGCTTGGTCGGTGAGCGCGGTCGTGAGGTGAAAGAATTTATCGATGAGATTTTGGGAGTCGAGGGTAGACGCCGCTCCGTAGTGGTTGCCGCTCCCGCCGATGCCTCACCGCTGATGCGCTTAAAAGGCTGTGAGAGTGCTGTGACTATTGCGGAGTATTTTCGCGATCAAGGGTTAAATGTACTGTTGTTACTGGATTCGGTGACGCGCTATGCCATGGCACAACGTGAGATAGCGCTTGCTGTAGGCGAGCCGCCAGCCACAAAAGGGTATCCGCCTTCCGTGTTTGCAAAGCTCCCAGCGTTGGTTGAGCGCGCAGGTAATGGTGGTGAGGGACAAGGCTCAATTACCGCATTTTTTACGGTATTGAGTGAAGGTGATGATATGCAAGACCCTATTGCCGATGCCGCGCGAGCTATTTTGGATGGTCATATTGTGTTATCACGAGAGCTTGCCGATAGTGGTCATTACCCAGCGATAGATATTGAAAAGTCCATTAGTCGAGTCATGCCGCAAGTGGTATCAGAGGCACACATGCAGCAAGCCAGAGTGCTCAAGCAAGTCTATTCAATGTACCAGCAAAATAAAGACATGATCACCTTAGGTGCTTATCAACGCGGCAGTGACCAGATGCTAGATCAGGCGATAAACATGATGCCTGCTGTGAATAACTTCCTTCAGCAAGGCATGAAAGACGTGATCAATTATGACGAGTGTTTACAAGGCCTCGCTAAGCTACTAGGACAAGCATAATGGCAAATAACAAACTGACTTTATTGCTTAAGCTAGAAAAAGACAAAGAAGATAGCCTTCGAGCGAATTTTGTTCAAGCGCAGCAGCACTTAGCAACAAACCAACAACGGTTATCGGGACTAAACGATTTCCGTCTGGAATACAGCATGCAGCTTCATAGTAAAGCACAAGTTGGTCTGTCTAGTGGCGGTTTCAATCAATACCATAACTTTATTAATAAGATTGAGCAGGCTATTGATCAGCAAGCAAAAACGGTCAACACAGCCAAGCAGGTGGTTGAACAACGCCGCAAGCTATGGCTAGCACAGCAGGCTAAAACGAAGGCAATTGAAAAGCTTATCGAGAAGCAAGCCCTCGCGAAGCAAACTCGTCTTGCCAAAGCAGAGCAAAAGATGCTTGATGAGTTTGCAACGAATCAGTTTGTACGAAGAGAGCGTGCTTGGTAAGTTGGCTCGAAATATGCTTCGTAATAATTAGCGTTTTATTATTTAGGTAGTTCACTCGTAAAAGTCACTAATATTCATAGTGTTGGTTTTTAACGGTGTATTACAACGGCAGGACATTGCCACTTTATGAGGTAGCTTTAAGATGAATCTAATGCTTGCATCCATGCTGCAACGAGGCAGTAACGAGGTTGATATTAAAGAAAAATCCCAAGATATGGATGCTGAGGGTTCTGAGGGGGGCTCTGGGTTTAGTGCTTTAATGGCTGAGTTAGCGGAACAAGAGAGTGCAAGCAAGCAGGTAATAGAATCTGCAGATCCAGTAACCTCAGATCTGGATACGCCAATAGATAGCGAAGTCGCATCAGATGATGCTCCGCAGTCTGATAGTAAAGCACAAGCCTCTTCTTCTAAGCTGCAAGGGGAAGTACCAACTTCTACTGTTAGCTACACAGACAAAGGTCAGGTAGTTGCGGACAAACCGCTTCCTGATCCCCCGGATAATGACTTATATGCTCAGATCAACGCTGCAAAACAGCAGAGTACTTCATTGAGCCAAACCCCAACAGCAATTGCGCAATCAGTCAAAGAAGCATTGGGCAATGCTTCTGCGGCTGATGAAGAGGTTGTATCTAGCGATAGCGCACTATCTCAGGAGCAGCTACAAGACGAAGCCAGTCCACTCATTCGAGGGGGGAAAGGCCAAACTGAAAACGCCGGCACTAAGACAACCTCGTTATTACAGCAGGCAACTTCTTTGGACAGCCAAGACTCAGAAGGTGAGGTTGCTAAACCTTCGTTATTGAATGACAGTTCAGAAGCTAAAGAACAAACATTACAGCCTAAGTTGCAAAAGGATACTAGCACTCAAGCCTTGGTTACCAATACAAACATAGAAAAACGGGATCCAAGCGCTAATAAGCCAGTCGAGTCTCAAGTTGAAAGTGAGTCTGAAACCGCGCAACAGAAAGAACTCTTAGCCGCTAAGAAATCAGAGCTTGCTCAATCTGTTTCCTCATCTGAAGCTAAGCAATCAGAAACAAAGCAAATCATTTCTGAGGCGAGTACACAAACCGCGAAAGACAAAAACGCAGTAAGTACAAAAAACACTACAGATGTGCAAACCATGGTAGAAAAGTTGACCGTACAGCAACAACAAGAATTAAAAGCCGTGATGGCTGGTAAGCTGGATATTTATGATGCGTCACCAAGTGTACAAAAAGCCGTAGCTCAATTAATTGGTAAAGGTGTTGATATCGAAAATGTACAGCAATTTAAAGCATTTGTGCCATCCTCTGTCGTAACACAAACTTCAACAAACACCCCGCAAGAAGCTGCTACGGATGTTAAAGATACTACCCAAGCGTCTTTTAATGTAAATAGCGCGCAAGAAAAGCCTAACAATAGTGAGCAGCAGGCCGTGGTAGTTAAAGAGGGTGAACGTGCTGAAAAAAATATAGCTGTGAATAAATTGACTAGCGATGAAAAGTTAGCAGTAGAGAAGCAAAGTTCAGAAAAACAGAACTTAGAAAAGCAAATAAGTGAAAAGGTAGTTGATAAAGAAAATAGTAAGCTGATGCAAGCGGAAGCAAGCATCGCGAAAGAGGCGGTTAAAAATGAGCGTCAATCGGCTAATACTGCAGCAGCGATACCAAATCAAGTTAAGCCTGAAGCAAGTCCTGTAAGTATATCGCAAGACACTAGCTCACTAAACCAAACACTGAAAGAAGTTCAGCAAATTCAACAGTCTCAGCCAACAAACCAAAGCACAACACAGACAAAGCAAGCGACAGATGCTAATCTTCAACAGGCGATTAACATAGCACGTCAAGATGCCGCTAAAGAGCTGCATCAACGGGTAGGGTTGATGCTTAACCTTAACAATAAGGAAGCTGAGATTCGCTTAGACCCGCCAGAGCTTGGGGCGATGCAAATTCGAATAAAAAGCGATGCAGAGCAGGCTCAAGTGAATATTGTGGTGCAAAATCAGCAAGCTAAAGAATTGCTAGAGCAATCACTGCCAAGACTAAGAGAAATGTTAGCTGAGCAGGGTATTGAACTGGGTGACAGCCAAATATCACATCAGCAAGGTGGAAATACTGAATCAGAGTCGCAAACTGCTGGTGGCAATACGAGTGGACAGCAAACTCTAGGTGATGAATCGGGGGTTTCTGACAATCCACAACCATCACAAAAGAGAAATACTGATTCTGCAATAGATTACTATGCCTAACACCTGCTATTATTGTAATTAATAAAGATCATAAGGGCTTGCTATGGCTGAAGAAACCGACTTAGAAATAGAAGAAACGGGTGGTTCCAAGAAAAAGCTGATTATCATTATTGTCGCTGCGGTATTGGTGCTCGGCGGTGTCGCAGGATTTTTCTTATTTTCAGGCTCAGATGCGCCAGAAGAATCCTTAGCAGAAGAAACGACAGCAAGCGAAGTTAAAGCGGAGCAAGGTAGCGCTGCGCAAATGGGGAGTGCACTGTACGTTGCCATGCCCCGTCCCTTTGTTTTCAATGTACCTGGTGCAAGTCGCGATAGAATTGTGCAAATTAAAGTTCAGCTGCTGGTTCGCGGTGATGTTAATGAAGAAGTAGCAAAGAAGCATATTCCCTTGATTGAAGGTACTTTACTTAGCGTGTTTTCAACGACTACCGCTGATGAGTTAAGCACAAGTGCAGGTAAAGAAACTTTGCGCTTAACGGCGCTAGATAAAGTCCAAGCTGCGATGGAAGGGGTTGAAGGTAGCAAAGTAATCGAGCGTGTGTTGTTTACTGGCTTTGTAATGCAATAAGGTAGTATTTGTGAGCGATTTATTATCCCAAGACGAAATTGATGCGCTACTCCATGGTGTAGATGAAGTCGAAGAAGACGAAATCGGTGATAGTGGTGACGGCGAAGGCGCTGGTGCCTTACAGTATGACTTTTCGTCTCAAGATAGGATTGTGCGTGGGCGGATGCCGACGCTTGAAATCGTTAATGAACGATTTGCCCGCCATATGCGGATAAGCCTTTTCAACATGATGCGCCGCACCGCTGAAGTGTCTATCAATGGTGTGCAAATGCTTAAGTTTGGCGAGTATATTCATACTCTATTCGTTCCTACCAGCTTGAATATGGTGCGCTTTAGGCCACTAAAAGGTACTGGCCTGATAACCATGGAAGCCCGGTTGGTTTTTATCCTTGTAGACAACTTTTTTGGTGGAGATGGTCGTTATCATGCCAAGATCGAGGGGCGTGAGTTTACACCAACAGAACGTCGTATCGTACAGATGCTACTTAAGATCATCTTTGAAGATTATAAAGAAGCCTGGGCACCGGTTATGGATGTGTCGTTTGAATATCTTGACTCCGAGGTTAACCCCGCGATGGCGAATATTGTATCGCCAACTGAAGTGGTAGTGATTAGCTCTTTTCATATTGAATTAGATGGTGGAGGGGGCGATTTCCATATTTCATTGCCTTACTCTATGTTGGAACCTATTCGAGAGTTACTCGATGCCGGTGTTCAATCAGATACTGAAGATACCGATCTGCGTTGGAGTAAAGCGCTTCGTGATGAGATTATGGATGTTGAAGTTGAGATTTCTTCCCAGTTACTGGAAGTTGACTTATCACTTGAGCAAATAATGAAACTTCAAGCTGGTGATGTTATTCCTGTGGAAATGCCAGAGCATGTCACCGTATTTGTAGAAGAGCTGCCAACCTTCAGAGCTAAAATGGGTCGTTCTCGTGACAATGTTGCTTTACAGATCAGTGAAAAAATTAAACGGCCAGAATCAGTGAAGTCTGAGCTTCATGTGTTTACCAAAGGTGGTAAAAAACTCGATTCAGATGCTGAGCTGGCAGAATTAGAAGAAGATCTGCATCTTTCCGAAGGTGTGGATTTAGATTGGTAGTCGTGAGGTTGTATAAGCAACGTCATGAGACTAATTATGGACAACAAATTAACTTAATCAGGTAGTAATCCAATGAGCGATGATCAAGATACTATGGACGAATGGGCGGCAGCACTAGCTGAAGCCGAAGGTGCCGAAGGTGGCAGTGAGCCAGAAGTTGCAGAGTTAGATGAACTCAAAGATTCAGCGCCTGCATTATCGTCAGATGAAAAACGTAAACTCGATACCATTTTAGACATTCCAGTTACCATTTCGATGGAAGTTGGCCGCTCTAAAATTAATATTCGTAACTTATTACAGCTAAATCAGGGCTCTGTTGTTGAGCTGGATCGAGTAGCTGGTGAACCACTAGATGTACTTGTTAACGGTACGTTGATTGCACACGGTGAAGTAGTTGTAGTAAACGACAAGTTTGGTATTCGCTTAACGGACGTTATTAGTCAGGTTGAGCGTATTAAAAAGCTACGTTAATGCGCTGGGGTTGGTGTGTAGCTTTGTGTGGCTCCGCTTCATACGCGAGTGCTGCCGTTGCAACGACTTCAGGAGTAGTACCTAAGTCTTCTGTAGGGGCAGGTACTGCGGGGTTAAGCTCGGAACTACTCTCCATGGGATTGTCCTTGGTGTTGGTGATCGTACTTATTCTGGGGTTAGCATTTGTGCTGAAGCGTTTAAATCCCAACATCGTAAACCAAAAGGACTTTAAGGTGATCCGCAGTATATCGCTCGGTACGAAAGAACGCTTGCTGGTTGTAGAGTTGGATGATAAACAGCATTTACTCGGAGTAACACCAAATAATATCAATTATTTATATCAGCTAGAAACACCACTGGATGATGTTAGCCGAACGCCATTTGCAAATGAGCTACAAAAGTTTTTAACGGGAAAAGGGCAAGTAGCCAATAACCAAAATAAGAAAAGCCATGACTAGATTGCTGATACTCTGTTTATTACTGTTTTCTGGGGTAGCTTCTGCAGAAGGGATAGAAGCAATAAACGTTACAACAAACCCTGATGGCTCGCAAGAGTACTCAGTGACACTTCAAGTGCTCGCCATTATGACGGCGCTGAGTTTTATTCCAGCCGCTGTTATCATGATGACTTCGTTTACTCGAATAATTGTTGTACTTGCGATTTTGAGACAAGCGATTGGTCTACAGCAATCGCCATCGAATCAAATTTTACTCGGTTTATCGTTGTTTTTGACGCTATTTATAATGGCACCTATATTTTCGCAGATAAATGATGAAGCGGTGCAGCCATATATAAAAGAAGAAATCACATCAATCCAAGCACTTGAACGTGCCAAAGAACCCATGAAAGCTTTCATGTTGTCACAAACCCGAATTAAAGACCTGGAAACCTTTGCTAAAATAGCGGGCTATGACAAGCTTGATAGCCCTGAGGATACGCCGTTTATCGTTATTATTCCGGCCTTCGTTACATCTGAGCTGCAAACGGCTTTTATTATCGGCTTTATGTTCTTTATTCCATTTTTGATAGTCGACTTAGTTGTAGCCAGTGTCTTGATGGCCATGGGTATGATGATGTTATCGCCAATGATAGTTTCCTTGCCGTTTAAGATTATGCTTTTTGTGCTCGTCGACGGTTGGAGTTTGGTCATGGGGACACTGGCCAGAAGCTTCGGATTGGGGGTGTAATGTGGAACCAGAAGTCTTTGTCGATATCTTAAGTGATGCATTGTTTTTAGTCATCAAGCTGGTGGCGGCGATTGTAGTACCTGGGCTTCTAGTTGGTTTAGTTGTTGCTGTGTTTCAAGCTGCAACATCAATTAACGAGCAAACATTAAGCTTTTTACCGCGTTTAATTATCACGATTCTGGCCCTTATTTTTGGTGGCCATTGGTTAACTCAAGAACTGATGGACTATTTTAACCTCGTGGTTATGCGAATTCCTGAAATCGCAGGTTAGCCATGGAGTTCACCTTTGCGGTAATCATGCAGTGGCTAAGTGATTTTTTACTTCCACTGGTGCGGATAAGCTCAATGATAATGGTAATGGCGGGGCTTGGGGCACAAAGTGTGCCGGCTCGAATTAAGTTTGCGCTCGCTGTGGTTGTTACTTTCGCCGTGGTGCCCGTTTTGCCCAAATCAGAATTTACCGATTTGTTCTCCTTTTCGATGATTTTGGTTGTTATTCAAGAAATGATGACCGGAGTCGCAATTGGTTTTGGCTCTCTATTGCTTTTAAATACTTTTATCATTGCGGGTCAAATCCTTGCTATGCAAACAGGTCTTGGTTTCGCATCTGTTGTTGACCCTGCCAATGGATTAAGTGTCCCAGCAGTTGGTCAGTTCTATTTAATATTAGCGACATTACTGTTTTTTGTTTATAACGGTCACCTGATGATGATACAAATGGTAGTGTATAGCTTCGAAAGCTTTCCCATAGCAGGTAATTGGTGGGTGGTAGATAATTTTTGGAGAATCGTTAATTGGGGGGGCTGGATGTTTTCTACGGCACTGGCTCTTGCATTAGCTCCATTAACGGCAATGTTGGTTATCAATATCTCGTTTGGGATCATGACCAGAGCTGCACCTCAGATGAATATTTTCTCTGTAGGGTTTGCTTTTACGCTGGTTGCAGGTCTTACCATTATTTGGGCGACACTGGGTAACTTCTTAGCACAATTTGAGTTTCAATGGCTCAAAATGACGGAGCTGATGTGCGATCTAATTGGTTGTACGGTTTAGGAGTTTGAAATGGCAGAAGATTCAGGTCAAGAACGCACCGAAGAACCCACCTCCAAGAAGATAAGTGATGCGAGGAGTAAAGGCCAGGTAGCCCGTTCAAAGGAGTTGGGGACTACGTTTGTCTTGTTGTTTTCTGCTATCGCTTTACTGATGTATGGTCCTGGTATAGGGAAGGCGCTTTACAACGTGATGGGGCGAATGTTGTCGCTTAATCGCAATGAAACCTACGATACAACCAAAATGTTTGCTGTGTGGGGGGATATTGGCGCTGAGCTGTTATTCCCAATGGCTATGTTCGTTTTTATTATCGCAATTGCTGGAATAGTGGGGAATACGTTACTCGGTGGCTTTAACTTTTCTTGGCAAGCGGCCGCACCTAAAGCAAGTAAAATGTCACCTATGAAGGGACTGAAGCGAATGTTGGGCCCACAAGCGGCCATTGAGTTATTGAAGTCAGTTCTTAAGTTTGTATTGGTAGCAGGTTTTGCAATCTTGCTTATCAATATGTATTTTAATGAAATATTGCACTTGAGTATTGAACAAATCCCATCGAGTATAGAGCATGCGTTAGAAATCATTGCGTGGATGTTCTTAGCACTTAGTTGCACCATGATCATTATTTCAGCGATTGATGCCCCTTATCAAAGCTACAATCACCATAAACAGCTTAAAATGACGCTACAGGAAGTCAAGGATGAATATAAAAACTCAGAAGGTGATCCGCAAATAAAAGCGCGGATCCGCCGCACGCAAAGAGAAATGTCGCAACGACGTATGATGCAAGATGTACCCGATGCCGATGTTGTTGTGACTAACCCCACTCACTATTCGGTTGCGCTTAAATACGATACTGAACGAGCGGGGGCGCCTATTGTTATTGCAAAAGGGGTTGATGAGCTTGCGATGCAAATTAGAAAAATAGCCAAAGGAAATGAAGTACCGATTGTGGAGTCACCTGTATTGACTCGTTCACTTTATCATACAACCGAAGTCGGTGATCAAATCCCTGAACAATTGTTTACCGCGGTTGCACAGGTACTTGCCTATGTATTTCAGCTAAATCGTTTTCAAAAGGGCAAAGGGAAAAGACCCGTTGCACTTACTCGAGATTTACCAATCCCAGACGACTTGAAGCACTAAAATTGCTCTTATAAAAATAAGCTATTAATTGGAACGCATATTGCATTTGTTGCTATGTGTCAATTTTTTGCTTGTGTTAAGTTATGGAATTTAAAGCGGTTTTACAACAACTCAATCGAGATAAAAAAGAATATGCTAAAGGTGTGGGTACTCCATTGTTGGTGCTTGCAGCACTTGGCATGGTTATTCTGCCGCTACCTCCTTTTTTGCTTGATATTCTATTTTCCTTCAACATTGCATTGGCACTTGTGGTGCTATTGGTGACTGTTTATACCTTGAAGCCACTTGAATTTGGTATGTTTCCGGCGGTACTACTGATCGCGACTATCATGCGATTGGCACTAAACGTAGCGAGTACTCGCGTCGTATTACTTGAAGGTCATAATGGTGGTGATGCGGCAGGTAAGGTGATCGAAGCCTTTGGTAGTGTTGTTATTGGTGGCAACTACGCTGTCGGTTTAGTTGTATTCCTTATCCTTATTATTATTAACTTTGTCGTAATTACCAAAGGTGCGGGCCGTATTTCTGAGGTGTCTGCGCGTTTCACCCTTGATGCTATGCCAGGTAAGCAAATGGCCATTGATGCGGACTTAAATGCCGGTTTTATCTCTGCAGATGACGCCCGGGCTCGCCGTGAAGAAGTGACTCGAGAAGCCGATTTTTACGGTTCAATGGACGGTGCAAGTAAATTCGTTAAAGGTGATGCTATCGCAGGTATCGTGATCCTTGCTATTAATATAATAGGTGGCCTTTTCGTTGGGATGATCCAGCATGATTTAAGCTTTGGTCACGCGATGGAAGTTTATACCATGCTGACGATTGGTGACGGTCTGGTCGCGCAAATTCCTTCTCTTTTACTCTCAATTGGTACTGCAATTGTCGTAACGCGTCAAAATGAATCGCACAACATGGGCGATCAGTTTAAAAACCAACTGGGTAATGAAAAATCGCTGGCTATTGCTTCAGGTATTTTGATCACCATGGGACTCGTTCCTGGCATGCCACATGTTGCCTTCTTAGGGTTAGGTGTATTACTTGGCTATATAGCCTATTACACAAGTCAGCAAAAGAAAAAGGCGGAAATCGAAAAGGCGGAACAAGCTGCCAAAGGACCTGCTACCAAAGGAGGCCATCAACAAGATCAAAAAGAGCTTGGTTGGGATGATGTACAACCTGTTGATGTGATTGGTTTAGAGGTAGGTTATCGCCTAATCCCTCTAGTTGACCAAGCCCAAGGCGGGGAGCTTCTCAGTCGTATTAAAGGGGTGCGTAAAAAGCTATCTCAGGAACTGGGCTTTTTAGTACCGCCGGTACATATTCGCGATAACCTAGAATTAGATCCAAATGCATACAATATTACTTTAATGGGAGTTGGCTCAGGAACCGGTGAGTTGAAGCATGGCGATGAGCTCGCAATTAACCCAGGGCAGGTGTTTGGGCCGATTAAAGGCATAGAGACTAAAGACCCTGCATTTGGCTTAGATGCAGTATGGATTAAACCAGATCAAAAAGATGAAGCGCATTCACTTGGCTATACAGTAGTAGATGCTGCAACTGTGGTGGCAACACACATTAGTCAATTATTGACGAATAATGCGTCACTATTGCTTGGTCATGAAGAAGTTCAAAATCTATTAGACATGCTTGCGAAAAGTCACCCTAGATTAGTTGAAGGCTTAGTGCCTGATATTTTACCACTCACTACCGTAGTAAAAGTACTACAAAATCTGCTTAATGAAGGCGTTGCAATTCGAGATATGCGCTCGATTGTACAAACCTTAGTTGAGTACGGACCACGTAGCCAAGACCCTGATGTATTAACGGCTGCGGTAAGAATTTCATTACGCAGATTGATTGTTCAAGATGCCGTTGGAAGCGAAGAAGAGATTCCTGTCATAACATTGGCGCCTGAGTTGGAACAGATGTTGCATCAGTCACTTCAGAACGCAGGTGATGAGGGGGCAGGTATTGAACCTGGCTTGGCTGAGAGGCTTCAAGAATCATTAAGAGAAGCACATCACAACCAAGAAATGCTAGGGGAGCCGTCCATCTTATTAACCTCAGGTATGTTAAGAAGTGTACTGTCTCGATTTGTTAAACATACAATTCCAGGTCTTCGAGTGATGTCATATCAAGAAGTGCCGGAAGAAAGACAAATTAAGATAGTGAGCTCGGTTGGACAATAGAGGATAAAGGGGCTGTAACATGAAAATTAAACGTTTCTTCGCAAAAGATATGCGTACGGCTTTAAATGAAGTAAAAGAAGAGCTTGGTGCAGATGCTGTCATTATGTCTAACAAAAAGTTAGCAGATGGTGTTGAAATCGTCGCGGCAGTTGATAATGACCGTGCTGCTGCACCTGTTAAGCAAGCTCCAGCTGCCCGTGCGACTGCCTCAAACGAGGCTCCGACCCGCTTTGTCCGTCCAGAGCCTCGCCAAGCACAGCCAGCAAAACAAGCGCAAGTTGCCGATAGCTTAGCGGCATTGCTAGAGCGTCAAGCGCCGCGTCCTCGCTCACCAGAACTTGCTTCTATGTTCTCCCAGTCGGGGATTGATACAGAGCAAATGTTAAGCAGCCAACGTAAAACACAAACTGCTGCGCCGGCGCACCAAGCGAAGCCACAGCAAGCTCGTCGCCAATCTTTTGACTTTGATGATGATGGATTTGAGCAACCACAGCAGTGGAGCGAGTCTGATGAATTAGACAACGGTTTTGGTGATGATTTACCTGAGTTAAATGCCAAGCCTGACGAAATGAGTGCAATGCGCGAAGAAATGAACGCTATTCGTCAATTACTTGAACATCAAGTATCTGGTCTAATGAAACAAGAAATGGCTCGTCGCGATCCAACCCGTGCGTGCCTTGTAGATCGTCTGGAAGGAATGGGCATAGACAAAGACGTTGCAGAGCAAATGGCATGTTTTATCCCTGATGATGTGTCTCGTAAAGAAGCTTGGGACGCGCTGTTGAATATGGTAATTAACCAAATGCACACCACCAACAATGATATTCTTCGTCAAGGTGGCGTATTTGCAATGGTTGGTCCAACAGGTGTTGGCAAAACCACAACGGTTGCAAAATTAGCGGCATTAGGCGCACAAAAATACGGTGCAGATAAAGTGGCGCTAATAACCACCGATACCTATAGAATTGGCGCTTACGAGCAACTAGCTACCTATGGTAGAATCATCGGTTGTCCGGTTAAACAAGTTAAAGATGCAAATGAACTTGCAGAAGTGCTTTATCATTTACGCAATAAGCGTCTAGTATTAATAGATACGGCGGGAATGAGTCAAAGAGATTTGCGCTTAACTGAACAGTTAAATACACTTATGCGTAGCGCGAGAGTAGATATTCGTAGCTATTTAGTGTTGAGTGCGACAGCACAGATGAATGTGTTACAAGAAACAGTAAGACACTTCAAAAAAGTAAATTTAAGTGGCTGTATTTTCACAAAACTTGATGAAAGTCTAAGTTTAGGTGAGATAATTAGCATAGCGATTCAAAATCGCTTGCCAATAGGGTATCTTACCAACGGTCAGCGAGTGCCAGAAGACATTCGCGTAGCAAATGCTCAAAAGCTAGTAAAAAAGGCTGAGCAATTGTATTTAAAAAGAATAAAAGCACAGCACTCTCGACGTGTACCTGTAGCGTCAGAGTCAGTAGGAATGTATGATTAACACAGTTTTAGATCAAGCAAGTGGCCTGCGTAGAATGAGTCAAAATAGCAACCAGGGTGTAAAAGTAATAGCCGTGACCGGTGGTAAAGGTGGGGTGGGTAAAACCAATGTCTCGCTCAATACTGCCATCGCTATGGGCCAACAAGGACAGCGAGTTCTCGTTTTAGATGCGGACTTGGGCTTGGCAAACTGTGATGTGATGTTAGGGCTCCGAGTAGAAAAGAACCTTTCACATGTGTTGTCGGGTGAATGTGAACTAGATGAGATTCTCGTAGAAGGTCCCGCTGGTATCAAAATTGTGCCAGCTACTTCGGGTTCTCAAAGCATGGTGGAGTTGACTCCCGCAGAGCATGCTGGACTTATTCGCGCATTTAGCGAGCTTAACACTCAATTTGATGTTTTAATTGTTGATACCGCAGCTGGTATCTCAGATATGGTTCTGAGCTTCTCTCGAGCTGCACAAGATGTGATGGTTGTTGTGTGTGATGAACCGACTTCTATTACGGATGCTTATGCGTTGATCAAAGTTTTAAGCAGAGAGCATGGCGTTTATCGTTTTAAAATAGTTGCCAATATGGTCCGCAGTATGCGTGAAGGGCAAGAATTATTTGCTAAACTTTCAAAAGTTACAGACCGTTTTCTTGATGTAGCATTGGAATTAGTGGCCACAGTACCATTTGACGAAAACATGCGTAAGTCCTCTCGTAGACAAAGAGCAATCGTGGATTTATTTCCGAGCTCTCCAGCAGCAGTTGCAATTAAAGGACTTGCTGCCAAGGCAGTTAAATGGCCAATTCCTCATCAACCTTCCGGTCATCTAGAATTTTTCATTGAACAACTTGTAAACGGGTGATTATGGCTTCTCCGGTCAACAGAGCTGCGGGATATCAAACTTCTGACCATATCCATAAAGTGGTCGAGAGGCATGCTCCACTTGTCAAAAAAGTGGCATGTCACCTGATCGCTCGGCTTCCGGCAAGTGTGCAGCTCGACGATCTAATTCAATCAGGTATGATTGGATTGATTGAAGCATCTAAAAATTTCGATGCTACTAAAGGCGCTAGTTTCGAGACCTTTGCGGGGATACGCATCCGAGGTGCAATGCTAGATGAAATCCGTCGCGGAGATTGGGCCCCTCGGTCCGTACATAAAAACAGCAGAATGGTAGCCGAAGCTATATCTGAGCTCGAATCTCTCCTTGGCCGCGAACCAAAAGACACTGAAATCGCTGAAAAACTTGATATATCTTTAGATGAGTACCATCATATTTTACATGATGTAAATGCAAGTAAAGTCATCGGCATTGAGGATCTAGGGGTTGATGAAGATGTGATAACCCCAGCAAACAGCGATTTTGCGCTAGACAAACCGTTTAATAACGTTAAAAATGAACGTTTTAACGAGTCTTTAGTAAATGCTATCAAAGCACTACCCGAAAGGGATGCTCTGGTGTTGTCACTTTACTATAACGACGAAATGAATTTAAAAGAGATTGGTGCCATCCTTGATGTCAGTGAATCTCGAGTAAGCCAAATTCACGGTCAGGCAATGATAAAGCTCAAAGCTAAAATCAATGACTGGATAAATTAGAGTACATAAAATAGTTGGGTTCGAACCTCACTGGAGGAAGTTTTGGATAAGAACATGAAGATTCTCGTGGTTGATGATTTCTCTACTATGAGAAGAATAATCAAAAACCTATTAAGAGATTTAGGCTTTACCAATGTTCAAGAAGCTGATGATGGTAGTACAGCACTTCCGATGCTACAAAATCAGGAGTTTGACTTTGTAGTAACTGATTGGAACATGCCGGGCATGCAAGGTATTGATCTGCTTCGTGCAATACGCGCAGATGAAAAGCTTAAGCACATTCCAGTGTTGATGGTTACCGCAGAAGCGAAAAAAGAACAAATTGTTGCAGCAGCGCAAGCTGGGGTGAACGGATATATTGTTAAACCGTTTACTGCAGGTACGCTCAAGACTAAGCTTGAAAAAGTATTTGAGCGACTAGGCTAAACAGCAAGGGGATATGGCCTATGTCTGTAAATGCTGCGCCGCAAATTACACTTGAACAAGCCAAGCAACTTGTTGAGCTACTAGAGCAAGGTGAACAAGAAAAAGCTGACCAGCTGATTTTAGAAGCTGCTAACAAAGAGCAATCGGAGTTATTTGCAGAAGTTGGAAAGCTAACTCGCCAATTACACGAGTCCTTGAAGAACTTTGAGCTGGATACTCGACTCTCAGATCTCACGACAGAGGCTATACCTGACGCCAAGCAGCGTCTTAATTATGTTATGGAAATGACAGAAAGCGCTGCTAATAAAACGATGGACGCGGTCGAAGAAAGCTTACCTCTTGCGCAGAATCTTGCGGATGAGTTAGCACAAATAAAGCCTACTTGGGATCGGTTGATGAGCAGAGATATTCAACTCGGTGAGTTTAAATCTCTGTGTCATGATCTCGACAGCTTTATGCAGACTTCAAAGACACGTACAGACGAATTACAAGGCTTAATGACTAATGTGCTGATGGCGCAAGACTATCAGGATTTGACTGGGCAGGTCATCCGTCGAGTCATTGAGCTTGTGAGAGAAGTAGAAGATAGTCTCATTCACCTTCTAACTGTGTTTGGTACTTCGGATGAAGCGCCTGCAGTTGCAGAAAATGCGAATGAAAACGAAATAAAAACAACTGAGACTATCAGTGATGAATTGTCTGGACCTGAAGGTCCAATTATTGACGCTGAATCGCGAGATGACGTGGTTTCTGGTCAAGACGAAGTCGATGACTTGCTATCTAGTTTAGGCTTCTAGTTGGAGAGTGTGTATGAGCTTTGAAGTCGATGAAGATATCTTGCAGGACTTTCTTGTTGAAGCAGGCGAAATATTAGAACTGTTATCTGAACAGCTTGTTGAACTAGAAAATAATCCCGAAGATAAAGAACTTCTCAATGCGATTTTCCGTGGCTTCCATACTGTTAAAGGTGGAGCAGGCTTCCTCGGTATGACCGAACTGGTTGATGCCTGTCACGGTGCAGAGAACGTGTTTGATGTACTAAGACAAGGGCAGCGAAAAGTAACGTCAGAATTAATGGATGTTATTTTGCAATCTTTGGATACGATCAACGAAATGTTCGCTTGTATTCAAAACCGAGAGGAACCCGAAGCTGCCGATCCTGTGTTGCTTGAAACCCTCCATAAACTCAGCCAACCAGCATCTGAAGACGAAGTCAGTGAAGTGATTGAGGAACCTGTTTCAGAGCCAGAGTCTGTTGTACCAGATTTAAGTGCGGATGATATTCTATTCGATGCGGACGCAGATTCAGGCGATGATAGCGGCTCTAGCATTGATGAGATAACAGAAGAAGAATTTGAAAATCTATTAGATGAGTTACACGGCTCTGGTAATGCGCCTGCTGTCGCACCGGCGGCTAAACCTGAAACGGTGTCAACTGCAGATGACGGCGATATCACCGATGACGAGTTCGATAATCTCTTAGATGAACTCCATGGGGTTGGGAAATTTGGTGGAGCACCAAATGCAGAAGATGCGGCTACTTCTCAAGCCAGTGAGCCTGCGGCTAAAGCAACGTCATCAGGCGCTGCGAGTGTGCCCTCTGGAGATGAAGAAATTACCGATGATGAGTTTGAGGCTTTGCTTGACGAACTTCATGGTAAAGGCAGTGCTCCTAAAGCGGTAGATGAATCGCCGACAGATATCTCAGAAGCTGAGCCAGCTCAACCTGAGCCTGCTAAAGCTGCGCCACCTCCGAAACCTGCTCCAAAGCCTGCGCCTAAAGTTGAAGCTAAACCTGCGACTCCAGCCCCGCAAAAAGAGCCAGAGCCTGCAAAAGCTTCTGCGCCAGCAGCTGCAAAGAAACCTGCTGCGCAAGCTGAGACTACAGTGCGAGTTGATACCAAACGTCTTGATGAAATCATGAATATGGTTGGCGAATTAGTATTGGTGCGTAACCGCTTGGTTAGTTTAGCGAATAACACCAACAGCGAAAGCATGGGTAAAGCTATTTCGAACCTTGATGTAGTGACCGCAGACTTGCAGGGCGCTGTGATGAAAACGCGGATGCAGCCGATCAAAAAGGTATTTGGTCGTTTCCCTCGAGTGGTGAGGGACCTTGCGCGTAGCTTGAAAAAAGAAATCAACCTGGTTTTACAAGGTGAAGAGACAGACTTAGATAAAAACCTTGTTGAGGCGCTCGCAGATCCATTGGTTCACTTAGTGAGAAACTCAGTGGATCACGGTATTGAAATGCCTGATGTGCGCGAAGCATCGGGTAAGCCAAGAATGGGGACTGTCACGTTGTCAGCATCTCAAGAGGGGGATCATATTCTTCTCACCATCCGAGATGATGGCGCCGGTATGGATCCTGAAAAACTCAAGAAAATTGCTATAAATAAAGGCGTTATTGACTCCGATCAAGCAAGCCGATTGTCTGATACTGAAGCCTATAACTTGATCTTTGCACCTGGATTTTCAACAAAAGAACAAATTTCAGATATTTCTGGTCGCGGTGTAGGGATGGACGTTGTTAAAACGAAAATCACTCAATTGAATGGCTCGGTAAACATCCAATCAGAATTGGGTGTTGGTACCGTATTAGAGATAAAAGTGCCGCTTACATTGGCTATTTTGCCTACCTTGATGGTGGTAGTCGGAGAACAAACGTTTGCGTTACCACTTGCCGGTGTGAACGAGATCTTCCATTTAGATTTGACTAAAACGAATGTAGTTGATGGTCAATTGACTATTATAGTGAGAGAAAAGGCGATCCCGTTATTTTATCTTGAGCATTGGTTGGTAAAAGGTGCTAATAGGGGCATGAGAAAGGCTGAAGGCCATGTTGTTATTGCTCAAATCGGTACCAAGCAAGTCGGTTTTGTGGTTGATTCTCTGATAGGCCAAGAGGAAGTCGTAATCAAACCATTAGATGCTTTGTTACAAGGTACACCAGGTATGGCCGGTGCGACCATCACATCTGATGGTGGTATTGCGCTAATCCTTGATGTCCCCAACTTATTAAAACACTACGCCTAATTTTATTAGGCGTAGTTCGAATTCTAGAGCAGCATGTGCTGCTCTGCTGTAGAGCAAATTAAAGAGCGTTGCCAATGGCAGTTAAAGTGTTAGTCGTAGACGACTCCAGTTTTTTTCGTCGTCGAGTCAGTGAAATTTTAGAAAAAGACAGTGAAATCAAAGTTATAGATTTTGCAGTTAATGGAAAGGAGGCGGTTGAAAAGGCCGCTTCATTGCGTCCAGACGTAATTACGATGGACGTGGAAATGCCTGTGCTTGATGGGATCAGTGCGGTGAAGCAGATCATGCAGGCCACACCGACCCCCATCTTAATGTTTTCTTCGCTAACTCGTGAAGGCGCTAGTGCTACGTTAGATGCACTGGATGCGGGCGCAGTTGATTTCTTACCGAAAAAGTTTGAAGACATCGCTCGTAATAGCGAAGACGCAATTAAATCGTTACAAAACAAGGTAAAGGAAATTGGCCGCCGCCGAGTTAGCCGCTTTACTCGCCCTAGTATCGCGACTCCGCCAAAGCGCGTCGAGTCTAGAGCAACTCGCGCTGACACTGGAAGAGCAACGATCCCTCAACCGGATAGAAGTTTTCAGAGACCGGTATCTGGTGGCACATCCAGTGCTGCGGGTGCTAGAGCATCAGGTAAGAAATATGGACTGGTTGCAATTGGTACATCAACAGGTGGACCCGTTGCACTGCAGACAATATTGACGCAGTTGCCAGCAAACTTTCCTCATCCAATTTTACTTATCCAGCATATGCCAGCCGCATTTACACCTGCGTTTGCAGCAAGATTAAATAGTTTATGCCAGATTAAGGTTAAAGAAGCAGAACAGGGTGATAGATTAATGCCAGGCATGGCCTATCTAGCGCCTGGCGGCAAGCAAATGCTGGTTGAAAATCGCGGTGGTAGTAAGACACTAAAAGTGTTTGAAGATGATAGTCCAAGGATCACCTATAAACCCAGCGTTGATGTGACATTTGCAAGTGTTGCAAAAGCCTATGGTGGCGACACGTTAGCGATTGTATTAACGGGGATGGGCGCTGATGGTCGAGATGGAGCTCGTATGCTAAAACAGGTTGGTGCCACCATTTGGGCGCAAGATGAAGCGACTTGTGTCGTTTATGGGATGCCTCAAGCAGTCGCTGGCGCTGGACTTTCGTCTGATAGTATCGCGCTACAAGACTTTGCTGCAAGAATTAATAAAGAAGCTGGTAACTAATAGGCTAAGCCACGATTTGGTTATTTTGCTTGAAGCTTGTAAATATCAAACGTCTAAAAAGAATGAATAACATTGAGTTGGTATAGTATCTATTGAACGCAATCAATAGTGATAAGCAAAGGAATATAGAGTGAAAATTTGGACAGTAGCAAATCAAAAAGGTGGCGTGGGTAAAACCACGACAACGGTGAGCTTAGGAGGCATTCTTGCTGAACAAGGTCATCGGGTTTTGCTTATTGATACCGATCCACATGCTTCACTTACATATTACTTTGGTATTGATTCTGAAGAGTTGGAAGTCAGTGTGTATGATATTTTTGCACGCGGCAGCAGCATGACGAGCGAAGAAATTTTACAGTCTCTTTGCCCTTCGACTATTGAAAATTTGGATATTCTGCCTGCTACTATGGCCATTGCTACGCTTGATCGTAGCATGGGTAATAAAACGGGCATGGGACTTATCTTAAAGAAATCGCTCGAAAAGATAGCGGATCAATATGACTATGCTATTTTAGACTGTCCACCAGTGCTCGGGGTATTGATGGTAAATGCATTAGCAGCGAGTGAGCGAATTTTGGTACCGGTTCAAACTGAATTTTTGGCGTTGAAGGGACTAGATAGAATGATGCGCACGATGGAGCTAATGCAGTCTTCACAGCAGAAACAGTACCAATATACTATTATTCCAACTATGTATGATAAACGGACTAAAGCGTCGTTGGAGGCGTATAAAACGTTGCTGGAAACATACAAAGATGCCGTTTGGCCAGGCGTGGTTCCTGTAGATACCAAGTTTAGGGATGCAAGCCTTGCACAACAAGTCCCTGTACAATTTTGTCCTAAATCACGAGGCGTGTTCGCTTATCGTGCACTATTGGACTATTTGAAGCAGTTAAGCTAGAGAGCATAATGAGTAAGCATTTATTTGCAAATGAGAAGGTGATGAAGCAGTATCTTGGTGCCCTGTTGCAAGAGGAGCCAGAGATTGAACAATGCGAATTATCACCAGTTGCAAAGCTACTTGAACAAGTAAAAGAACCTAAATCAGAACTTGAGGAAATAGAATCCTCAGTCGTAGTTGCAACAGAACCTCTGGAGTCAGTGAGTGAAGTTATTCAAGAACAGCCGAGTAAATTGGCTCATGATCTTGAAGTCACTGAAAATACATCTATTATCAAAGAACAGGCAACGATAGAGTCTGTTTCTGCAAGGGAAGCCTATCAAGAAGGTGAATTTCAGGCATTGTTTTTTGAAGTGGCAGGCTTAACACTGGCGGTTCCGCTGAAATCACTTGGGGGAATACACCAACTGGGCGAAGTCAATCAACTCTTTGGTAAACCTAAATGGTTTAAGGGTGTGATGCTAAATCGTGAAGAAAAACTCAATGTTGTTGATACTGCACGATGGGTGATGCCTGAAAAGTTAACGCCAGAATTAGAAGATACGCTGGATTACCAGTATTTGATTACACTTGGGGATAGTAACTGGGGACTGTTAGCAGAAAAACTAGTCAACAACTTAACCCTCAAGCCTGAAGACATAAAGTGGCGCACAGCAGATGGTAAACGGCCTTGGTTGGCTGGAGTGATTAAAGAGAAAATGTGCGCGCTGATTGATGTAGAGAATTTAAACCGTTTGCTAGAACAAGGCCTCGATAGTCGAGAGCAGTAACTAGTATATTGATGGAGTGAAACCATGAGCCAAGATAGACTACTTTCTGCAGACAAAAATGCTGATAGTAATGATGAAGTATTGCAATGGGTTACTTACAAGCTTGAAGAGGAAACTTACGGTATCAATGTAATGCAAGTACAAGAAGTGCTGCGTTACACCGAAATTGCACCAGTCCCAGGTGCACCAAGCTACGTACTCGGGATCATTAATCTGCGTGGTAACGTTGTAACGGTTATAGACACGCGAGCTAGGTTTGGTCTACAAAGTGCTGAAGTAACGGATAATTCAAGAATTGTGATTATCGAAGCCGAAAAGCAAGTTATTGGTATCTTAGTAGATAGCGTTGCTGAGGTGGTTTACTTACGTAGCTCGGAAATTGACAGCGCGCCAAACATAGGTACCGAAGAGAGCGCTAAGTTTATCCAAGGCGTATCAAATCGAGAAGGCGAGCTGTTGATCTTAGTCGATCTTAATAAGCTATTAAACGATGATGAATGGGATGAGCTGAGTCATATCTAGATGTCTGAAGTAGTAAACGCACAAACCGTTTTACTCGTTATATCAATAACCTCAAGCATACTTGCGTTAGTATGCTTGAGGTTTGTTTTTGTGCTGAGTAAAAAACTACAGAATGCGCAGGGGCAAACAGCGCAACTTTCGAGCTCACTGCAGGGGTCTGAGCAACAAATAGCAATATTACGCAGCGAAGTTGCGGAGTTACGTGCCAGTATCATGAGTATTGGTAAGCGGGTGGTCGCAACCGAGCAAGAGTTAAATGACGTTGCGAATCAGCAAGCAGCACAGAAATATGATGACCCTGACGCTAAAATGTATTCTCGCGCCGTGAAAATGGTGGAGCTTGGTGCTGATATTGAAGAGGTGATGCACGAGTGTGAGTTGCCAAGAGCTGAGGCAGAGCTGCTCATGTCTTTACATAACAAATCAAAATGATTGTCTAGGGCCTGTTGACCTTTCAAGTTTGTTTTTGCAGCAGTTTGATTGGTATTTATACAAGGCAGAGCCTGCGTAGCATAGTTATTCTATGTAAGTTAGGCGATAACACAGAAGAAATTCCAATCAAGCGCTGCCCTTTGGGTTCCCCTGAGTGCGCTTTGTTCTTTGTTGCTCAACTTTTGCCTAGATTACTAGGCGGCAAGTCGAGCGTCGCGATCAAAACACACTCAGGAGAACAAAAATCAAACAGCAAAGGTCAACAGGCCCTAGCAAGTAGGAAATTTTGGCTATGCCTTAATATCTAGCTTGCCACGAAAACCTTCCCAACCAGGTGGAAACTTACCACGCATAATGTAAGAAAAAGCGATGAGTTCAGCAATCACATAGTAGAGTTCCCTTGGGATCTCTTGGTGTAACTCAAGTGCACTGAGTGTTTGTGCTAATGATTCATCCTCATGGATCATGATGTTTTTCTCTTTTGCCAGCGCAATAATTTCCTCTGCTAGTTCGCCATATCCTTTAAAGGTGACCTGAGGTGCGCTACCAGCTTCATATAACAGCCCGATTGCAGATTTTTGTGTCATTTCTTTACACCTTAATGTTGATAATTGCGTGTTCATTAAAGAACTTATCTTGAAAACTGGCTTCTTCCCTAAGGCCTATCTCTGCGACTTGTAGCCCATGAGATGCTAACTTATGTCTGAGCGTTGCCAAATGTGGCTCTGCGAGCTGCTTGACCTGATTGGAGGTGGCTACTAATGCACATTCCAGGGCTTTATCCATCAGCTCGGCTTGGGCATGGATCTGACCTTTTTCTGCAAAATCAAAACAAAGACGAATAAACCACACAGACTTCTCCGGCATACCAGGTTTCGGCGACTTTTTATATTCACCTATTTGTAATTGTGTTTGCTGTTGCTCTTGTCCTACTTTGGTGGGAAAGAGTAGGTTAATAATTAACTGTGCTTCGCTGTCTTGTTTCGCAGAGTTGGTGGTTGTAGTTTGTGATTGTTGCGGTTGTAGTTGGTTATGCAATTGTCCTAATTCGTTTAACAGCTCTTTTGCTTGTGGTTGTTGTAGCGCTTCAGTTGTTTGCTTGGGTGAGGTCAACTTCAGTTGTGGTAGCAGCGCATCCAGTAAAGCTTGTATTTTTTGCGTTGCTTGCTCATTGCTCTGAGTTTGGTTTGCCACCTGACTACCTAATAGCGACACAATTAAACGGTCCAACATTTGTGTAAAGCTCGATTGAGCTAAACTTGTTGGCGTGTTAGCAAAGGTTGCCATGCCCAGTTGGCTTTCTAACTGGTTTTTAACGGTGAGCGCGTTGACTGAACGGTCATCAAGCAAGCGCGAAAATGCTTGATTGACTAATTTCTGCAATTCAGGCGTTTGTTTGAATGTATCTGCTTTGACGAGCTTTTCGATGGTTGCAGAAGCTTGGCGTAACATGTTTGGTGTGTTTTCTTTTTGTTCGGCCTTAGTCATGGGCAGAGTAAGCAGAGCTTCAATTACCCCTTTAGTTTGATTGCTGGTAGGCTGCGGTACTTGAGAAGGCGTAGCGGTTACTTTTGTGCCTTGTGAATGTGTTGTAGATTGCAACTGGAACGTTTTAGCAGAATCTACAGGCGCAGAACTCGCTTTACGATAAAGCGGCCGCTCTAAGACTTGTGTCAGCTGTTCAACTTGCTTATTGCTAAGCGACAGTTTACCCGTGAGAGTGTCCAATAATAAGGACAGGGCTTTTTGTTTCACCTCAAAATCAACCGGTGGCGCTTGATATTTTGGTGTTTCTGCGAGCTGGTGTTGTAAGTAACGAGCAATAGAGCTGGCTAACTTTTCGCTTTGCAAGGGGAAGTGACTTTTTTGCAACGGTAATGGTTGCTTTGCCATCAGCTCTGTAAGATTAAGTTTTATTTGGTTTGTGAGCTGTTGTAGTGGTGTGCTTGGTTTATTCTTATTGTGAGCACTTACTTTCTCACTTTGCATATACAGCACTGAGGTCGAACGACTCAAAACATGACTTTGGCCGTTCTTGACTGGGGAGTTCGCGGGCTGATCAACCTGATTTGTGAGTGGCTTCCCAAAAGGTCTTCCGATCAGTACTTGCAACGCTTTTACTACTGTTGACTTAATTTGTTGCAGATTGACTTCAAGTAACGGTTTGTCATACGCCAGCGTATGTACTGATGCTAAGCGTGACTCAAGCGGTAAGGGGGTTTCCTTATTCACTGCAGTGACTTGTTGCAGCAAAGCGCTAAGCGGCTTTATGGTCTCTACTTTTACTTGTTGTGTCGATTTTGTGATATCAATTCCATTGAAAGCCGTTTTTACTTCGCCTTTTTGCCATGTGGTTGCTGCAGGCCAGTTACTGCTTATTGGCGATAAGGTTATTGAACGGTCATGAATGTTAAGTGTTACTCCACTTGGCTGAGGCTTCACCTCAACACTGCTAAGTTGACTAGAGATAAGTTTTGCAATCATTGACTTAGGTAAAGCCGTACTAAACAGCAAGTCTTTAAATTGATTGACGACCTGCAAGGAAACATTACTTTGTTGGGCACTAAGATGCGCAATAAGTTTGTTTTCACTTGCGAGCAATTGTGCCACGGCTTGCGGAAGCGGTATTTTTAAATCAAGCACCTTGATGTGCAATGTGGCGTCTGGCAACGTGGTTGCTGAAGACTGTACTACTGGGCTTGGCGTGTGCGTCTTTAGCGTCGTTAAAATATCAAAAAGCTGTTTTGTCAGCGTTACTTGCGCTTGTAATTTGGGCGTTTGAAAGGTGACCACCTTGCCAGTTTCATCAATACTAACCTGTGCTTCTGGAAGCTGATTGGGCTGGGTTGGAGGCTTAAGCGCTAGTTGGATAGTTTGCCAGCGGCCATCAATTGCCACATCCATTTTTAGTTTATCGTTACTAATTTGGATATTCTTCGCTGCAAACGGTTGGTTTTTGGCTAAGTCTAATCTCGATACTTCGCTATTATCTGTGCTTATCACAGATGCTGTCGTCGTATTTGTTGTAATTGGCAGCTTATTCATTATTTTAAATCAAATTTTCGCTAATCGGTCGCATCGGATTATTCGTATTACCATACCATTATGTTAGACTAACGCCCAATTTTAGGTAAAGAGAAGCCCAAGTTTGCTAGAGATAGACGCCGTCAC
This sequence comes from Pseudoalteromonas sp. NC201, assembly GCF_002850255.1. Classification (NCBI taxonomy): domain Bacteria; kingdom Pseudomonadati; phylum Pseudomonadota; class Gammaproteobacteria; order Alteromonadales; family Pseudoalteromonadaceae; genus Pseudoalteromonas; species Pseudoalteromonas sp. NC201. Next base: position 1,487,704 of record NZ_CP022522.1, read on the forward strand.
TTGTACCAAACAAGATAGATGCTTGTTTGACTCATTAAGTTTTACTCTCCATGCGGGGCAGATCATGCAAATTGAAGGCCCAAATGGTGCCGGAAAAACCTCTTTGTTGAGGATCATTGCTGGGTTCGCCAGAGCGGATGAAGGGCAGATCCGCTACAACAGCACTGATATCCGCGATGATTATGATTCATTCGCTGCCGATTTATTATTTATTGGTCATAAGACAGGTGTCAATCAACAACTTAGTGCCTACGAAAATGTTCAACATTGGCTTATGGTTCACGGCGCTCAGGCAGATGAAGAAGAAGTCTATACACTGCTTGCTAAGCTCGGCTTAATCGGACTTGAAGATGTACCTGTGCGGACATTGTCGGCAGGCCAACAGCGCCGTGTTGCGTTAGTACGTTTGTGGCTGAATCAGGCCAAGCTTTGGGTGTTAGATGAACCATTTACTGCGCTGGATAAAAAAGGGGTCGCCATGTTGCAAACCCAGTTCCAGTCTCATCTCGACAAGGGGGGCGCCATTTTATTGACGACCCACCAAGATCTCACCGCACATTTTGCACAGTTACAAACCTTGGCGTTGGAGTACCGTTTGTAATGCAGACTCAACATTCTTATTGGTTAGCTTTTAAATCGGTTTATGCCAAAGATGTGACCTTGGCCTTTAGACAACGCGCTGAGATAGTCAATCCTTTGTTGTTTTTCCTTATCGTGATCACCTTATTTCCGTTAGCAATTGGGCCTGAACCTGCGCTGCTTACCAGAGTGGCTCCGGGTATTATTTGGGTAGCGGCGCTTTTATCGACTATGTTAGGTCTAGATAAATTATTTAGGGACGATTACAACGACGGCTCATTAGAGCAATTGATTGCTTCACCTTATCCATTATCGCTATCAGTATTAGCAAAAGTAGCAGCGCATTGGACAGTCAGTGGTTTGCCTATGGTGGTGCTTGCGCCGTTGTTCGCGCTGTTAATGAATCTCGAATCGCAGTCTCTCAATGCGACTGTACTGACCTTACTGATAGGTACACCGTTATTAAGTTTTATTGGGGCCATTGGCGCAGGACTCACCGTTGCATTGCAAAAGGGTGGCATTTTAATGAGTTTACTCGTCCTTCCGCTTTATATCCCCGTATTGATTTTTGCAACGTCCGCCATAGATACCAGTAGCATGTCTTTAGCGTATGGTGGTCAGCTTGCAATCCTTGGTGCGATGCTTGCCGTCGCAATTGTTGCCGCACCAATTGCCATATCGTCAGCTTTAAGAGTGAGTGTAAGTTAAAATGTGGAAGTGGTTACATCCTTATGCCAAAGCGGAGCGTGCTTACCAACTGTGTAACACCTTGCTTCCTTACTTTGCCGTGATTGCGGTAGTGGGCTTAATTGTTGGATGGGTTTGGGGGTTAGCCTATGCGCCAGCCGACTACCAACAAAAAGACAGCTATCGTATTATCTTTATTCATGTGCCGTCGGCTATCTGGTCAATGGGTGCATACTCGTCTATGGCTATTGCGGCTATTGTTGCCTTGGTATGGCAAATTCGTAATGCTGAACTGGCGGTTATAGCCATTGCACCTATTGGTGCGGCAATGACTGCGATTGCGTTAATCACTGGTGCTGCTTGGGGTAAACCTATGTGGGGCGCTTGGTGGGTCTGGGATGCAAGATTGACATCAGAGCTTATCCTATTGTTTTTGTACTTCGGTGTTTTGTCTCTATATCATGCCTTTGAAGATAAAAAATCAGGTGGTCGAGCTGCCTGTATTCTTGCCATTGTCGGGGTCGTTAATCTGCCTATTATTCATTTCTCGGTAGAGTGGTGGAATACGCTGCATCAGGGATCAACTATCACCAAATTTGATACTTCAGCGATTGATCCTTCCATGTTGTGGCCTTTGTTGATCAACATAGTGGCGTTTGCTGGTGTGCTTGGCGTGGTTACGCTAATTCGTTTGAAAAATGAAATTTTACGAAGCGAACAACACCGTCCTTGGGTCCGCGAATTAGTGAATAGGGGTTAATCATGCAGTTTGAATCCTTCAGTGAATTTTTAGCCATGGGTGGCTATGGCTTTTATGTTTGGCTCTCATTCGGCTCATGTGCATTAATACTGGCTGGTATGTTAGTCGGCTCTATCTTGGATGGTAAGAAGCTAAAGCAAGCAGTTAAAGCGCAAATGGCAAGAGAAGCACGGATTAAAAAAGCAAAAGAGGAGTCGCAAGCATGAATCCTAGACGCAAAAAGAGATTATTCACCGTTGCTGCCGTAATCTTTGGTATTGGCGCAGCGGTTGGGCTTACGCTTTATGCACTACAAGAAAATATTAATTTGTTTTACACGCCGAGCGAGCTTGTTGAAGGTAAAGGTGAGTTAAAAGAAATCCCGCAAATTGGCCAGAAGCTGCGTATTGGCGGTATGGTTGTGCCAGGTTCAGTGGTGCGTGATGAAACGTCTTTAGATGTGTCATTTAAACTTATCGACACCGGTCCTATGGTTACTATTCGTTACAAAGGCATCCTTCCTGACCTATTCCGTGAAGGCCAAGGTATTGTAGCGCAAGGGACGTTAGTTGAGTCTAATGTAGTTGAAGCGTTTGAAGTACTTGCCAAGCATGATGAAGAGTATATGCCATCAGAAGTGGCTGAAGCCGTGAAAGGCATTAAACACGAAAAGCCAAAATATAATTTAAACAGCGAGAACTAAAATGGTCCCAGAAATAGGTTACTTCGCCTTAGTTCTGGCGATGGCATTGAGCTTATTACTGTGTATTTTCCCATTGTGGGGTGCTTATACGGGTAATTTGAGGCTGATGAAAGCCGCTCCTTCACTGGCCGTTGGTCAGTGTATTCTAGTTGTTTTCTCATTTATGGTACTGATCTACATCACGTTAATGGATGACTTTACGGTTGCGTATGTGGCGCATCATTCGAGCAGTACTTTACCTTGGTATTATAAAATCACCTCAACATGGGGTGGACACGAAGGCGCAATTTTACTGTGGTTGGTAATGCAATCCATGTGGACCATGCTGGTTGCTGTGATGTCAAAGTCGCTACCGTGGGTATTGCGAGCGCGTGTGTTAGGTGTCCTTGGCTTTTTAGGGGTGGGTTTTATGCTCTATACCCTGTGGATGTCGAGCCCGTTTGAGCGTTTGCTTCCTTACTTCCCTGTTGAAGGGCGTGATTTGAATCCATTATTGCAAGACCCAGGTATGATCATTCACCCGCCGCTCCTTTATATGGGTTATGTTGGCTTATCTGTGTCTTTCTCTTTTGCAATTGCTGCGCTTTTAACCGGTAAACTTGATAATACTTGGGCTAAATGGTCTCGTCCTTGGACAATGGCCGCATGGGGCTTTCTTACTCTAGGCATTACAATTGGTAGTTGGTGGGCGTACTCAGAGCTTGGCTGGGGCGGTTGGTGGTTCTGGGATCCGGTGGAAAACGCTTCACTGATGCCTTGGCTTGTTGCAACCGCTTTATTGCATTCACTCGCAGTAACGGAAAAACGTGGTGTGTTTAAGTCTTGGACAGTACTACTTGCTATCACCGCGTTTAGTTTATGTTTACTGGGTACTTTTATCGTTCGCTCAGGCATTATCGTATCGGTGCATGCGTTTGCAACCGATCCTGACCGTGGTTTATATATCCTGTCATTCTTAGCTGTGGTTGTGGGTGGCAGCTTAGCGCTTTACGCACTGCGCGTAGCTCAAGTATATAGCGAAGGGCGTTATCAATTCATTTCGCGTGAAGTGGCGCTGTGGATCAACAATATCTTCTTAGTGGTTGCGACCTTGATTGTATTATTGGGCACGCTATTGCCTATGATCCACAAAGAGTTGGGCTTAGGCTCTATTTCTATTGGCGTACCTTTCTTTAACCAAATGTTTGCGATATTAATCGTGCCGTTCGCGATTTTGCTGGGTTTAGCCCCTATGCTGCGCTGGAAACAAAATAAAATGCCGCCACTAGTGAAAAAATGGGCTGTATTGATTGCGGTGAGTTTAGTGCTCACCGCGACGTGGTTGTACTCGAGCTACGAAGTGGTGGCACCACTAACGTTTGTTGCGACAGCGCTGGCTGTGTGGATAAGTGTGGCTACTGCTGCTGACTTATTTAATAAAGTGACTGTTCACCCAAGTGTTGCGATCGGCTTTAAAAAGCTAGGATTGAGCTATTGGGCAATGGTACTTGGGCACATTGGTATTGCCTTTGTTATCGCGTCGGTGACGCTAACTTCAGCATACTCAGTTGAGCGCTCCGTGAGCATGAAACCCGGTGAAACGGCGATGCTAAACGAGTACGAATATCGCTTTGATGGCGTAAAAGAAATTCGAGGCCCGAACTACGGTGGTCATGCTGGCGTAGTGACGGTATTCAAAAATGGTAAAAAAGTAACCGAGCTGCATGCAGAAAAACGCCGTTATGATGTAGGGATGCAGTTTATGACCGAAGCCGCTATTGATGATGGTTTCTTCCGTGATTTATATTTAGCACTCGGCGAGCCGCTTTCTGCAGGCGCGTGGTCGCTTAGGATCTATCACAAACCATACGTACGCTGGATGTGGCTAGGTGGGCTACTTATCTCTTTTGCCGGCTTCATTGTGCTTGCGGATAAACGCTACCGCAACCGCGTTAAAAAATCATCCCAAGTGGAGGCTTAACATGAACCGCAAGTTATTAGGTTTAGTGCCTTTTTTGATATTTATTTTCCTTTGTGTGTTTTTGTACCAAGGACTATTTGGTAATCCAAGAGAACTTCAGACAGGCCGTTTAGGACACACTATGCCTGAGTTTTCTTTACCCGATCTAATGGATAGTGATAAAACTTGGACCGCCGACTCGCTTAGGGGTGAAGTCTACTTGATGAACGTATGGGGCACTTGGTGCCCAACGTGTATCGCTGAGCTAGGTTATTTAACTGAGCTTAGAGAGCGTGGCGTGAAAATAATAGGCCTGTATTACGAGCAGGCTTATGACCCTGATTTTGGCGACCAGTTTGATATCAATGCACTAAGACAAGATGTCAATAACATGCTGAGTCGTGCTGGTAACCCATACCAATTTAACATTCTTGATTTGGAGCGTACACTAGCACTGGATCTAGGAGTTTCAGGCGCGCCAGAGACTTTTTTGGTAGATAAGCAAGGTAAGATTTTGTTGCATCATACTGGCGACATCAATGAACGCGTGTGGCGCACTAAGTTTGCGGCAATCTATCAGGAGTTAACGCAATGAAATATGTAATTGTTTTGCTTTTAATGATGATTACTGCAGCGGCGCAAGCAACGGAAGATAAGTATAACTTTGCCACGGCGGAACGTGAGCAAACTTTCCGAGAGCTGACTCATGAGCTACGTTGCCCTAAATGCCAGAACCAAAACATTGCAGATTCAGATGCCGTCGTTGCCAAAGACCTGCGTGACAAAGTCATCGCATTGGTTAATGAAGGTCAGTCTAAGCAAGAGGTCATTGATTATATGATCGACCGCTATGGCTATTTCGTTCATTATCAACCACCTGTTACGCCTGCAACAATCGTACTTTGGGTGCTGCCAGTGGCAATCATTATTTTAGGTTTCGGCTTTATTATATTTCGTCAAAAACGCGCTGCGAAAAAACAAGATTGGAATGCCGCAGACGAACAAAAGCTAGCTGAGCTCATTAATCAATATCAACGTCAGGAGCGTGAGCAGTGAGCGAATTCTCGACAGATTTAACTCAAATGTGGTTTTTGTTTCTTCTGCTAGGCATATTTGCCGGTCTGTTTGTGGTTTTTCCGTTTATTAAAAAGGAAAAGCGCGTCACGGTTGATCACGATGCGAACGCCGAGCGTATCGATATTTTTCATCAGCGTTTGGAAGAGTTAAAAGAAGAGCTTGCTAATCAGCGTATCGAAAAAGACAGTTATAATGAATCTGTGGTTGAACTCAAGCGTCGCTTATTGAACGAGTTATCGCCTGAACAATCATTGACGAGTCGTGGTGACAACCGTGTATTAGCGCTGACAGGTATTGCTTTTATGGTGCTGGTGACAGGTGTCTTTTATTACTATACGGGTAGCCACAGGCAAATAGCTAGCTGGCATGAAGCCGTTGAAAAGTTACCTGAGTATGGTGAGCGTGCAGTAATGCAATCTGGAGAGCCGCTAAATGCCAACGAGCTACAAGCATTTGCGCTGGGACTAAGAACTAAACTAGCAACCGCTGGCGACGATGCAGTTGCATGGATGTTACTTGGTCGTGTTGCAATGTCACTTAGTGACTTTGAGATGGCGATGCAGGCATTTGATAAAGCACTCGTGATGCAACCTAATAACAATAATGTTTTGGTGAATTATAGCCAAGCATTATTGATAGAGGGCTCAGAGCCAAGTATGAATCGCGCGGCCAGAATGTTGTCAAAAGTGCTCAAGAATGATCCAACGAATATTGATGCGATTAGCTTGCTGGCGTTAATTGCCTATGAACGTCAAGATTGGAAAGAGTCAAAAGCCGCTTTTGAAGTCTTGTTGTCACAATTAACCAAAGATGATCCGCGTTATGAGATGATCGCAGGGCGGATTGCTGAAATCGAGCAAAAGTTGGGTCAACAAACAGATGAACCAGTAGCTGTAAAAGCTGGTATTGTCGCTACTGTAACCATTTCAGCTGAGTTACAGAACAAGATTCCAAAGGACAGCACGTTGTTCGTTTTTGCAAAAGCGGCTGAAGGCCCAGCCATGCCATTGGCGGTCGCCAAAATTACAAACTTTAACTTGCCAATGACGGTAAACCTAGATGATAGTATGGCAATGATGCCTGAATTAACCTTGTCGAAATTTTCTCAAGTTACGGTCACCGCACGTATTTCTAATGATGGTTCAGTAATGCCTTCAGATGGAGAACTAGAGGGTGCTTCAAGCGTAATTGAACTTCAACAAGGCGAAAATCAGCTCACTGTCGAGATTAGTCGTGTCTTAACAAATACAGGGAAATAAATGCTTAAAGCTGTGCTCACAGGTTTACTTGTGCTGACCGTTGTCGGTTGTGCGCAAGTACCCGAAGAGAAAAAGGATCCACGAGATCCATTTCAATCACTTAACCGTCCACTTTATGACTTCAATATGGATGTGTTGGACGCCTATATCTTACGGCCTGTTGCTAAAGGATATGTTGCGGTGACTCCCGCTCCTGTGCGCAGTAGTGTGGTTAATTTCACCACCAACATCGCCGCGCCGACCGATGCAGTAAACGCGGCATTGCAGGGCAAGCCTGATCATATGGCAATCAATGTTGCTCGCTTTTTAGTTAATTCTACGGTCGGTATTTTTGGCTTGTTTGATGTTGCGAAAACACTTGGCCTTGAGCTTAAAGACGAAGATTTTGGCCAAACCCTTGGGGTGTGGGGCGTTGGTGATGGTGCGTATATTATGATCCCAGGTATGGGACCGACGACCGCGAGAAACTTAACGGGTGATGTAGTCGATAACTTTGTCTTGCCAGAAATTGCACTCACCACGCCACAAACAGTATTAGTGTTTGCGCTGCGTGCGGTTGAGGCAAGAGCGGCTTTGATGTCACAAGAAAAGCTGCTAAATGAGTCGCTTGATCCATACACTTTCTTAAAGGATGTATACTATCAACGTCAATTGTACGAGCTATTTGATGGCAACCCGCCAATGGAAGAAGAGCCGGATGATTTTGACGAGAACTTTTTAGAGAACCTGTAAAAATAAAGGTCGGCAATCGCCGACCTTTTCGTTATCTTTGCGAAAACTTAAAAGCGCCAGTTGAGATTTGCCCAAAGCGTCCTTCCCGGCTCATTGACTCGATCAATTTGGTCAAAGCCACTTACTGCGGCGCCTGAACGACTTAAATGCTCGGCATAGGTTTTATCGAGCACATTATCTACTCCTGCACTGAGTTGTAATGCATCGCTATATTGATAATTGGTGTTGAGTGCAAGTGTACCAAATCCAGTCGTTGCAGCGATATCCTGACCTGCAATATTCCCTTGTCCAATCGCCACTCTATGCTGGTGTTGTACTAATCTTACCAATCCGCCTAGTTGCCACTTATCGCTTAATTGGTAATTGCTTGCAATACGCAGTTGCAAAGGTGGTTGCTGAGCTAATGCGAGATTGTCAGTAAGGTTATTACCCTTTACATAGTTGATACTTCCGGTGAGTTGTAGCGCTTTGCTCGCTTGCCACATTACTTCACCCTCAAAACCGAAGGTTTCCGCGTCAATATTTCTGGTCACTTTTGACGTCATATTCATCTTTTCAAACATATTGTCGACTAATAAATAGTCGTCAATTTGGTTATAGAACACCGAGAAATTGACGTTAATGGCCTTGAACTGTTTTACCAATCCAGCATCTAATTGCAAGGTCTTTTCAGTATCGACATTAAAGGCAGAAATAGACGTTTCACTTCCTCGACTACCACCGACAACTTCCCAGTAATCGGGAAAACGCTCTGTAACGCCGAAACCGACAAAATAGCTGCTGTTTTCAGACTGTGCTTGATAACGGCTAAATCCGCTGAATAACGTATCGTCTCTTGTTTGTAGGGCGGTTGGGTTTGGTTTCATTGACATCATTGCGTTTATCATGGTGCGATGATCTTCACTCTGCCAATCATCAATGCGTAATCCGCTAACCCATTGGCTGGAGCGACCCAATTGATATTCGAACTCGGCAAATACACCGAGCTGTCTAAATTCAGCATCTATTTGGCGCGGCATCGTTTCTACCGGATTGTTGAATTGATCTCGGCTGACTCGATTGCGGTGCTCATTTGCTTGATAATCGACACCGTAGACAAAAGTATGTTGGGCATTGATTTCTGAAGTCAACGTAAGCTTTGCGCCATAAGTTTTACGGTCAGGATTGGAGGAGGTTGGTGTTTTCATCATCATGTTAGCAACAAAAGGACGTAAGCTATGATTGTCCATGATGTGGTCGACGTAGTTATAGTATGCGTTGAATGTTAACTCTTCAATCAGAGATGAAAGGGAGGATAATTTGATATTCAGGCCAATATTTTCTCGGTCGAAGAGGCTACCATCCATCATGCGGTCGGCATAGGCAACTTCACCATCGCTCACCCCGTAAGTGATAGAGTAAAAGGCGTCATCGCTTGGGGTATAGGCAAACTCTGTGTCTATATTCCAGCGCTCGTAAGCCGAGTGAACTTTGGTACCATTGCCATCTTCATAATCATCAGCATCGCTGTAATTTGCAGCGATCCGAGCGTATCCGCGTTCATTACCAGCCTTGATATCACTGTTAACACTGTGGCGGCCTTGGCTCGACAGCACCGCATTGGTAAAGCCAATCACTTCTGACTTAGCTAGGCGTTCATTTTCACGCTCAAATACCACAGTGGCAGCACTGTTGCCTGGCCCATACAACACAGTTTGTGGGCCTTTGATGACTTTTAAGGTGTCGTAGGATTGTGGCGTAATATATGCCGTTGGCGGATCCATGCGGCTACCGCAACCACCCAGCGTTTGACCATTATTGGCGATAATCGCAATTCTAGAGCCTGCCATACCGCGAAACACAGGGTCAGCGCTTGCGCCGCCTTTTTTAATTAGTGAGAACCCGGCGATTGAAGAGAGTAAATCCGCGCCATCTTGTGCTGGTAGTGGTTGGCGTACTGCTTTGGTATCCGTTGTTAGCGTAATTGGTGTTTGCATCGGTGCAATAACAACGATTTTTTCAATTTCATCGGCATGAGTTATGGGGGATAAGGAAACAATAGCAAGAGAGAGTAGGGTGCGTTTCATAAGTTCACTTTGAAGTTGTTTTGGTGAACTTATTTTATCGCTATCAGGTGCTTAGCGGGATGCGACAGATTGTCGCATCCTTTGATAGGTTACTCTATCGCTTTTATTTGAGTGTCACTCCAAACTTGCGACTTTTGATATAGCTCTGCGATATTTTGGCTGGTTACGCCAAGAGATTTTGATATGGTTTCAACACTATCCCAATCACCTTTTTCCAGAGATTCTGCAAGGTCTAGATAGATACCAAAAGCACTCGGTTTCTTCAGTAAAGTTGATTTAATTTCTTGAGATAAGGGTAACTTCGTCAATAAACTGGCCATATCGTCATCAAGAATGGCGTCCATCAGTGACATCATACCAACCAAAAATGTACTCCCAGTATCGGAGACTTTGTTGGCCTTAGTTGCTATTGCTTCCATAAAGTGTGCACGCAATAATGAGAGTGAAAGCAGTTCTTTGGGCTTTTCTGTATTAAGCTGTGAAGCAAACAATAATGAGATCAGACGCTTAAGCTCATCACTACCGAGTACAACCAAGGCTTGTTTAATCGTCGATATCTCTGCTCGGCGTTTAAATACGGCACTATTTGCATAACGAAGAAGTTTGTAGCTTAGGTTTACATCACGCTCGAAGACCTGAGTGATCCTAGCAAGGTCGGGCTCAACGCTTGAAGTCTCATAAAGCAATTCAGCCATGGCTAATTCCGAGGGGGCTAGTGCTTTGGTTTTGACCATCTCGGGTTTGGCAAAAAAGAAGCCTTGAAAATATTTGAATCCAAGCGACTTGGCGAGTTCAAACTGCTCGTAGGTTTCTACTTTTTCTGCCACTAAATCAATGTTAGGAAAATCCTGTATCGCGCCTTTAATGGCATGAATTTGGTCAAGGTTAGTCGCCAAAAAGTCGACTTTTATTTGGTCGATATAAGGAAAAAAATGGCGCCACACATTTTGGTGATGGTAATCGTCAAGCGCTAGTGTATAACCTTGCTCTTTTAGCTCTTTGACACAGGCTAAGAGCCGTTTGCCCGGTTGTACTGTTTCTAATATTTCTACAACAACTTGCTCGGGGGCGAGCATTTGTACATAACCTTTAGCAAGTGTTTCTAGGGTGAAGTTAATGTAGGCTGGCTGTTGATTGGTTAAATCATCTAGGCCAAAGGTAAACTGGCTGCCCTCAACTAACCGGCTTGTCGCTTCATCGCCGTCAATTTCGGGAAATACGTTACTTAATCCATCACGAAATAAAAGTTCGTAGCCAATCAATTCCCTTTGGACATCAAAAATTGGCTGACGAGCCGCGTAAAAGTACATAGATACTACCGTCCAAACAAAATGCTATTGGCTTTAATATAAGGTAAAAGCGCAGTCAGGTCACGCTGGGAAATTGAGTTTACAGAATATGGGTAAATACAGAGCATAGGGTGAATGATAATTAACCAGTTGAATTAGGTACAAATAAAATACTATTTTGGTCAATAGTCTCAGGTGGTTGGGTGTATGGTTTGTGCGTGTTATAGTGAGGTCTTTATGTTTTTGGCTTTTATTCAAAGTGAGTTAGAAATCGAATAATTAAGTGATAGAAAAAGCTCACATTTGGAGAAGAGCCCAACTAACAATTTAGGAGGCTAATTTGGAGATTGGTACGATAATCTCTCTCGCACTGTATTTTATTGCGATGCTGGGAATTGGGTTATATGCATATAAAAAGTCGACCAGTGATGTGTCTGGCTACATGTTGGGTGGCCGTAGTCTGCCACCAAGTGTAGCAGCTCTTTCAGCAGGTGCATCCGACATGAGTGGTTGGATCTTGATGGGTCTACCTGGCGCAATGTTCCTCTATGGTTTTAGCAGTACATGGATTGCAATTGGCCTTGTGATTGGTGCTTGGCTCAACTATTTATTGGTCGCTCCGCGCCTGCGTGTTTACACAGAGTATGCAAATGATGCGATCACCATTCCTGACTATTTTGCCAATCGTTTCGAAGATAAAGGAAATGCGTTAAGAATAGTCTCTGCGTTAGTGATCATTGTTTTCTTCACGCTATATACCTCTTCTGGCGTGGTTGCCGGTGGCAAGCTGTTCGAAAGTTCATTTGGCATGAGTTATGAGAGCGGCTTATATATCACAACTAGTGTTGTTGTGCTTTATACTTTATTCGGTGGCTTTTTAGCGGTAAGTCTGACTGACTTTGTCCAAGGCTGTATCATGTTTATCGCTTTGATTTTAGTGCCTGTAGTTACCTTCTCATTACTCGATAATCCACTTTCTCAAACACTGAACGAGTTAAATCCGTCGATGTTAACTTGGGTGGGATCAGCTGGCGCAATAGGCATTATTTCTGCAATGTCTTGGGGTCTTGGATATTTTGGTCAACCCCATATTATCGTGCGCTTTATGTCTGTTCGAAGTGTTAAAGATATGCCAACAGCGCGCCGTATAGGTATGAGCTGGATGATAGTCGCAGCTCTCGGTGCCGTGGGCACTGGTTTGTTTGGTGCTGCTTATGCACATGAGCAGGGGATTGTTGTAGACGATGCTGAGACCATTTTCTTGATTTTATCCCAGTTATTGTTTCACCCATTGATTGCGGGATTCTTACTTGCAGCTATTCTTGCCGCAATTATGAGTACCATTTCTTCGCAGTTATTAGTGAGTTCGAGCTCGTTAACTGAAGACTTTTATAAGATATTCTTGAACAAAAATGCTTCGGATAAAGAACTTGTGCTTGTTGGTCGTATCAGTGTACTAGTTGTAGCGCTTGCTGCCATTTATCTTGCGTACGACAGAGATAGCTCGATTCTAGATCTTGTGAGTAATGCTTGGGCTGGTTTTGGTGCGGCATTTGGCCCGCTAGTATTGATAAGCTTATTCTGGTCTCGTATGAACTTTGCTGGAGCACTCGCCGGCATGGTATCTGGTGCGGTGACTGTGTTGGTATGGATCTACGGTCCGTTTACTTATAATGGCGAGCCGCTTAGTGCGACATTATATGAAATTGTCCCAGGATTTATTGTTGCGACAGTCGCTATCTTTGCTGTTAGCCTACTGACCAAGGAACCAAGTAAAGAGATCACTACCTTATTTAATAAAGTAGAAAACGCGCTTGATTAAAGTCGGTTGAAGCGGACAAAAAACGGAGCATTCAGCTCCGTTTTTTATTTCTCAAATATACGTATATACGGCTTAACGAGTCACTTTAAGCGTGTTCTTTCAAGTGGTTAATCACGACTTCATGGTGGTCTTTGGTTTTAAACTTATTGAACACGTGCTTGATGGTACCGTCTTGACCGACTAAGAAAGATAGGCGATGAATACCGTCATACTCTTTACCCATGAATTTCTTTAAGCCCCACACACCAAACTCATCGGCTACCGTGTGGTCTTCATCCGAAAGTAAGTCAAAGTTAAGCTCTTTTTTGTTTTCAAAGTTCTTTAACTTTTTCACAGCATCTGGACTAATGCCAACGGCTACGGTGTTTAATTCAGCCAGTTCAGTTTTGTGGTCACGCAGATTTTCAGCTTGAACGGTACAGCCTGGGGTCAATGCTTTAGGGTAAAAATAGACTAAAACTTGATGTGACTTTAATAAAGTAGCAAGCTCAACGGTCTCGTCGTTTTGGTTTTGCAGTGAGAATAATGGTGCTTTATCACCGACTTTCAAAGTATTCATAGTAAATCCTTAGCGAATGCGTCTGAATATATAGTCTACGTTTAAGGAGTGTGAAAGATCTTCGAACTGAACTTTAAAGTTATCGATATCCACATCTACAGGAATATTAAACTCGAGCTCGCAGCGCATATGTAGCTCGTCTTCTTGCTCAAAGGTATCTGACTTCAGTGAACAAATATTCACCCCTTGCGCTGCGAAATAGCGTGTTACTTTACTTAACGTACCAGGAGTATCTAACCCTTCATATTCCAAAGTATAACCTGCACTGTATTCGCCTTGTTGATGGCTTGCGGTGCGTTTCATCATCGTTAAAAGGCCAAGCTCCATCCCTTTGGCAGGTAAAGTGTGCTCGACACGACTGATAGACGCCATGTCACCGGCAAGTAGCATGATAAAGGTAAACTCATTGCCCAATATTGCAATTCGACTGTCAATAATATTACAGTTGCAGTCACTCACAAGCTGTGTCAATTCGCCAACAATACCAGATCTGTCTTCTCCAATGGCGGTTAAGACAAGTTGATGGTTTGCATGCATGGTCATTTTGGAACCTCTGATTTCACGTAATGCGCTCAAGGTTAATAATTAACGCGAAATACTACCATATCTGAGTTTTAGCGCTAGCGGGTTGTAATAAAAAATAGAATTGTGCTTGCTGGACATGGTTGCTTGTTTTTCTAATGTATGACAAGTAACATAGGGCAAAATTTTGGCTATGAAATACGTGTTCCCAATATATTTGATGGGACATTCGATGTCATAGCACTAACAATTCAGAGATTGTCAATTTTTGGCAACTTTGTGTGAACCAATTCGGCAATCCTAAATCATAACTTTGATTCGAATAATAATAGGGTTTGCTAAGGAGTAAATGAGTGCAGTATTGGATCCCAAAATCACTGGTTCTTGGAATTGCCGTGAGTCTAAGCGGCTGTAGTATTTTCACAAATGATGCACATCATGAAAGAAATTATCGTGCAAATGCTCCGGTGAAAGCCCCTGAAGGCTTGTCTCAACCTTACCGAGATCCTGAGTTTGCCATGCCAGTTGGTCAATACGAGAACACGGCCGAGCCGGTAAGTTATCGTGCACCGCAGCAAGTATTGACGGTTGCGCAAGGTAGTTGGGTCGAGCAGGGTGAAGACGCCGCAAGGATTTATTTTGATAAAAATGATGGGATAGAGGATTTACCAGCATTTATTTGGCGCGCCGTGGACGGCGTCGTCGCAATGCATAACGCTGGGTTTGAAAGTGATAACAAGGCACAAGGGACAGTGACGACAACTTGGTATTCACTGATCCAACCAAAAGACGGCTGGTTTTGGGAAGAAAGTGTAGAGCCGTCTAAGCAAAAATTTAAATTTACCCTTGAACAGAAAGAGCACCAGCGTACCGCATCAATTCGTGCAGAGTTGATAGATTATCAAGGCGATGACGAGTTAACTGCGCTTCAAAAGAACCACTTAGAGGTACGAGCGCTTAATGAAGTTGTGACCGAATTTGACTATCAATATCGTTTACTACAAGTTGAAATGCGTAAGCGCCAAGGTGTACTGGCACTTGAACTTGGGTTTGACAAGAATGGTGATTCGGCGCTGCTGACTGAAAAAGGTCAAGAAGCGGTACTTGATCGCTTCTCTAACTTCCTAGAAAGAAGTAACTTTACGGTTGTTCGTGTCGATAGGGAAAAGCAGGAAGTTTTGGTTCGTTACGAAGCGCCTGAAAGCAGTGTTTGGGATTCTATTTGGGGTGAAGAAGCGGTTGTATTACCGATTGATAATGGTGATTACACGATAAAGATCGCTCAAGCGCAGGACACGCGTACTTCCATTACCTGGAAGGATAGCGAGGGGAATGTACTTGATGCAAACACCATGAATAACCTGCATCAAGCCTTGATCACTTTGCTAAGGCAAAAAGGTCTAACGATTTAATAAATATAATAATTTAAAAACGAAAAGAGCTTCGGCTCTTTTCTTTGTTTTTGTGGAAGTAAAAAATGACAGAGAGCACTATGACACCACGCTCCACTTTACAAACGTGGTTTGCGTTTATCGTACCGTCATTGATTGGTATTTTTTTGTTTATGACGCCAGTAGCGGTCGGGGAGGCAATGACTATCCCGATTGCAGTGATGGCAAAATGGTTGCAAGCGCAACTAGCCCCTTTTATGAAAGACATGATCGTTGCAATAGTATGTATTACTGGGATCATGAGTCTGGTGGTTAAACTCCTAAGACCCCAAGCGCTATTAAAAATAACCATAATAAGACACCTATTCGATGTAAGCTGGATTTGGTTAATAACCCGACTAGTTGGTATGGTGTTTATTGTGCTTACCTTCAATGGTGTTGGTCCAGAAGCGATCCATTCGGAAAATACAGGGGCGTTAGTGCTCAATGATCTTTTGCCCGTGCTATTTTGTGTATTCATTTTAGCCGGACTATTGCTGCCACTCCTGCTTAACTTTGGCTTGCTTGAGATGGTTGGTACGCTTCTGACCAAAGTGATGCGCCCTTTATTCGGGGTGCCAGGACGTAGTGCAGTAAACTGTGTTGCATCTTGGCTTGGTGATGGCAGTGTCGGTATTTTGATGACCGCTCGCCAATACGAAGATAAGCATTACACACAACGAGAAGCGGCAATCATTGGTACTACATTCTCTGCGGTTTCAATCACTTTTTGCTTAGTCGTTATTGGCCAAGTCAAACTTGAACACCTGTTTGCTCCATTTTATCTTACCGTATGCGCAGCTGGCTTTGTTGCCGCGATTATTGTGCCGCGTTTACCACCGCTCAGATTTAAAAAAGATATTTATGTTGATGGTAGTGATCATAATGAAGATTCTGAAGCTGTGCCTAAAGGGAAGGGGTTGTTTAGCCACTCCCTAGATATAGCGCTTACCAAGGCTAAAACGGCTCCTGGGGTGAAAGGAACACTAGAAGAAGGCCTGCACAACGCATTAGATATGGTGTTTGCTGTGTTACCTGTAGTGATGGCTGTAGGTACTTTTGCGTTGATTATTGCTGAGCATACGCCAGTATTTCAATATTTAGGCACACCTTTCGTTCCTTACCTCGAGCTACTCAATGTGGCAGAGGCAGAAAAGGCCGCGCAGACAATAGTTGTCGGCTTTGCGGATATGTTTATTCCGTCAATTCTTGCCGCAGGTTCCATTGAAAGCGATACCACCCGATTTATCGTTGCTGCCATGAGCGTAACTCAGCTTATTTATATGTCAGAAGTTGGCGCGTTGCTGCTTGGCAGCAAAATCCCGGTGAACTTATGGGAGCTATTCCTAATCTTTATCTTGAGAACACTTGTTACTCTGCCTGTCATCGTCTTCATGGCCAAGTGGTTAGTTGGCTAAAACAGGACACTCAGTAACAGAGTATACTGATAACCCACAATATTTACCCGCCTAAATATTGTGGGTCAGTTGACTAACTTCATACAGATATTCATTATTCTATTTCTCCCCATAACCAATTGGTACTAAAAATAAGCTATTAAATTCCCTCCTCGAGCAATCATCGCTAAAGCTATAGCCTAAGGCACGGGGCCTAAATTGGTATAACTTAAGTTTCAGCCAATGCTTGTATTTTTAATAGGCAATTTTATAAAGAATAGTAAGTATACGAGTTTAGGTTAGTTATAAAATAATGGATTTCAAAATACGGAGGTCACTTTTGATCTAGCCATATCTGAGGTTTTAGGGGGTAGCAGAAAATATAGTCATCAGTGTATTAGGCTTTTGAAGCGTAAAAAAGCCCCATTCTAAATGAGGCTTGAGAAAAATTAGTGTTTGACAGGAAAATTATCTAGATGTGTATAAAGTACCTAACACTTCAATTCTAGCTTCAACTACCTTTCCTGATTGCTTCAGTTCAGCAAGTTTACCTAGTAAATCTTGGTTGCTGTTTACACTAACAACAGCAATTCGGCCACCGTCATACGTATTTTCAACAGCAACGCCGTACTCACTTGCTAATTCGCGTGCAGACGCATTGTCTTTCATAAGCAGGTTGATGTTACCAGATACTGGAGCAATCTCACCATTGAATATATTTTTAACTAAAGAGCCTTTAGTAAATAACTGGCTGATAGACGTCGACTTGACTAGCGCTTTTTCACCTTTTTGGCTAATTACAGCACTAGGATCTGCAATGGCTAACGGAACTAATGCATAGTCAGACATAATCTTATAAGCACCAAAATCAGGCTTTTCAAAATTTGCCACTTTGTTTGCTTTCTCCAGTTTAGGAGTCAAGTTGTCTCGAGCCTCTGCTTGAGTTAAGAATAGTGAAGTTGTAATTAATGCCGCGATTTTTAACTTGTTCATAGTATACACTCCAATTACTCAGCAGATTGATGGCCAAAGATACGTACAGCTGCACCCATCAGTTTTGATGGCGTTGAATTGTTTACGTATCCATCGTAGACAATATCACCTGTGCTAGTCGTCGCAAACGACTTGTTTGACACGTCGAACAAGCGAATTGTCCACTCTCCTTTAGCTGACTCACCATAGAAGCTGTTTGATAAAAATACGCCATTTTTTAGGATATAGCCAACCTGGAAGCCAGCACCGCTAAAATCATATGCAGGGCGTATCAGTGCTTGTCTAGATGATAATAAAACGCTTCTCGTACCGCTCGGAGAGATAACTTCAATTGCCAAGTCAGAACCAGCTGTAGACTGTATAACAGCTTCATCATTTTGAATTCCCATACCAAACTCATCGTTAAATACATCCAGTTTGAATTGGATAGCTTCAACGTTGATGTCCTCTGAGACAGTCACTTTGTAAGTGGCACCAACTTCACTGTTATCAGGGATTGCCATCTCTAGAGAATCTTGACCCATTACGGAGCCTTGGCCAATCCAATCTGTAATAACTTCTTCACCAAGTTTAGTTGAGTAAGACTTGGCCATTTTAACTGCTGCACCGGCATCTACACGGCCAAAACCATAAAGGTTATTATGGCTATAGCCAGCTGCGTTTTCTACCCAGCCATCATGCGCGATAAATTCACCAGCGCCTACTGGCACCGTTACTGGCGCATTTTCGGCGTCATTTTTGGTGCTTGTTGACACAATGATATGACGTACATCTCTCCAAGTCAGCTCACTGTTCGCTGATAGGATCAGAGAGATCACGCCTGAAGCGTTTGGTGCTGCAGAAGAGGTTCCATTCATGGTTGAACGGTAATTACAGTTAGGGTTTTCTGGATGTCCAGGGTAATCGAATGGGTATTGGCTTGCAGCGAACTCCTCTCCATAAGCTCCTGTCCAACTGGCGATTGCGCGACCAGTATAACCAGAACTACCACTTAAACATGTCATTGGATCAGTCGTAACCATTGCAGGAGCCCAACGGCCATATTCCCCAGCAGGAGCTGCTGCTAACAGGTTTGCCCCAGCGCTTGAGTAACTAGTATGTTTACCATTTGAGTTAACGGCACCAATAGAGAAATAGTAAGGGTGCCCTTGGCTACTTTCACTGTTGCTATTGTAGCAGGTTAATCCTAAGTCATTTGCACCATTGTCATCACAAAATGAGCCTTCTAAGTCTTCACTTACAAAACTATTACCACTTGATTTTACGTTAGTAGCACCTTTGCCTGAACGAAGCTTCCTGTTTGGATAAGATTCAATTGCTTCATCAAGTTCCGAATAACTAAATTGAACAGGGTAGGTAAGGCCATAGCTGCGGTTGAATACAGAAATAGACTCACTTTCTGTTATCCCAGAGCCAGGAAAGCCATGAACTAAAAGATCTTGCTTCGGTGTCTTGTCACCGCTAGCTAGTAAATTCATTCCGATAAGACCAGTATCAGGCGAAACACCACGGCCGCCTAGGCCGTTCCAGCCTTTAGATGCAATCAGACCTGCAACACTAGTCCCGTGGTCACCATTAGTCGCTGTGCTCGTAGGGTCAGTTTTATCAAGCGCATTGTCAAGTAGGTTAAGAGAGCGGTTTGGCAAAACGTTAGGAGCCAAATCTTCATGTCTAATTTCTAGGCCTGAGTCAACGACAACGGCTGTCACACCTTCGCCCGTTACACCCTGGGCAAATGCTGCTGGTACATTCATATCTTCACCAGCGACTAAGATGTTTGATTCTGCATCCGCAAATTCACTATTCCAGTACTCAATCGCTTGTTCTTCAGTCATAATGCCACGACCGACGTAAAGGTCGACCAAGCCTTTTTTCATCGCATCACTCAGTGCGTAAGCCTTTTGACCCGTATTATTTAGGTGCCATTGCTGGTAAGCAAGAGGGTCAGTTAGTGATGCTGGGATCTCAATACTACCGTTGGCTGACTTTCCTTTTGCAGTAACAGTGTACTTAATAGTTGCCGCTTCGCCAGATATTGGCAAGTAATCAAAAGCGGTTAGACTTTTTAGCGTTAAAATACCATGAGGAAAAGTGTAAACATTATCTACAGGCGAAATCTCTGTCTCACCGTCAAATATTGTAATTGATAGATTGTCACTATCTGCGTCGGAGGCTTGAATTGAGCCCGAAATGGTCTGCCAATGTTTTACATTTTCTAGCTGGGTAACACCAGCCTGAGGTGCATGATCTAGCTCTTGAGCTGAACTATTATTGTTGTTATCGCTTCCACCACAAGCTGATAGTGCTACTACTATCGCTGCGGATAAAGCGGTGTATTTGAATTTATTGTTATTCATATTATTTACCTTTGTACACTTTGCAGTAACGAATGTACTCAAGTAAATTAATGTTAGCAATTATATAATTTTAAGTTTTGTAAATAAAGTGTAATCAAAGGTGTTTTTTTATCATTTAATTCAATTGGTTATCTTCTTTGAAAACAAATGTAAACAGTAACAAGAGATGAAAAAATTAACCAGAAAGGACTCCTTTCCTTTGCCTAGTAGCGTTATTAGCCGTATTCTTTTATAAGTTATTTATATCTTTTTTAACTTGATAACCTTCATCGGTAACAATTTGCTCCAGTGTTGCCACTCTTGCTTTTAATGCAGTAATCTCTGAGTGTAGCTCATCATGCACCTTTGTTCTTTGTGCGTCTATTTTTTTAAATTCCAAGCGGCGTTTATAGATTTCGCTAATTATTCCTCCACCAACACTAATAAGTACAATCAAAAAAACCATTGTAGTGCCTGACATAGCCAATTTACTCCTTTTTGTTGATAAGTAATATCATGACGAATTCATTGTAGTGACGATAAAAAATGGCATCATGATTTACCATCATGATGCCATTAAGTCATCTGTAAAGTGAACTGACAATTGTCAACTAGCACTCAATAATGTTTACCGCCAATCCACCGCGCGCGGTTTCCTTGTATTTAGTTTTCATATCGTTACCGGTATCAAGCATCGTTTTAATCACTTTATCTAGTGATACTTTTTGATCGCCCGTTCCGCGCAAAGCAAGACGAGAAGCATTAATGGCTTTAATAGAACCCATTGCATTGCGCTCAATACACGGAACTTGCACAAGCCCACCGACAGGATCGCAGGTTAGGCCTAGATTATGCTCCATACCAATCTCAGCGGCGTTCTCAACGTGTACTACGTTACCACCCATGATTTCGGTAAGAGCGCCAGCAGCCATTGAACACGCAACACCTACTTCACCTTGGCATCCAACTTCAGCGCCAGATATAGAGGCATTCTTCTTATATAAGATCCCAATCGCCGCTGCGGTAAGTAGATAACGTGTGGCAATCTCTATATCCACTTCTTTGATAAAAGTGTGATAGTACATTAACACCGCTGGAAGAATACCGGCTGCACCATTGGTTGGTGCGGTTACTACGCGGCCGCCCGCTGCATTTTCTTCATTAACTGCAAGTGCAAACAAATCCACCCAATCCATTGCGCGCAGTGGATCTTGGTGCGTTTCTACACTGAGTTTTAAATACAGGCTAGGTGCACGACGACGAACCTTTAAACCGCCCGGTAAAATACCTTCGGTTTTCATACCACGTTCAATACAAGCTTTCATTACTTGCCAGATGTGGAATAGCGTTTCTTTGATTTCAGATTCTTTACGTAGCGTTTTCTCGTTGGCCATCATTAACGAAGACACACTGAGACCAGACTCTTTACACATTTCCAGTAGTTCGGCGGCTGAATTGAATGGGTAAGGTGCCGGGTTTTCTGTTCTGATATCTAGCGCAGCTTGCTTTTCAGCTTCAAAATTCTGATCGGTAACGATAAAGCCACCACCAATCGAATAGTAAATTTGGCTATGAGCAAGCTCTTCGCCTTTATACGCTTTGATTTCCATCGCATTGGAGTGCTTAGGCAGCGTTTTTCGACGGTGAAAAACAATCGCGCCTTGCTTAGGAAATTTTACTTTATGTTGCTTGTCGAGATAGATAACCTGTTCATTTTCTATGGTTTCTAAGATCTCTGGTACTAGATCTGCATCTATGGTCTCAGGATCGTAACCCGCAAGTCCCAAAATAACAGCTTTGCCAGAGCCGTGGCCAATACCTGTTTGGCCTAAAGAACCGAACAGTTCCACTTTCACCGAAGTGATATCATCAACGATGCCTTGTGCCTGAAGGTCTTGTACGAATAACCTAGAAGCACGCATTGGTCCCACTGTATGAGAGGAAGAAGGTCCAATACCGATACTAAACATATCGAATGCACTGATCATAAATTTTACTCACATTGCCTTTAAAACGGACGCCATCATAACGTGTCTACTTAGGGAAGTAACCCATAATCGGCAAAAGTATATGCCAGTTTTGCAGTAAGCATGATAGAAAGGTCTCTAATCTGCAAGGTGGAGGTGGATTTTAAAAAAGGTCTTACCAGTTAAGGGCTAAAATAGGGCGGTGAACTGTTTGACGATTTTTGCCGTTGCGCCCCACAGTAAGCCATGTGGTGTCATAAATCCGTCGAGTGAAACGGGTTTGCCTTTATTGGTAAAATGGAAGGTTCGCCAATTCTTGGCCGTGCTTAATTGGTTTAATGGCACTGTAAAGGTTTGTTGTACTTCGTCGCTTTGATTCACCCAAGTCGCATCTTGTTGTACAGAAGCAACAACGGGGGTGATTTGGTAACCGGTGAGCGTTTGCATAAACGGCAATATGCCCAGTACTTGAGACTCAGAGATTGTCAGACCTATCTCTTCTTCGGTTTCGCGCAGTGCTGTGTTGATGATATTGCTATCTTGTTGTTCGACTTTGCCGCCAGGAAAGCAAATTTGACTCGGGTGGCTCGGCAATTCGCTGCTGCGTTTGCAAAACAACAGGTGGGCTCGAGCGTTTACATCAACAATGGGAATAAGCACCGCACTTTGCTTTAGAGTATGCAGTGAGGTTGGTGTTTGCGCCATGATGGGCGCCAACATAAATTGCGATATTACCTGATCAATCTTCATTTAATACCGGGAGAATTTTATTCACTTTGTGGTAAGTCTCTTCAAATTCCAACTGTACTTGAGAGTCTCTGACTATACCACCACCTGC
Organism: Pseudoalteromonas sp. NC201; assembly: GCF_002850255.1. Classification (NCBI taxonomy): domain Bacteria; kingdom Pseudomonadati; phylum Pseudomonadota; class Gammaproteobacteria; order Alteromonadales; family Pseudoalteromonadaceae; genus Pseudoalteromonas; species Pseudoalteromonas sp. NC201. The sequence goes on from NZ_CP022522.1 coordinate 1,510,638, forward strand.
CCAGCAATGTATCTTATTTTGATGACAAACTAGGGTTCTGATAGTGATAGAGGTATCCATATTACCACAGGCGCTAAGGTAGCCGATTGAGCCGCAATAAACGCTGCGTCTGTGCGGCTCTAGCTCTTCGATGATCTCCATGGCGCGGATCTTAGGTGCACCTGTTATGGAGCCACCGGGGAAGGCGGCTTCGAGTTGATCAACAGCACATTTTCCTTCTGCCAGTTTAGACGTTACCGTGCTTACTAGATGGTGAACCGCAGGAAAACTTTCGATTGCGAAGAGTGATGGAACCGCGACAGAACCTGGCTTGGCCACTTTACCCAAGTCGTTACGTAGTAGGTCTACTATCATGACATTCTCGGCTCGGTCTTTGCTGCTGTTTCTCAGTTTCTCAGCTTGCGCTTTATCGGCGTCAGTATTTGGTAATCTTGGCAAGGTGCCTTTGATCGGCTTAGTTTCTACAATATTGTTTTTAACTTGGATGAAGCGCTCTGGTGACACAGAAACAATAGCACTATTGCCTAAGTTAAAAAATGCTGAGAAAGGCGCTTGGTTGTGGTTTCGAAGCTTTTTATACGCGAGCCACGGAGTTCCTTCAAAGTTAGCACTGAATCGCTGTGCTAGGTTTATTTGATAACAGTCGCCACTTAACAAATAAGATTGAATGCGCTCAAAGTTTTGCTCGTATTGTGCTCTAGTCATGTTTGACTGCCACTGTGACGTCAGCCTAAATGGCTCGAACGCTGAGGTGTCCTCGAGCCGCTGCAAATACATCTCTAGCCTTTGTGTATTAGGTTGCGACACATAAAACCAAGCTTTGTGTACTTTGTCATAAATTAACGCGTCTGGATACAAGCCAACACAGGCGTCGGGTAGCTTAATATCATGTTCCGCACAATGTGGTATGTGTTCAATATAACGGCCGAGATCATAGCCAAAATAACCAAGCCAACCGCCGTTAAAAGGTAAATCATAAGGAGCACTGCAATTACTATACTGGGTAAGCTTATCTTTCATCACAGTGAATATAGATTCACTCTGCAGCTTGCCGTCTAAAAATACATTTCCGTCTTTAGCTTCAAGTAAATTAATTGGTGCAATCGCAATGATATCGTAGCGGCTATTGATGTGATCAGAATCGCTTGAATCTAACAGGATAGCCTGAGATTCGTTTGCAAAGTGTTCAAATAATTCTAGTGCATTGTGCCTAATGTCTAATTTCGTACAGTTTATTCGCTCGTTTATCATTTACTTGACCTGCAAAGCTAGCCCCAAACGGGCGGGGAGGTTATCATAGTTACCTGCTATTCCATAGTTTAAGGTATTGAAATTGACTTTCTGACGCTGAATAACAACAATTGCCAGCGAAAGTTTCAATACCAAAAAATACCGTCGAAAATTGAGGAACCGTCATGAGTACAATCCGTCAGCAAGACTTTATTGATAGCATTGAAGATGCGCTTCAATATATCTCATTTTACCACCCACTTGATTTTGTCCAAGCATTAGAAAAAGCCTACGAAAAAGAAGAAAGTAAGGCCGCGAAAGATGCAATTGCACAGATCTTAATTAACTCACGCATGTCAGCAGAAGGTAAGCGCCCGCTGTGTCAAGACACTGGGATAGTAACCTGCTTTGTTAAAGTCGGTATGGACGTTAAGTGGGATAAAACTGACTTGACGGTACAACAAATGGTAGATGAGGGAACTCGTCGTGCCTATATGAACCCAGATAACCCGCTACGTGCATCAATCGTTGCCGATCCGGCAGGTAGCCGTAAAAACACCAAAGACAATACGCCTTCGGTAGTACACATTGACTTAGTACCTGGTGCTGAAGTTGAAGTGATGATTGCAGCGAAGGGGGGCGGCTCTGAAAACAAAACTAAAATGGTGATGCTAAATCCATCAGATGATGTTGCAGAGTGGGTAGAAAAAACATTACCGACAATGGGGGCTGGTTGGTGTCCTCCGGGCATGCTAGGTATAGGTATCGGTGGTACAGCAGAGAAAGCGGCTGTACTGGCAAAAGAATCCTTAATGGATCCGGTTGATATCCATGAGCTGATGGAACGCGGTGCCGAAACTGCAGAAGAAAAACTGCGTCTAGAAATTTTTGAACGTGCAAATAAGCTAGGCATTGGCGCACAAGGCCTTGGTGGTTTAACAACCGTTGTTGACGTTAAAATCAAAACAGCACCAACACACGCAGCGTCTAAGCCAGTGGTAATGATCCCTAACTGTGCCGCTACACGCCACGTACATTTCACACTAGATGGTTCAGGTCCTGCAGATCTAAAAGCACCAAAGCTCGAAGATTGGCCAGAAGTGACTTGGGAAGTAGGTGAAGATACGCGTCGTGTCAATTTAGATACTTTGATCAAAGCAGATATCCAAGAATGGAAAATGGGTGAAACTGTCCTGCTTTCTGGCAAGATCTTAACTGGTCGAGATGCAGCGCATAAACGTCTGCAAGAAATGATGAATTCTGGTCAAGGCTTGCCAGAAGGTGTCGATTTCACTAATAAGTTCATCTATTACGTGGGTCCTGTGGATGCTGTTGGCGATGAAGTCGTGGGACCTGCAGGTCCTACCACATCTACACGTATGGATAAGTTTACTGATCTAATGTTAGAGAAAACGGGTCTTATCGGCATGATCGGTAAAGCCGAGCGCGGTCCAGCAACTGTCGAGTCAATCAAACAGAATAAAGCCGTATACCTTATGGCTGTAGGTGGCGCAGCGTACTTAGTGGCTAAGGCAATTAAGAAATCTCGTGTTGTGGCGTTTGAAGACTTAGGTATGGAAGCTATTTATGAATTTGAAGTAGAAGACATGCCGGTGACGGTTGCCGTTGATAGCAATGGTGAGAATGCGCATACCCAAGGCCCTGCAATTTGGAAAGCACGAATTGAAGAGTTAGATAGCAAACTTAGTTGATCAGTTTTGCGTTAGTGGAGAGCATATAGGTACTTTCCACTTAAATATTTGTCTTCGGTGTTAAAGTGACGATCCGAAGCATTATTGAGGAGGCTAGCAGCCTCCTTTTTTGTACTGATATGTTTACAATGCTTACTAGCCTTCCGTTTACGTAAACAGTAACTTCAGAAAAGCTCAATAAGTTAAATTAAAATTCCTTTAAGTTTTTTATTTTTGGTTTGTTTTTTCTTTCTTTTCTTTCCTTTTGAATTAAATATTTGTATTTGCTTTGAATTGGGTTTATATCATCTCAATTTGTGGAATGGTGCTAGAGTTAGTGATAGAGTCTTGCCAATTTCAGCGCTATTTGCCCTTAGTGTGGTATTGAACGCAAAGTCACACCTAAGAGCTTACCCGTATGGGATAGATAATTTTTGGAGAAGAAGAAAGTGGCTGTATTTAACCAAGTTGAATTTGATAACCATGAACAAGTCGTATTCTGTTCAGACGAAGCATCAGGCCTTAAAGCTATTATCGCGGTACATAACACTAAGCTAGGTCCAGCTGTAGGTGGCTGTCGTCTATGGAATTATGCCTCTGATGAAGACGCAGTATATGATGTACTGCGTCTGTCTAAAGGGATGACATATAAGAATGCGGTTGCACGTTTACCATTTGGTGGTGGCAAATCTGTCATTATTGGCGATGCTAAGACTATCAAGTCAGAAGCGCTATTCAGAGCATTTGGTAAACACCTAGACCGCCTAGGTGGTAGTTACTATTCAGCTGAAGATGTAAACATCACAACCGGTGATGTAATGGTAATGCATAAAGAAACTAACTACGTAATGGGCCTCGAAGGTAAAAGCGGTAACCCTTCTCCATATACTGCGTTAGGCACATTCCTTGGAATTAAAGCAGCTTACCAACACAAGTATGGTCATCAAGATTTGGCTGGTATCAAAGTTGCCGTGCAGGGCTTGGGTGCAGTTGCTTACACTTTATGTAAGCACCTCCATGAAGCGGGTGCAGAGCTATTTGTTACTGATATCAACGAAGAGTCAGTACAAAGAGTGGTCAATGATTTCAATGCTACTGCTGTTGGTATTGATGAAATCTATGATCTAGATGTTGATGTATATGCGCCGTGTGCACTAGGTGCTACGGTAAATGACGATACTATTCCACGTATCAAAGCCACAATTATTGCAGGATGTGCAAACAACCAGCTTGCAGAGTCTCGTCATGGTGAGATTATTCGTGAAAAAGGTGTTCTTTATGCGCCAGATTACGTGATCAACGCTGGTGGAATCATCAATGTTTACTATGAAACAAAACCTGAAGGTTATGATGAGGCTGCAGCGACTAAACACGTAGAAGGCATCTACGACACGCTAACTGAAATCTTTAAGCGTTCTGAAGATGAGAAAGTTTCAACGCATATTATTGCTGATAAATTAGCTCAAGAGATTATTGAAAACGGTCTATAATAAAAGCGCCGTTTAATTACCAGAGAGGGGCATGAGCCCCTTTTTTTGTATGAAAAAGAAATTATCTCTTGATACTTGGCCCCGCCAAGAACATTTTTCCTTCTTCAATGATTTTACCCAGCCATATTTTACAGTCACCGTCAGCTTACAAATGGAAAGAGTTTATGAAATGAGTAAGCGTAATACAGTGCCGTTTTCTCTTAGCTGCCTGTATGCACTGCAGTTGGCTTTGCAAAGCTATGCGCCCATTCGTTACCGAATCGAAGCGGGGACAGTAGTCGAATATGATGTGGTAGAAATTAGCAGTGTTTTTCTGCGGAAGGATGAAACCTTCAGATTTGTAAGGCTTGCCCCTGAAACCGATTTCAAGCGCTTTATTAGTGCCAATTTGCATAGTAAAACTGAGCAATTAAATGGGCCGCTTGTCAGCGAGCAATTTTTAACGGAAAGTCAGGTGCCAAATTGCGTTCATGTATCTATACTTCCATGGCTATCTTTTTCCAGTTTTGGTCATGCAAGGCACAGTAGAGATGACTTCGGTATCCCAAAATTTGTGTTCGGAAAATACAATAAAGCAGATGGTACGATGCCATTTTGTATCGAAGTCCACCACGCCTTAATGGATGGCCTACACGTCGCTGAATTCGTTCAAATTCTACAGGAAAAAATAGATCAAGCGATTTGGGACAGATAAACAAATTTTGCGTTAGTTCGCAGAAGATGAAATAATTTGCGTTCTGTGCAATGAGTAATTTTGACTATACTACTGTTTTTATAGATTATTCATAAGTTCTATTTGGAATATCTATTCAATTTATTGGAATAAATCCGATGTAAAATATTGTAAACAGCGTATGCAAAAGGTTGGTTTTGCGAGGGTTGTGTATATTTTGCTGTGTTTTTGATGTTAATTTTTTGTTTTGTATATAATTATTACTTATTTATAGACAAAAAATGTTTTCACAGTGAAGTTGACACATCGTGTTGCATTTAGCATTATTGGACAGTTGATATCTGTCAAATGATATCAGGGTTGCTCTTACGTTGGTGAGAGCGCGAAAATTATAAAAGTAACATTACTTAATTGGTTGGGAACTATGTCTGTTAAAATCAGAAAGAGCCTTGTAGCTACGGCGCTTTTAGGCGCGACAGCTTTTGCAAGCAGCAATGTGATTGCAGATCCTTTGAATGACATACAAAAAGTAGGTCAACAAACTCAAACGGCTGCTAAAAAGTCTCAAGAAAAGATTGATAACCTTTACGGTCAGTCTCAAGAAATGATCGCGGAATACCGTGGTCTAGTTGAAGAAGCAGAACTGCTTAAAGTGTATAACGATCACGTTGCACGTCTTGTAGCGGATCAAAATGCAAGTATTGAGTCTCTTGAGCGTCAAATTGGTACTATTGACAAGACAAAACAGGACGTTGTGCCTTTGATGTATCGCATGATCGATACGCTTGAGCAATTCATCAAAGCGGACGTTCCGTTTAATCAAGAAACACGTCTAGATCGCGTTGAGAAACTTCGCAGCATCATGACTAACTCATCTGTAACTACTTCTGAGAAGTTCCGTCAAGTGCTTGAAGCTTACACGATTGAAACTGACTACAGTGCAACAATGATTGCGAGCCAAGGTTCTCTTGAACAAAACGGCAAAAACATCAATGTTGACTTCGCACGCCTTGGCCGTATCGCATACGTAGCTCAGTCGTTCGACCAAAAACATGCTTGGGTTTGGAACAACAACACTAAGCAGTGGGATCAACTTGGCGAAGAATATCTTAAGCCAGTTAAGAGCATGATCCGTATTGCACGTAAGCAAGCGGCTCCTGAACTTGTAAACCTACCTATCTTTGGCGCGGAGTAATTAATGATGAAGAAACTATTTAAAGGTTTTGCAGTTGCTGCAGCGTTAACAGTTTCTGCTGGTGCCGCGCTAAATGCACACGCAAACACTGAAGCCTTAGACAAAATCCTAGAACAGGTTAAACAAAACCGTATCTCTGAAGGCAAAATCAACAAACAACGTGAGCAAGAGTTTTTAAACGACCGTGCTGACAAACAAGCATTGTTGAACAAAGCGAAGCGTGAATTGGCTGCTGAGAAAGCACGTGGTGAGCGTTTAAATGAACAATTCAAGCAAAATGAAATCACACTTGCTGAAAAAGAAGTTGAGCTTGAAAATGCCAAAGGTACACTCGGTGAAATGTTCGGTGTTGTACGTCGTTCAGCTGCTGATGCCATCGGTTCAATCGAAGCTTCACTTGTAAGTGCTGAAAAGCCAGGACGTGCTGAAGTTCTTCGTTCACTAGCTGAAGCGAAAGAGCTGCCAACTACTCGTGAACTTGAAGATCTTTGGATTGCTTTCCAAACTGAAATGACTGAATCAGCTAAAGTAACTAAGTTTGAAGCTGAAGTTGCTGAGCTAAACGGTGACGTAAACGTTAAAGAAGTAACACGTGTTGGTAACTTCAACCTAGTCACTAAAGACGGCTACGTTATTTACGATCCTGAGAACAAGCAAATTGTTCCTCTTGGTAAGCAGCCAAGCGGTGAACTAGGTGGTGTTGAGCGTCTAATCGGTGCATCTGCTGATAAGTTTGTTATGTTTGCAGTTGACCCAACTCGTGGTTCATTATTACGACTTAATACTCAACGTGCAACGATGGAAGAGCGCTGGCACCAAGGTGATACGGTTGGTTACATCATTACAGCACTACTTATCTTAGGTGCATTGATTGCAATCGTTCGTATGCTAGACCTATTCATTGTTAGTGGTAAAATCAAAGCGCAAATCAAAAATGCAAATAACCCTAACACTAACAACCCACTTGGTCGTATCTTGAAAGTTTATCACGACAACAAAGACCAAGACGTTGAAAACCTAGAGCTTAAGCTTGATGAAGCTATCCTACGTGAAACTCCGCGTATCGAGATGGGCGTAAACATCATCAAGATCCTAGCGGCCATCGCGCCACTACTAGGTCTACTAGGTACGGTTGTTGGTATGATCATGACATTCGAATCAATCACACTACATGGTACTGGTGATCCGAAGATCATGGCAGGTAACATCTCTCTAGCGCTAGTAACAACAGCACTAGGTCTTATTGCAGCTCTACCTCTGATTCTACTTCATGCTGTTGTACATGGTCGTAGTAAAGCGGTTCTACACATCCTAGATGAGCAAAGCGCAGGTATTGTTGCTACTCACGCGGAGAAGGAGAAAGCCTAATGTTAGTCCTGATGGAGATATGGGAATCTATCAGGGATTTTGTTGCTACAGGCGGCGATGTATTGTACGTGGTCGCAATGGCACTCTTTCTAATGTGGGTTTTAATGATTGAGCGCTATTGGTTCCTACTCGGCGAATTTCCTAAAATGCATAAGGAAATCGTCGCTAAGTGGGACGCCCGGCAAGATACTACGTCTTGGTACGCACACAGAATCCGCGATGCTTGGATTTCTGAAGTGTCTGAAAAATTAGATGAGCGCATGTTGATTATCAAAACATTGGTTGCAATGTGTCCATTAATCGGTCTTTTAGGTACAGTGACAGGTATGATCACCGTATTTGAAACAATGGCTACTCAAGGTACGGGTAACGCGCGATTAATGGCTTCAGGCATTTCAATGGCTACGGTACCAACAATGGCTGGAATGGTTGCGGCACTATCAGGTGTTTTCTTTAGCACGCGTCTAGAAGCACGTGCGAAAATGGCTAAAGAGAAGCTAGTTGATAGCTTGCCTCATCACTAGAGAGAGATTGAACTATGGCACGTAAACAACGTTTTCGTGAAGAGGAAGATGCAGCAGTAGATATGACGCCGATGCTAGACATCGTATTCATTATGCTTATCTTCTTCATCGTAACCACTTCTTTTGTTAAAGAAGCTGGTATTGAGGTTAACAAGCCAAAAGCGGCACAAGCACAAAAAACCAAAAACGCGAACATCTTTATCGCAATCCGTGAAAACGGTGAGATTTGGATGGATAAGCGCCAGGTTGATGTTGAGCGTGTAAGTGCAAACCTTGAAAGTCTAATGGCTGAACAGCCTACTGACGTGATTATTATTCAAGCCGACAAAGGTGCGAAACACGGCGTAGTTGTTAAGGTTATGGACCAAATTAAAGCGACTGGCGACAACTTGAAGATTTCAATAGCTGGAGATCAGTAATGATTCGACTTCTGTTTTCACTTCTAGCAGGTGGGGCAGTAACTCTCGGCTTGTTCTTTTTCATGTCATATCTTATCTCCGGAGGAGCAGATAGGGCAGATGTACAAAAGGAACAAATCGTAGTCGAGATTATGTCGAATCCGCCTGAATCAAAGGTGCAGCAGCGGAAGCGTGTCCCGCCTCCGCCGCCGCCACCGCCAAAGCAGCCGCCTAAACCGCAGCCGCCTCAGCCTGACACGGCTGATCCGACTGCAGGAAATATCGGCTTTAATATGCCTAGTATTGATCTAGGTGGAACCGCAGGTGGTTTATCTGGACCTGGTGAGTTTGGTCGTGACGGTGATGCAACACCAATCGTTCGAATCGAGCCAAAATATCCACCTCAAGCTGCTCGTGATGGCAAAGAAGGTTGGGTACGTTTATCATTCACAATCAATGAGCTTGGTGGAGTTGACGATATTGAAGTTATCGACGCTGAACCGAAGCGCATCTTTGACCGCGAAGCAAAACGTGCACTACGCAAGTGGAAATACCGTCCTAAGGTTGTTGACGGTAAGCCACAAAAGCAACCTGGCATCACAGTTCAGCTTGACTTTAAGTTAAACCAAGATTAAGGAGGCAGGACATGAAAAGTTTACCTAAATTTACAGCTCTTGCTCTCTTGATAGCGTTAACTGGTGGTATTTACTCAAGCTCAGTTTCTGCAGCGCCTAACTATGAAGAAATAGAAAAGCGCAAAGCGGCAAAAACTAAGATCATGGGTGAGCGTGTAGGTAAAAAAGTTGCTAAAGCGTTCGAACTCTATAATGAAGAAAAGGTCGATGAAGCAATTGCAATGCTTCGCGAACTTGATCCTTCAGATGATTTCGATAAAGCGACAGTCAACCGTTACCTCGGCCAGCTTTATGCTCAAAAGGAAAACTACGCCGAAGCGATTAAATACTCACGTCTAGCCATTGCGCCTGACGCGCTTAACTTCAAAGAGCAAGGCGATTTGATGAAGCTGTTAGGTGACCTTTTGCTTGGTACTGAAAAGTACGCAGAAGGCATTAAGGCTTATGAAGCGTGGATGGACTTTACTGGTGAAAATGACGCCAAAGTATATGGTCGTATCGCTCAAGCTTATTATGAGTTAAAGCAATATACGAATGTGATTGCTCCAGCTGATAAAGCGATTGCGGGTGTAGAAGAGCCTAATAAGCAATACTACCTGATGAAAGTTGCGGCGTACTTTGAATTAAAACAGTTCAAAAAGGCTGTAGAGGTTGGTGAAGAGTTAGTACGTGTTTTCCCTGAAGACCCGAAAGCTTGGACACAGCTGGGTGGTTTTTATTTGCAAACCGAAGATTACAGCAAAGGTATGACTGTAATGAAGGTGGCGTATAAAAAAGGTTATTTTGAAAAAGAGAATGATTATAAGATTCTTGGAAGCTTATACTCTTTAACAGAAGATCCTTGGCGTGCAGCTCAAACGTTCGAAAAAGCGATCAAAGATGGCAAAATTGAACGAACAAAGCAGAACGTAACAGCGCTTGCAAGTTACTACCACCAAGCTAAACATATCAGCGATGCTGCTAAATATTACGAAGAAGCTGCGAAGTTTGACAATGACGCAGAACTTTATGGTAAAGCAGGTAGTCTTTTACTTCAGGATCAGCAGTTTAGTGCAGCTATTGTGAGACTAAACAAGGCGTTAGAGCTCGGTACTGATAAAAAAGGCAATACCTATACAGACTTGGCTGAAGCTTATTTCTATCAGGATAAGTTTAAGCAAGCTTACTCTGCAATTTTGAAAGCGCAGGAAGATCCTCGCACTAGAAAATTTGCGAAAAGTTGGTCTGGTTTTATCAAAGATAAAGCACAGCGTAGAGGCGTAAGTCTCTAGTAAAAAAGCCCCGAAAGGGGCTTTTTTGATTCTAAATTTTAATGTGGAACTATGAAAAAGCATTTACTGATCTGTTTTACTTTGGCTACGCTTATATTCCTTTTTGGCTGTACTGAACAGAAGCAAACTGTAAGTTACCAAGAGCTCAGAACTTCACTACTTTCTCTTAATAATGGTTTAAGCAAGCCCTCCGACGATGAAATTAGTGTATTACCATTCACAGAAGCTTACTTACAACTAAGGCATGCCTTATTATCTAGTGAGTTGAATGAACCAGATGTTATGGCTCATAAAGAGTTAGATTATTTAAGAATTCAGGAAAGATATCCTGAACGCTACTTGCCTTGGCCTGCTTACATATCAGTGCTGGAAAATGTTAAAAATAAAGTAAGTAGCAATGAACTTGGAAAGTGGCTTGCGTTTGTAGAAGTAAAGCTAAAAGAGGCCGATGAAAGTAATATTCGCTTGAACAGGTTAGAGCGAGATACTTTAATGCTCCAACTTGAAAGTTCGGATATTGACGCACCATCACGTTCGGCCTTGTTAGCTTATCTGAGTAATTATAAACCAAGAGCTATGCTTGGACTCCATCAACTACCCAATGGAAAAGAATGGTATCAATCAAAGCTCAATTTTTATGGGGCTATTCAAGATTCACCTACTAAAGTTTTGGCGATGTTATCAAAGTTTGATGATCAAAATAGCAAAGCGAGTGTGCTCAAGGTAATGCCTGATACTCAACAACCTTATATTCTGGAATTATTGCCGGCTAACTGCCAAAGAATTGCAGGGCTCAACTGGCGAGATGGGTTTATTAATGTGCCTTCGACCGTAGCAAAATGTACAAAGGCAATAGAGCAACATAAGGCGCTAATCGTGACTTTGATGGCGGTGGATTTGGGAATTCATTATCAAGGGTGGTCACAAAAGCAAGCATTTGTTGCGCTTAACTCAAAACTAGCGCTGAATGAACAACAAGCACAACAATTGATTGCTAATCTTGTCTATTTCCCAGCGACTATTTTTGCTGCATATCCCCACTTTTTAAAGCCTTAGTCTTACAACTGCGACAGCGTTGGGTTGCTGGATCGTGTTCTAGCAACTCAAGTTCTATTGTCTGCTCGCAATCACAGCAATACCCGAACTGACCGATTTCCATTTGGCATAATGCCGCTTCGACTTTCATCAATCTATCATAGAGTGGAAATTGCTCAGGATTTATCTTCTCCATCACAATATCAAGCCACTTATTAGGTGGGTTAAGCTCTAAGGTATTGGCAAGATTATGAGTAAACTCATTGGGTGAAGCTTTTAACTCTCCCAAGAAGTCGCTTCTAAGTGTGGTAAGTTCTGCTTGTAGGCTTTGTTCGTAGTGTTGTGTGTTTTCATTCATGGGCGCTCTCCTATCCGACACCCCATTATCATTTCAGTCAAACTTCACTGTTATGATTTGAATCAATGTCTGGAGACATTGCATATTTCTGCAACACCTTCATGACGTCATCTTTGCTTTTAAGCGTTTTGATTTCATCAAAAAGAACATGTGCGCCGTCATACTGACGTTTCAGATAACTGAGCCATTGTTTTGTTCTAGCCGAAAAGTACTTTTCACTCATATTCTCATCTTGATGCATGGAAGAGTGGAGGATATGGTAGACCACGTTTTCCCATGTAAGCGGAGTATAATGAGTTCCGCTAACATGCGCTTTGATTTTTGCTGCCAAATCGGGGGTGGCTAGCGCACCGCGACCAAGCATCAAATCTTGGCATTGGCTACGTGTTTGGCAGAGTAGTGCATCTTCAACTTGCCAAATTTCACCGTTAGCAACGACAGGAATGGTTAACCTTGATAATAAAGAGGGGATCTTTTCCCAGTACGCTGGCGGTTTGTAGCCATCTCGCTTGGTCCGTGCATGTATTGCCAAACTCGACGCACCACCTTGCTGGACCGCATCGACAATTTCAGTGCTATTGGCATCATCATCAAAGCCAAGGCGTATTTTGGCACTTACTTGATGCTTTTCTGGTACCGCATCTCTAACCGCTTTAATGATTTGATAGATTTGCTCAGGCTCTTTCAGTAAAACCGCGCCGCCACGGCTTTTATTCACGGTTTTTGCAGGACAACCAAAGTTCAAATCAACACCATGAGAGCCAAGCTTTACGGCCTTTCGTGCATTTGCAGCAAGCGCATGGGGAACCTGACCTAGAAGCTGTACTCTAACCGGTGTTCCGGCTCTGGTATAACCACCATTTAATAGTTCAGGACAGTATCTAGTAAATACCCTACGTGGAAAGGTGAGATCAACGACGCGAATAAATTCAGTGACACAAAGATCAAAGCCGCCGAGATCTGTGAGTAATTCGCGCATTTTAAAATCAACTACACCTTCCATCGGCGCCAGAACAAGCTTCATGTGTTAACCTTCAGATACAACAAAAATAAAATGAGTCACTGATGACTCATCGAAAAGCGCGACATTTTAGCTAATTGTTTGCTGCAAGTCATCAGCAGCCCCTAGTTATCCGCAAATAGCAAAAAGACAACAGATGGACTATAACTGGATGTAAACCAAAACTTAGCGAATTGGTATTACAGCTAAAATTTTTAAACGTTTAGCGAAATAAATATTTAGACGTTTGGGTCTACTTATTGAATCTACTATTTCTGAGAGAGCAAACATTATGAATACCGTTAAAAAGAACTCTATTGCCCTTACTTTAAGCGCTGTTGTTGCGGGTACCGCGGGGTTAACCGCGACGGACGCAAGTGCTAATCCATTTAGTTTTGAAACAATGACTGCCGGTTATCAACTTGACGCTGGTGAAGGCAAATGCGGCGAAGGCAAATGTGGTGGCGACGCTAAAGGCAAAAAAGAAGGTAAGTGCGGCGAAGGCAAATGCGGTGGCGATGCTAAAGGCAAAAAAGAAGGTAAGTGCGGCGAAGGCAAATGCGGTGGCGATGCTAAAGGCAAAAAAGAAGGTAAGTGCGGCGAAGGCAAATGCGGTGGTGACGCCAAAGGTAAGAAAGAAGGTAAGTGCGGCGAAGGCAAATGTGGTGGCGACGCTAAAGGTAAAAAAGAAGGTAAGTGCGGCGAAGGCAAATGCGGTGGCGACGCCAAAGGCAAAAAAGAAGGTAAGTGCGGCGAAGGTAAATGTGGTGGCGACGCCAAAGGCAAAAAAGAAGGTAAGTGCGGAGAAGGTAAATGCGGTGGTAACCACTAAATAGGAATACCATTGTATTCGACCCAATAGCGCAGCTAGTTATGTTAAGGTAAGCGGCGCTATTGGGTAATTCCAAAGTGAAGCCGTGCATACAGTAAAGCCTTTGTGATGCGAGCTTCTGATTATTTCAAAATAATGTCTAAAGTGAGAGAAGTATGACAGTGCAGTTAGGCAACTTAGGACTTGGTTTACGCCGTGAAATGGTCGATGATGTGCTTAATACACCACCAAAGCAAGTAGACTTTTATGAGGTTGCACCAGAAAACTGGCTAAAATTTGGCGGTAAGCTTGCAAAGCAATTTCAAGCATTGACGCAACAACATACCTTTATCTGTCATGGCTTATCGTTATCGCTAGGTTCACCTGCACCGCTTGATCGTGAATTTTTATCACAACTAAAAACATTTTTTAAACAGCATAATATCGCTACGTACAGTGAGCATCTGAGTTATTGTTCGGGAGAGGGTCATATGTACGATCTGATGCCAATCCCTTTTACGGAAGAAGCAATCCATCATACAGCTAAGCGGATCCGAGCGGTCCAAGAACATCTAGAACGTCGAATTGCTGTAGAAAATGTGTCTTACTATGCGGCTCCTGGACAACAAATGTCGGAGTTAGAATTTACCCTTGGGGTATTGGCTGAGGCCGATTGCGATTTGC